>JAYPGD010000277.1:0-3940 GCA_038126655.1 Verrucomicrobiales bacterium
CGCCCAAGCACAACCCCGAGTTCACCACCATCGAGCTCTACCAGGCCTACGCCGATTACCACGACATGATGACGCTCACGGAATCCATCTTCCGCGACGTCGCCAGGAACGTGGTCGGCAAGGAAACCCTCGCCTTCCGCGATCATGAGATCGAGATCGACAAGGACTGGGCCCGCGTCCCGATGCTGGAGCTGATCCAGGACAAGACCGGCGTCGACTTCAGCGAAATGGACGCCGACCAGGCGGCCGCCGCGGCGAAGGAACTGGGCCTCGAACTCGAAGACGGCGAAAGCTGGGGCTTGATCGTGCTCGAGGTCTTCGAGGAAAAGTGCGAGGCCGGCCTCATCCAGCCGACCTTCGTCATCGACTACCCGGCCGAGGTCTGCCCCCTGACCAAGAAGCACCGCTCCAAGCCGCGGCTCGCCGAGCGCTTCGAGCTCTTCATCGCCGGCATGGAAATGGCCAACGCCTTCTCCGAACTTTCCGATCCCGTCTACCAACGCGAGCAGTTCACCAAGCAGGCGGCTCTGCGCGACGCCGGCGACGAGGAGGCCCATATGCTCGACGAGGACTTCCTCCGCGCCATCGAACACGGCTTCCCCCCCACCGGCGGCCTCGGCATCGGCATCGACCGCATGGCTATGCTCATGACCGACGCCTTCAGCATCCGCGAAGTCATCGCCTTCCCCACGGTCAAGAACAAGGACTGACAAGGGAAAGCGAATCCCGAGGTTGCGGCGCTGTTCGAGCGCTTCAACCGATTCCTGGCGATTTGCTCCAACTTATTGATACAAAGTGGCTTGCGATGCAGATCGCCCGATCTCCATTCAATTCCGACTTGCCCGGATTGGATTCATCGCGTCAAATTCCGCGCCCACGAGATCCGTAAGGATCTCAAAGGCGGTCTGCGTCGGGCCATTTCGGCGGGCGCGGAGCCAACCGGCCAAAAGGGCGTCCAATTTCGTGGCGTTGCCAGGCAACGCCGTCGGACGTGGGCGTCGGGTTTGAGCGGGTTTCTGGACACCCTCTCTTTACAATGCAATTGGTCGACTTCCTGCGTGGAAGCCGGGTGCGGTTCTGCGACCCGGATGCCGCGCGCGGAGCGGCCGGAAAAATGTTGATTTGCGGCGTTTTTGTCGCTTCAGTCCCGTCCCCTTTTCGAAGGGGCATCAGAAAGAAATATGAGTATGGAAAAGCAACAACAGCCTGATTTCCCGGCGGAGCAGGGGCTCTACAACCCGGATCACGAGCGGGATTCCTGCGGCGTCGGCTTTGTGGTCGATATCAAGGGCCGCAAGTCGCATGACATCGTGCAGGGCGCGCTGAAGATCTGCGTGCGACTGGACCACCGCGGCGGCTGCGGCTGCGACCTGAGCACGGGCGACGGCGCCGGGATCTTCATGCAGATCTCCCACAATTTCTTCAGCGCCGCCTGCGAGAAGGAGGGCATCCAGCTCCCGGAGGAAGGCCAATACGGCATCGGCTTCGTCTTCCTCCCCAAGGACGACGAGCAGCGCGCCGCCATTGAGAAGGTCTTCGAGGAGATCGTGGAGGAGGAGGGTCTGCCTTTCCTCGGTTGGCGCACCGTGCCGGTCGACAACAGCATGCTGGGCAAGGCCTCGGCCGCCTGTGAGCCGCTGATGCGACAGGCGTTCATCGGCCGCAGCGCCGACATGACCGATGTCATGAAATTCGAGCGCAAGCTCTACGTGATCAACCGCGTCGCCTCCCACCGCGTCCGCAACAGCGATCTCAAGGGCCGCGAGCGGTTCTACATCAGCTCGATGTCGAGCCGGACGATGATCTACAAGGGCATGCTCACCACGGAGCAGCTGGGACCCTATTTTCCGGACCTGGCCGATCCGAAGATGGATTCCGCCATGGCGCTGACGCACTCGCGCTTCAGCACCAACACCTTTCCCAGCTGGCCCCGCGCCCAACCATTCCGCCATCTCAGCCACAACGGCGATATCAACACCCTGCGCGGCAACGTCACCTGGATGCACGCCCGCCAGGCCCTCTGCCAAAGCGAGGTCTTCGGCGACGACCTGAAGAAGCTGCTGCCGATCATCGATGAAAGCGGCAGCGACTCGGCGATGTTCGACAACTGCCTGGAATTCCTCGTCCTCAGCGGCCGCTCCCTCCAGGAAGCGGTCATGATGATGATCCCCGAGCCCTGGGAGAATCACAAACACATGTCCGACGAGAAGCGCGACTACTATCAGTTTGCGGCCACCCAGATCGAACCGTGGGACGGCCCCGCCTCGATCGCCTTCTCGGACGGCGTTCGCATCGGCGCGGTGCTCGACCGCAACGGCCTGCGTCCTTCGCGTTATTACGTCACCAAGGACGACCGCGTGATCATGGGCTCCGAGGTCGGCGTGCTGGATGTGGATCCCGCCAACGTCGCCTACAAGGGCCGCCTCGAGCCGGGCCGCATGTTCCTGATCGACACCGAGCAGGGTCGCATCATCGACGACGCCGAGATCAAGAGCACGGTCGCCGCCCAAAATCCTTACGGCGAGTGGCTGGAGAACAATCTTCAGGAGATCGACAAGCTGCCGGAACCGGAGGAGGCGCACGGCGTCGACGCCGAGACCCTGCACCAACGCATGCTGGCCTTCGGCTACACCTTCGAGGACATGCGCTTCATCCTCGGGCCGATGGGCACGACGGGTGTGGAGCCGGTCGGATCCATGGGCAACGACGCGCCGCTGGCCGTCCTGTCCGACCGCCCGCAACTGCTCTACAACTACTTCAAGCAGCTGTTCGCGCAGGTCACGAATCCGCCGATTGATTCCATTCGCGAGGCCATCATCACGGCCAGCGTCACCTTCCTTGGCTCCGAGGGCAACCTGCTGAATTCGCAGCCGGAAAGCTGCCGGATGATCAAGCTGGACACGCCGATCGTCAGCAACCGCGATCTGGAGAAGATCCGCCGGGTGAAGATCCCGGGGTTCAAGGCCGCGACCCTGCCCATCCTTTTCGAACCAAATGCGATCGTGGACGGCGTGCCCTACGAACTGCCGGATCGGGTGGACGATCCCGCCAGGGGCGCTGACATCGAGGCGGCCATGGAACGCCTGTTCGACGGCGCGACCGAGCTGATCAACGACGGCGTCAACATCCTGATCCTGTCCGACCGCGGCCTGGACGCCGACAACGCCGGCATCCCCGCGCTGCTCGCGGTGGCCGGATTGCACCATCACCTAATCCACGAGGGTCTCCGGACCAAGGTCTCCATTGTCCTGGAGTCCGGCGAACCGCGCGAGGTGCATCACCACGCCGTGCTGATCGGCTATGGCTGCGACGCGATCAACCCCTACCTCGCCTTCGAGTCCATGCAGCATCTGCTGGAGAGCGGCGATATCGACGCGGGCAAGATCGACTTCGAGAAGGCCTGCCAGAACTACATCAAGGCCTGCGTCAAGGGCGTGATCAAGACCATGTCCAAGATGGGCATCTCCACGATCGCGAGCTATCGCGGCGCGCAGATCTTCGAGGCGGTCGGCATCAACAAGGCGGTCATTGACCGCTACTTCACGCGGACGGCCTCGCGCGTCGGCGGCATCGATCTGACCGCCATTGCAAAGGAGGTCGCCGAGCGGCACGCCAAGGCCTTCCCGCGCCGCGGCAAGCCGGCGGCCGAGCTCGACTCCGGCGGCAATCTGCAATGGCGTCGCGACGGCGAGAAGCACCTCTTCAGCCCGACCGTCATCCACACCCTGCAGAAGTCGACCAAGCTGGGCGACTACGACCTGTTCAAGAAGTATTCGGCCGAGGTCAACACCCAGACCCGGGAGCACTACACGCTGCGCGGCCTGATGGAGTTCAAGTTTCCGGAGAACCCGATCCCGATCGAGGAGGTCGAGTCGGTCGAGGAGATCGTGAAGCGCTTCAAGACGGGCGCGATGTCCTTCGGCTCGATCAGCGCCGAGGC
>JAYPGD010000277.1:4040-7851 GCA_038126655.1 Verrucomicrobiales bacterium
GAGATCGGCGTGGGCACGGTCGCCGCGGGCGTCGCCAAGGCGCGCGCCGACGTGATCCTGATCTCGGGCTATGACGGCGGCACCGGCGCCTCGCCGCGCTCCAGCATCCAGCACGCGGGCGCGCCGTGGGAACTCGGCCTCGCCGAAACCAATCAGACCCTGCTCCTCAACGACCTGCGCAGCCGCGTGGTCGTCGAGACCGACGGCCAGCTCAAGACCGGCCGCGACGTGGTCATCGCCACGCTGCTCGGAGCCGAGGAGTATGGCTTTGCCACCGCGCCGCTGGTGACCATGGGCTGCCTCATGATGCGCGTCTGCCACAAGAACACCTGCCCCGTGGGCGTGGCCACCCAGGACGAGCGCCTGCGCCAGAAATTCCGCGGCGACGCCGACTACGTGGTCAACTTCATGAAGTTCATCGCGCAGGAGGTCCGCGAGATCATGGCGCAACTCGGCTTCCGCACGATCAACGAGATGGTCGGCCGCTCCGACAAACTGGAGATGCGCAAGGCCATCGAGCACTGGAAGGCCAAGGGCCTGGACTACTCCAAGATCCTCTATCGCCCGCAGGTCGGCCCTGAGGTCGGCACGTATTGCCAGATGGAGCAGAACCACCTGCTGGACCGTTCCCTCGATGTCACCAAGCTGCTCGACCTCTGCAAGCCGGCGATCGAAAACGGCGAGAAGGTCGAAGAGGAGCTGGAGATCGTCAACACCAACCGCGTGGTCGGCACGATCGTCGGCGCCGAGATCAGCCGCAGGTATGGAGCCGAAGGGCTGCCCGACGGCACGATCAAGATCAAGTTCAACGGCTCCGCCGGACAGAGCTTCGGCGCCTTCACGCCCAAGGGCATGGAATTCGAGCTTGAGGGCGACGCCAACGACTACTTCGGCAAGGGCCTTTCGGGAGCCAAGCTCTGCGTCTACCCGCCCAAGGAATCCACCTTCGTCGCGCATGAGAACATCCTCATCGGCAACGTCGCCTTCTACGGCGCGACCAGCGGCGAGGCCTTCGTCGCGGGCAAGGCCGGCGAACGCTTCTGCGTCCGCAACAGCGGCGCGCACACCGTCGTCGAAGGCGTGGGCGACCACGGCTGCGAATACATGACCGGCGGCTCGGTGATCTGCCTCGCCGGCACGGGACGCAACTTCGCGGCCGGCATGTCCGGCGGCACGGCCTACGTCCTGGACGAGGACGGCGACTTCGCCTCCAAGCTCAACGCCGAGATGGTCACCCTTTACAACCTCGCGGAAGCCGAGGACGAGGAGATCCAGGAGGTGAAGAGCCGCATCGAACGCCATGTCGAACTGACCGGCAGCAAGCGCGGCCGGGAGATCCTCGACAACTGGGACGACCAGGTCGTCAAATTCCGCAAGGTCATGCCGCGCGATTACGAGCGCGTGATCAAGGCGCAGAAGGAAGCCATGGCGAACGGCCTCGAGGGCGATGACGCCATCCGAGCCGCGTTCGAAGCCAATATCAACGACGCCTCACGCGTCAGCGGAAACTGAGACTCGCCGCCGACGCTGAAAACCGAAAACCCACCTACTTTTAGTTCTATGGGCAAGCCAACTGGATTTCTCGATTACGAACGGAAGACGATCCCGGAACGGGATCCGAAGGAACGCATCAAGGACTGGCGCGAGACGCACGCCGACCGCGACGACGACGCGGTGAAGGAGCAGGGCGCGCGCTGCATGGACTGCGGCGTCCCCTACTGCCACACCGGCATGATGCTGAGCGGCATGGCCTCGGGCTGTCCGATCAACAACCTGATCCCCGAATTCAACGACCTCGTCTACCGCGGCCAGTGGAAGGAGGCCTACGAGCGTCTGAACCGGACCAACAACTTCCCGGAGTTCACCGGCCGGGTCTGCCCCGCGCCCTGCGAGGGTTCCTGCGTTCTGGGCTCCATCGAGCCGCCCGTCACGATCAAGAACATAGAGTGCTCGATCATCGACCGAGCGTTTGAGGAAGGCTGGGTCGAGCCCGGCGCGCCGATCACCGAGACCGGCAAGAAGGTCGCCGTGGTCGGCTCCGGCCCGGCCGGACTGGCCTGCGCCTCGCAGCTTCGCAAGGCGGGTCACGACGTGACTGTTTTCGAACGCGCGGATCGCGTGGGCGGACTGCTCATGTACGGCATCCCGAACATGAAGCTGGACAAGGAAAAGGTTGTCCAACGCCGCGTCGACCTGATGGAGAAGGCGGGCATCAAGTTCAAGACCAACACCGCGGTCGGCCAGGACTTCCCGGCCGAAAAGTTGAAGGAAGACTTCGACGCCACGGTGCTGGCCTGCGGCGCCACCCAGGCCCGCGACCTGCCCATCGAGAACCGCGAGGCCAATGGCGTCCACTTCGCCATGGAGTTCCTCACTGCGAACACCAAGAACCTGCTGGACTCCGGCTTCAACGGCTCCAAGGCGCCCATCGACGCCGAGGGCAAGGATGTCGTCGTCATCGGCGGCGGCGACACCGGCACGGACTGCGTCGGCACCTCCATCCGCCACGGCTGCAAGAGCGTCAAGCAGCTGGAGATCATGCCCAAGCCGCCCACCGAGCGCGCCGAGAACAATCCCTGGCCCGAATGGCCGAAGACCCTGAAGGTCGACTACGGGCAGGAGGAGTCGATCGCCGTCTTCGGCAATGATCCCCGCGAGTATCTCGTCACAGCCCGCAAGTTCCTCACCGACGACGACGGCAATGTCAGCGGCATTGAAATCGTCGATGTCGAGTGGGAGAACAAGGATGGCCGATTCATCCCCAACCAGAAGGAAGAGACCGTGCGTGAGATTCCCGCGCAGTTGGTTCTGCTGGCCATGGGCTTCCTCGGGCCGGAGCAACCGCTGGTCGAACAGCTTGGTCTGGAGAAGGATGCGCGGAGCAATGTGAAGGCGGAGCACGAGAAGTACGTCACCAGCATCGAGGGCGTCTTTGCCGCCGGCGACATGCGGCGCGGACAAAGCCTGGTCGTCTGGGCCATCAATGAAGGCCGGGGCGCCGCCCGCGAGTGCGACCGCTGGCTCATGGGCGATACGCAGCTGCCCTGAAGGGAGCGCGAACATCCTTGTCCGCGCGTTGGAACGGGTGGACTTCGAGTGTGGCGGCGGAATGGCTGTTTCGAAACGCTCGGACAGGGATGTCCGCGCTCCTATGCGGGGCTTCCGGTTTCCATAGGCAAAAAAAATCCGTGTTCATCCGCGTTCATCCGTGGTTTAAACAACTGAAAGGGCCGGGCGCGGCCGGTCGGTTTTCCCGTCCAATATCCAATCCCACTTCATCATGGAAATCGTTCAACAACTTGCCGTCTTTCTCGACAACCGTCCGGGCGCGCTGTCGCGCGTCTGCAACGCGCTGGCCGAGGAGAAGATCAACATGTTCGCGCTCAGCACGAGCGACACCATCGATCACACCGTCCTGCGCATGGTGGTGAGCGAACCCAAACGCGCGATCGACATCATCGAGGAACGGGGCGCCCTGGTCGTGGAGGATGACGTGCTGATGCTCGACATGAGCAACAAACCGGGCGGTCTCGGCGAGATCGCGGCCCGGTTGTCCGAGGCCAAGATGAACATCGAATACTGCTACGCCACCGCCGCGCCGCGTTCGAAAAAGGGCGTGTTGATCATGCGCGTCTCGGACCCGAAGAAGGCGATAAAAGTCCTGAAGTGACCGCTGTCGCGCGCGCTTGACTCCGGGCCGCGGAGCCGTCGCCCCGCCCAAAGTCGGGGCGCTTCCTTTTTTCAACCAGGCTCTCAGGTCCCGCCGGTCCGCTTCTTCTTTTTCTGCGCGAGCAACTGCCCCTTCCGCCGG
>JAYPGD010000278.1:0-7839 GCA_038126655.1 Verrucomicrobiales bacterium
CATTCACCATGCGTTCCTCCGGCGCCGCTCGGAACTTCCAGACCAGTTCCCCGGATGCGGCGTCGAGGTTGTAGACCCAGCCGTCGGCAGAACCGAAGATGACCCGGCCGCGGTAATGTGTGGGGGCGCTGTCGATCCGGGAGTTGGCGGTGAACTTCCATCGAATGGCGCCGTCGTCCTGGGAGAGGCTGTAGACAGTGTATTGGTTGACCGAGGCGAGGTAGACCGAGTCACGCACGGCAATCGCCTGCGTCAGTTTGCCGCCGATCCGGGTAGACCACTTCTTTGCGACCCTCCCGGCGACGTCGATTTTCGACGTTCCGGAGCGGGCGTTGTCCCGGCGATACATGGGCCAGTCGGTGGATTCGGCATCTATTGGCCGGGACTTTGAAACGGCCTTTGCTCCCGGTCCCTTGACCTGGACCGGTTGGTCGGGGAAACGGATATGGCCGTCGGGGGTGTGGCGGGCGCGCGCGGCGAAGAGTCCGGGAACCTTTACCGTGGGATTGCAGCCGCAGGCGTCCGGCGGGACATAGACCATGCCATTGGCGGGCATGACGCCATATTGACAGGCGCCCCGCATCCAACTGTTGTTGCCGACCCACGCGCCCTGGTTGAGATCGATGAATTCGACGCCGGAGCGTCCGGTGATGATGAAGTCCTCGGTCGCCTTGTAGCGGTGGCAACGCGGATGGGGCATGCTGACCGGATCGGCGGTCGTATTGACCTCCTTGACGACCTTGCCGGTCGCGACGTCGTAACCCTTGAACTTTGCGCCGATGTAGGCCACGTCCTTGATCACAAAGACATCGACCGGAGAATTGTAACCCTCTGTGGCGTCCGCCTTCCAAAGCTCCTTCCCGGTCTTGAGGGAATAGGCCCGGACGATGTTGGGCTTCTTCCGCGACCAGCCGTCCTCGTTCCAACCATTGACGCCCCATTCCACTGTGGCGCCGGCTGTTTCGCCCGGGCTCTTCGGTTCGCGGTCCGAGCAGATGACGACATCGTCGGTCATGACCAGGGTGGGGGAGGAATAGCCCATGCGGCGCACGGGCGAGGGGCGCGGCTTGCGCCACTTGACCTTGCCGGTCGCCACATCGACGCAGGCCATGCCGCGGGTGCTTTGATAGCAGAGATTGTCTCCCGTGGTCCCGATCGTCTGAGGCAGAAGGAAGTCGCCGTGTTCGAAGGAAAGCTTCCAGAGTTGTTTGCCGGATTCGGGGTCATAGGCCGCGATGAAGCGGAACTCGGTCGCCTTTGGTTCGCCGCGTGTGAAGAGGCCTCCGCCTTCGCGGAACACCTCCGAGGATCCGACCACCATGAACAGGCGGCCGTCATCATGGAGGATCTCCTCGGCGTATTCGGTTCCCGCGAAGGTCTTGATCGTCTTGCCGGTGGCGGCGTCCAGATGGCTGACCGGGGCGCCCAGACCCAAGGTGACGAAGACGCTGTCGTTCACCGCGATCAACCGACGGGGCAGGTGGACCGGTCCGGAGCGGAAGTGGCGCAGATGGTCGTTCCATACCGGGATCTTGCGCTCCCAAAGCAATGTTCCGTTGAAGGCGTCGCGTCCCTGAAGTTTCCAACTCGCGTTGAAGCGGATCGAGGCCAGGGGGGCGGAATCCAGGATGGCGAACATTCTCCCCTTGGCGGTCACCATGGCGCTGAGGCTGGCCATCTCCTCGTGGCTGCGGCTCCACTTGGGCTCGGACACCCACTGTAGGGAGCGCGGCTGGTTCACCCGCTTGTCGCGGGCCACTGCGTTGTTGTCGGGGCCATGCAGGAAGTGGCTCCACTCATCAATGTCCTCCGGCCAGGGCTTGACGATGGTTTTTCCGTTGATGAACGCTGTGCCCAGCGGACGCAGGACCCGCAGCAATTCGGCTTCGGGGACGGTCGTCTCCCGCTCGGAGACGATGATGTTGACCAGGTTGTCGGCGTAGGGGAGGACCTTGCCGTCGTAAGGCATGGCCGATTTCTGTCCATAGGACACTTTGGAGAACAGCAGTTCGCGCGTGTTCTTCAAGGCATCCTTGTCGGACTCCAGGGCATGAAACAGGACGTTGTCTCCCTGCGCGAGATCGACCGAGAGTTGGGAGCCGTTCGAATCCAGATGGACGATGATGCCGCCGGTGAACCGGCTTTGGTCGCGGATCTGTTTCGCCCGCTCGCCGGCCGATGCGACAACAAGGGAACCGATGGCAAACAGCCAGGCCAGGGGGATGGTGGGTTTGATCATGTGGTGAAGTCCTGTGATGGGGGATGAATTGTCCCGTTGCATCCGATGCCAAGGATCAACGCTGATGCCCGCGCGCGTTTCAAGCGTTCTTTGCGCGCACTTGGGCGGCGGATCGAAACCGGGTTCGATCCTGCGGGCCTTTTAGAGGGATGGGCGCCCGCGGAGGCGTCCGACCTCCGGGGCTCAATGTCGAAAATGTCTGGCGCCGGTGAACGCCATGGCGATGCCGCGTTCATTGGCGGCGGCAATGACTTCCTCGTCGCGGACGGAGCCGCCAGGTTGGATGGCCGCTGTCGCGCCGGCTTCGGCGGCGGCGATGAGGCCGTCGGGGAAGGGGAAGAAGGCGTCGCTGCAGACCACGCTGCCCTGCAGGGGCAGGCCGGCTTCACCCGCCTTCCAGACGGCGATCTGACTGGAGTCGACGCGGCTCATCTGCCCAGCGCCGACGCCGAGGGTTCGTCCGGGGCCGGCATAGACGATGGCGTTGGACTTCACGTGCTTCACGACCTTCCAGCCAAAAAGCATGGTGGCGACCTCCTCGTCGGTCGGTTGCCGTTCCGTGACGATCTTCAAGTCGTCCGCCGTGGTCCTCTTGCGGTCGCTTTCCTGCATGAGGAAGGATTCGGCTCCCACGCTGCGGATGTCCCAAGCGGGCGCCGCGGACATGTCCTTGAGGACCTTGATCAGGCGAAGATTCTTCTTCTTCTGCAGAATCTCCAATGCCTCGGGCGTGAAGTCCGGCGCCACGATGACCTCGCTGAAGATTCCGGCGATGGATTCGGCGCAGCCTTGGTCGAGCGGTTGGTTGACGGCGATGATGCCGCCGAAGGGGGCCTGATTGTCGGTTGCAAAGGCCTTGTCCCAGGCTTCCTTCAATGCCGCGCCCTGACCGACGCCGCAGGGATTGGTGTGCTTGAGAATGGCGAGGGAGGGCGATTCGTCGCCGAATTCGCCGATGAGGTTGGCGGCGGCCGTGAGGTCCAGAATGTTGTTGTACGACAGCGCCTTGCCGTGGAGTTGCTCGAAGTAGTTGTTGAAGTTCCCGTAGAGCGCGGCTTTCTGGAAGGGGTTCTCGCCATACCGGAGAACCTGCGCCTGCGGCGATTGGAAATTCAGTCCCGCGGGAAGCTTCTCGGCATCGTCCTCGCTGAAGGCCCTGCCCAGATGCGCGGCGATGGCGGTGTCGTAGGCGGCTGTGCGCGCATAAACCTTGGCGGCGAGTCTGCGCCGGGTTTCAAGCGTCGTGCCGCCGTCCGCCTTGATCTGGTCGGCGACTTCCGTGTAGTCGGCCGGATCGGTGATGACGGCGACGCTGTCATGGTTCTTGGCGGCGCTGCGCAGCATGGAGGGGCCGCCGATGTCGATGTTTTCGATCGCCTCCGGCAGGGTGACGTCGAGTTTGGCGATGGTGGCCTCGAAGGGATAGAGGTTTACCACGACCAGGTCGATGGGCTTGATGTCATGTTCGGCGACTGCGGCCTCGTGTTCGGCGTTGCCGCGGATGTAAAGCAGCCCGCCGTGGACCAGGGGGTGGAGAGTCTTGACGCGTCCATCCAGCATTTCGGGGAACCCGGTATGGTCGCTGAGATCCTTGACGGTCAAACCTGCCTCGCGAAGGACGCGGGCGGTGCCGCCGGTGGACAGCAGTTCGACGCCGGCGTCAGCCAGGGTCTGAGCGAAGGGGACGAGGTCGGTCTTGTCGGAAACGGAGAGGAGTGCGCGTTGGATTTTGGACATAAGCGGCGGGTAAAGTCCAATGCCGGGGAGAGTGAGTCAATGCGGAAGCGGCGGTTGGAGCCGGGGAATCAGTCTTCAGGGGCGCTGCGCGCCGAATCTGCGGCCCCGATGCTGGTTGCAGGCCGTGCGTCCGCGCTGGCTCCGGGGCGGATGCCGACCTGAGTTAAAGGAATGGATTCCGGTTCCATCTTCTGGTTAGCCTACGGCGATTTGACGAACGAAGAGCCGCAACTCGAACTGTCCATCGTGATGCCCTGCCTCAACGAGGCCGAGACCTTGGAGGCGTGCATCCGTAAGGCGAAGGCGTCGCTCGTTGAGAATGACATCCGCGGCGAGGTGGTGATCGCGGACAACGGGAGCACGGACGGCTCGCAGGCGTTGGCGGAGAAGTTGGGGGCGCGGGTGGTTCCGGTGGAGGTCAAGGGTTACGGAGCGGCGTTGCAGGGAGGCATTGCGGCGGCCAAGGGCCGGTTTGTCATCATGGGCGATGCGGACGACAGCTATGATTTCTCCAATCTGGGGCCTTTTGTAGAGAAGCTGCGCGAGGGGTTTGAGTTGGTGATGGGCAACCGATTCAAGGGAGGGATCGCGCCGGGGGCAATGCCGCCGTTGCACAGGTATCTCGGAAATCCGGTTCTCACCGGGATTGGGCGCCTGTTCTTTTCCAGTCCCTCCGGCGACTTTCATTGCGGCCTGCGCGGATTCAGCAGGGCGGCCTATGCGAAAATGGATCTCCAGACCACCGGGATGGAATTCGCCAGCGAAATGGTGGTGAAGTCGACGCTGCTCAAGTTGAAGATCGCCGAGGTTCCCACGACATTGTCTCCCGACGGCCGCAGTCGGCCGCCGCATCTGCGCAGCTGGCGGGACGGCTGGCGGCATCTGCGCTTCATGCTGGTCTACAGTCCGCGGTGGCTTTTCCTGTATCCCGGCCTGGCGGCGATGCTGGTCGGGGTGACGATTGGCGCCTGGCTGCTGCCGGGGCCGCAGACCGTGAATGGCGTGACCTTTGATGTGCACACGCTGCTGTATGCGTGCGGTCTGGCGTTGATCGGTTTTCAGGCGGTGTTGTTTGCGCTGTTCACCAAGGTGTTTGCCATCACCGCAGGGTTGCTGCCCGAGGAGCCGAGACTGACGCGGGCGTTCAAATACATCACGTTGGAGACCGGCTTGATTGCAGGGGCCTGCCTTTGTCTGGCGGGCCTGGGCGGGACGGGCGTGGCGGTGGCGCATTGGCGCGGCGTGGAATTCGGCGACCTGGCGCCGGCCAATGAACTCCGGATCATCATTCCCTCGATCCTGGCGCTGGCCCTGGGGTGCCAGGTGATGCTGGCGAGTTTCTTCTTCAGCGTGCTGGGGCTCAAACGCCGATGAACCCCATCGACCGTATTCATGGCGGTTACGTTTTCGATCGTCGCGTCCGTGTGTTGTCTGATCATCTGGCGTGGGCGATTCCGAAGGATGCGAGCGTTCTCGACGTGGGGTGCGGCGACGGTGCGATGGCCAAGGCGATTTCGGGCAGGCGTCCGGATCTGAAGATTGAAGGCATTGATGTGTTGGTGCGTGAGAAGACTCACGTTCCGGTTGCGGAATTTGATGGCTCGTCGATTCCGCGGGACGACCAAAGCGTGGACGTGGCGTTGTTTGTCGATGTGCTGCATCACACGGAGGATCCCATGATCCTCCTGCGCGAAGCCAGGCGCGTGGCGCGCAAGGCGATTGTGATCAAGGATCATACGCGGAACGGAGTTCTGGCGGGGGCGACCCTGAGATTCATGGACTGGGTGGGCAACGCGAGGCATGGCGTGGCCTTGCCCTACAACTATTGGCCGGAAATGCGTTGGCGGGAGGCCTTTGGCGAATTTGGGCTGGAAGCGGAGATGTGGCGGGCGAAGCTTGGCTTGTATCCGGGGCCGGCCGGTTGGGTGTTTGATCGGTCGCTGCATTTTGTCGCGCGATTGGCGTTTGGAGGCGGGAGCGAGGAGGAGTTGAACCAAGTTAATTCCGTCAAGAACAAGCCTGAGGCATGACCTCGACTCAGCGCCATAGGGATCGGGTTCCCGGGGACGGTTCGCGAGATTGGGAGCCCTGGGAGCGGGCGGCTTTCGCGGCGCAGGTCGTCCTTCTCCTGTTGGCGGCGATGCGCAATCTCGGCGCGCTCAACACCGACGCCATCGCCTACATCCGGCTTGCCGGCTACTTCGCGGAGTGGAACACGGAATTGATGGTCTCCGGCTATTGGGGGCCGTTGTTGAGTTGGCTGATGGTTCCGTTCAGGTGGCTGGGGATGGATGGGGTTCTGGCTGCGCGTTTCGCGATGATTCTCTCGGGAGTTGTCTTCCTGTTCGGCTGTCGCGCCGTCTTCGTTTCCTTGGAGTTGGATCGCCGGCATCGGATGGCCGGGCTTTGGATTGCGGCGGCATTCAGCGTGTTCTGGTCGGTGCGCCACATCACCCCGGACTTGTTGCTGGCGGGGTTGATGGGCTTTGCGATTGCCTTGTTGTTCGACCGTTGCTGGGGCTGCTCCCGCAAGGCGGCGGCCTTGGCGGGCGTCGCGTGGGGGCTCGCCTACTACTCAAAGGCAATTGCCTTCCCTCTGGCGGTCCTGGTGACGGCCGGAGGAGCGGCGCTCGTCTGGTTCAGTGGCGGGGCCAGGGCGAAGGATGCGCTACGGCAGGCGACCTTGACCTTGGCGACCTTCGCGGCGCTGGCCGGACCTTGGATGCTCATTCTGTCGCTGAAATACGACGGTCCGACCTTCTCGACCAGCGGCAAGATCAATCATGCCATCGCGGGTCCGGCGGATGTGGAGCGTTATCATCCCTTCGCGAAGGTTCTGCATCAACCCGATCCAGGCCGGGTGACGCAGTGGGAGGATCCATCCGGCATGGAATACCACTACTGGGCGCCCTTCGAAAGCACCGCGAACGCCCGGCATCAGGTCGGAATCATCGGTGACAACGCGCCCAAGATTCTGAACTACTTCAGCGGATTCAATGTCGTTCACGTGCTGCGGTCGAATTTCGTCGTGTCGGCGCGGGATCTGTTCGCGCTTCTTCCCGGATTCGACCTGCTCTATCTGCCGCTCATCGGATTGATTGGCTGCCTGGCGATGCGCCGCGGGATCCGTGAACGGCTGCGGTCGGAGCGGTGGCGATGGGCCGTGGTTCCGGTGGCGCTGATGGGCGGGTTGTATCTTCCGGTCTACCTGAGGTCCGACGATCTGCGTTATTTCTATCCGGCCTTTCCATTCGTGTGGGTCGCGGTGTCCGGCGTGGCGGGAGTGTTTGCCGGACATTTTGGGAAGGGGACGGACATCGCAAAGGCTTGGGCCCTGCGAATCTCGGCTGTTTCATTTGCGGCGCCGGCCGCGATCTGGCTGCTGGCCGCCTTGGCGGGCATCCCGAACGCGGGGAACGCCTTTGCCAGCGAACTGGCGGACCGGATGAAGCGCGCGGAAATGTCCGGCCCGATAGCCGGCAGCGCGACGTTGCAAGGCGGCCGGGCCGGGCTTTACACCGCGTTTTATCTCGGTGAACCCTGGTTGGGGGATGACGAACGAGCGGGGGACGCGGAATTCGCTGAATCCGGCGCCGAGTTCGTGATCATGACAGCGTTCGATTCGAGATTGGAGGCGTTGACGCGTAGCGGGAATTTTGCCGATGCGACCTTGGATTTGTTTCCAGGCGAGGAGTTGGAAGGTCTTCCATTGCGTGTCTTCCGGCGGCGATTCTGAGTTTGGGAGCCGGCAGGAATTCCTCCAAAATCAATTCTTGCCAAGGCTGCCCGTTATGCGGCATGTTCCTCCGCCTTCCGAGCGGATGCGCGGTTAGCTCAGTGGTAGAGCATCACCTTGACACGGT
>JAYPGD010000279.1:0-7805 GCA_038126655.1 Verrucomicrobiales bacterium
CCCGGTAGAAGCGCTTGTCCGCGGCCCGGGTGGAGATGAACTGCTGGACCATGCCGCCGTCGCCGACGAAAGGATCGCCCTCTACCTCGACCGCCGCAGATTCTGGGTCGAAGGCGGCATCACCCGCCCCGACAAGCCGACGATCGGCGTCCGCTACGAACATCACGAACGCTTCGGCGACACCGACTCCACCATATGGGGCGCCACGCCGGTCGCCGCCGACCGCGGCGTCAGCGCCGCCTTCCGCGGCATCGACGAGACCCGCGACATCGTCACTCTCGACGCCTCCCACACGATCCGGACCACCGACGTGGGCGCAGGGGTCCGCTACCAGCATTTCCAGTCCGACAACACGCTCAACTTCCAGCGGGACGCGGGCGCCCTGACCGAGGACTTCACCACCCAGCGCGAGGGCGTCGATTCGGACCTCTTCAGCTTCCACACCCACTCCGTGACGCCGCTGCGCACTAACCTGAACTTCTCGACGGCGTATTCCTTCACGACGGTCGACACCGGCGTGACCGGCAGCCGGATTCTGGGCACGGGCTACGATGCGGTGTTCGATCCCTCGATCGTCCGCTTCCCCGGTTTCATCAACCTCCACGGCGGCTCCCGGCTCCAACAGCACGTCGCCGCCCTGAATCTCCATTACCAACCGACGAAGACCCTCTCCATCGTGCCCTCGCTGCGGATCGAATCCACCGGCGTCAACAACGACGTCTACCACACCGCCACACCCAGCGCGGCCGGCGACCGCAACATCAATGGCGGCCAGGATTACCTCGACTTCTCGGAACGCGTCGAGACGCGCTACACCGGGATCAAGAACTGGGTTCTCTACGCCCGCGGCGACTGGGACCAGGGCGACGGCGATCTCCAGGAACGCCAGACCGCCCTCGCCGCCGGCGCCATCCAACTGCAGCGCGACACCGACTTCCAACGTTTCGGGCAGAAATACACGCTCGGCGCCAACTGGTATCCCGCCCGGAAGGTCAACCTCTCGGGCCAATACTACTACAAGCGGAGGGACAACGACTACGACCATCTGATCGACACCACCGGCAACGCCGGCGTCATTCGTCACCCCGCCTACCTCACCCGGCAGGAATTCGACACGCATGATTTCAATGTGCGCGTCACGCTGCGCCCCTGCCCCAGGGTCGTCTCCGTTTCGCGCTACGATTTCCAGCTCTCCGCCATCGAGACCGGCACCAACGGCCTGCCCGAGATCCAGAGCGCCGATCTGGACACCCATGTCTTCAGCCAAAGCCTGTCCTGGAGTCCGCTGGCCCGGCTCTACCTCCAGGGAACATTGACCTATGTCCACGACGTCACGACCACGCCCGCCAATAGCGGCGCCTCGGCGGCGATCATCCCGGAATCGCGGAACAGTTTCTGGAACGCCGGCGGCAACCTCGGCTACGCCCTCAACGCAAGCACGGATCTCCAACTGGAATACCTCTATCAAATGGCGGACAACTTCATCGACAACTCCGCCTCCAGCCTTCCCTACGGCGCCGGTTTCGAGGAACACCGGATCACCGCCGCCATCAACCGTCGCCTCTCCGAGAACATGCTCCTCGTCCTGGAATACGGCTTCGTCGATTTCACCGAAACCACCACCGGCGGAGCCGGCGACCACCGCGCCCATCTCGTCTCCACCACCCTCCATCGGCGTTTCTGAGGCGGAAGAACCGGCCGCCTGCTTGCAATCCCACCTGGAAACAACACCCGGTTTTCGCCTTCCCATAGCCGCGCGTTCGCCTACCCTGCCGACGATCCCGAATGAGCGCCGATCCGAAAGAAGTCCGCCGCGTTGTCCTTGCCAGTTTCATTGGCACGACCATCGAATGGTACGACTACTTTCTCTACGGGACGGCAGCGGCGTTGGTCTTTGGCCAGTTGTTTTTTCCGGAAGGCAACGAGGCGGCCAACCAGATGAAGTCCCTGGGAACCTTTGCCCTCGGCTTCTTCGCGCGACCGTTGGGCGGGATCATCTTCGGCCACTACGGCGATCGGATCGGCCGCAAGTCCATGCTGGTCCTGACCTTGATGATGATGGGCGTGGCGACCTTCCTCATCGGCATCCTTCCAACCTACGCGCAGGTCGGCGTGGCTGCGCCGGTCCTGTTGGTGGTCCTGCGAATCATTCAGGGCATCGGCGTCGGCGGGGAGTGGGGCGGCGCCGCCCTGATGGCGATCGAACACGGCCACGCCGGGAAACGCGGACTCTACGGCAGTTGCGTCCAGATGGGAGTGCCCGTGGGCCTGCTGCTTTCCACCGCGGTGTTCTGGGCGTTCTCGAAACTGCCGGACGAACAGTTCCTTTCCTGGGGGTGGAGGATCCCCTTCCTCCTCGGCATCGGGCTGTTGGGCATCGGCATGTTCATCCGACTGCAGATTGTCGAGAGCCCGCTGTTCGCCAAGAACCTGGAGAAGAAGGAGGTCGTGAAGACGCCGTTCGTGGAAGTCTTCAAGCGTCATCCAAAAAACGTGTTCCTGGCCATGGGCGCGCGCTTCGCCGAAAACGCCTGCTTCTACATCTTCAGCCTGTGGGTCCTCGCCTACGCCACCAAGAATCTCGGCGTGGAAAAACAGACCGTATTGCTGGGCGTCTGGATCGCCGCCGCCGTGCAGATCTTTGCAATCCCGGGATTTGGACTGCTGTCAGATCGATTGGGACGTCGTCCCGTCTACCTCGCCGGGGCGCTGTTTGTCGCGCTTTTCTCCTTTCCCTTCTTCATGCTGGTTCAGACCAAATCCACGCCGCTGATCATTCTCGCGATCGTGCTGGGGCTGGTGGGACATGCGGCCATGTATGGCCCGCAGGCGGCGTTCTTCTCCGAACTGTTCGGCACCAAGGTGCGTTACAGCGGCGCCTCGATCGGCTATCAACTGGCAGCCCCCTTCGCCGGAGGCCTGGCTCCCCTGATCGCCACCGCGCTTGTAAGACAGTCCGGCGGCGACACCGCCAACGTCTCCCTCTACCTCATTGGCATGGCCGCCATCACGCTTGTTTCCGTCTGGCAGGCGGCCGAGACCAGCAAGGCGGACCTGACCGCGGATCCGTAACAACCGCCCCATAAACACAGCGGGTTCCCAAATCCGCCGCGATCTGGTATGGAATCGGGCCACGGCTCGTTGAAACGACCCGGCATATGCCCAAATCGAAGCCCAATCAGGACGGGGACGCCGATCCGCTGAACAAGGACCCGGCCGAACTCGATCGCCGACTGGAGACCATGGTCGCCGAACTGCGCGACAAGGTCGTGTCGCTCGGCTTTGAGAAGAAGGCCGCCGAACAGAAGATGGCGGCTCGCTACGCCGGCGAAATCCGCCAACTTCAGGAAACGGTCGCCGCGCAACGTTCCCGCATGGAAGAGATGGGCTTCGAAAAACAGGCCGCCGTCCAGAAGGTCATCCGCTCCAATACCGACCAGATCCGCCAACTGGAAAACACCATCGCGGCCCTGCGCGAAAAGGTGGACGAGGTCGGCTTCGAAAAGAAACGGGCCGTGCAGGCCGAACGAGCCAATGCCGCCGCCGAGATCAAGACCCTCCAGGAAACCGCCGCCGCCCTCCGCGACGAACTCACCGAGGCCGGCTTCGCCAAGCAGTCCGCGGTCCAGGAGGTCACCCGCAATTACGAAAGTGAGATCCGTCAACTCAAGGAGACCATCGGCGCCCTGCGCGACGACGTCGAAGAACTGAAATTCCAGAACCAGAAGAACGTCCAGAAGGTGCGCGCCGATTCCGCCGCCGAGATCAAGACGCTTCAGGAGACCTCCGCCAGGCTGCGAGAGGAACTGGACGAACTGGGCTTCGCCAAGAAGGCCGCCGTCCAGGAAGCCGTCCGCAACTCCGCCGCCGAGATACGCCAACTTCAGGCCGCCGCGGCCGATTTGCGCGAACAACTCGACTCCGCCCGCCTCGACAAGCAACAGGCCGTCCAGGAGACCCGCGTCAACGCCCGCCTGGAGATCCGGCAACTCGAGGAGACCATCCAGGCTCTGCGTGACGAACTCACGCCCGTCGTCAAATAATCCGCCCGCTAAAAGCTTTCCCAATCCGTCGATTCAGACCAAGCTTCCCGCCCACACATCATGGCAGTCAAAAAGACAACCGCGGCCCTGAAGAAAAGCTCGCCCAAGCAGCGGACCTCGACGCCCATTTCCGAAGCCATCTACGGCGCCGACGGTGGCCCCAAGGACACCGCCGAACGACTGCGCCTGATGGAAATGCTGGTCGATGTCGCCCAGCGCATCGCCAAGCTCAAGACCCTGGACGAGGTGCTCAGCACGCTCGTCAACATCGTGACCGAAGAGACCGGAGCCGACCGCTCCACCCTCTTCCTCCACGATGACGCGACCAACGAACTCTACTCCCGCATCGCGCAGGGCAACATCCAGCGGGAAATCCGGATTCTCGACACCACCGGCATCGCCGGCTGGGCCTACACCAATCGTCGCGGCGAAATCATCCACGACGCCTATAAGGACAAACGCTTCGACGCCGCGGTCGACAAGGAAACCGGCTACAAGACCAACAGCATCCTCGCCGCGCCCATCAAGACGGTCGAAGGCAAGACCATCGGCGTCGTCCAGGCCCTGAACAAGAAGCAAGGCCGGTTCACCGTCAAGGACCTGCATCTCGTCGAGGCGATGACCACCCAGGCGGCCATCACCCTCGTCAGCCGTCAGTACACCGAGCAGGTCGAAAAGAAGCAGAGCCAGGAGATGGAGTTCCTGAACGTCGTCTCCGACGTCACCTCCGAACTCGAATACAAGCCCATGGTCCGGCGCGTCATGGCCGAGGCCAAACGCATGCTCAAGGCCGACCGCTCGACGCTCTTCATGAACGACGAGAAGGCGAATGAACTCTGGGCCGATGTCGGCGACGGCGTCGATTCCACCATCATCCGCTTCCCCAATCATCTCGGCATCGCCGGCGCGGTCTTCAGCTCCGGCGAGACGGTCAACATCCCCTACGCCTACGCGGACCTGCGCTTCAATCCGACCTTCGACAAGCAGACCGGTTACTTCACGCGCTCCATCCTCTGCGTTCCGGTCGTCACCCGCAAGGGCGAGGTCATCGGCGTCACCCAGTGTCTCAACAAACAGGGCGGCCCGTTCACCGCCGAGGACGAACAGCGCCTCAAGGCCTTCACCGCCCAGATCTCCATCGGCCTGGAGAACGCGCGACACCTGTCCGAAATGCAGGAGACGCAGCGCCGCAACGCCGCCCTGCTCAAATCCATGTCCAGCGCCGTGATCTCCGTCAATGAGGAGGGCGTCATCGACATCTGCAACGAGGCCGGACTCGACCTGCTCCGCGTCTCCGAGAGCGAAATCCTCAAGAAGAAGGCCGTCGAATTCTTCAAGGACGCCAACAGCTGGATCGGCGACATCGTCGCCAAGGTGGAGAAGAGGCAGGAGCAGATCACCCGCTCCGAGGCCACCCTCGTCATCGACGACGCCGAACGCTTCGTCAGCCTCCGCGCCGACCCCCTCATCGGCGAGGAACGCAAGAAACTCGGCACCCTGATCCTGATGGACGACGTCACCGACGAGGTCCGCAGGCGCCACGCCATGCGCCGCTTCATGGGCAAGCACATCGCCGAAATCCTCACCCAGGGCGACCCCGAGGACAAATCAACCGTCGCCACCGTCCTCTTCTCAGACATCCGTGGATTCACCACCTTGACGGAAAAGCTCGGCCCCGTCGGCACGGTCAGCATGCTCAACGAATACTTCGACGTGATGGAACGTTGCGTCGAAAATGAGGGCGGAGCCATCGACAAGATCATCGGCGACGCCCTCATGTGCGGATTCGGTCACATCCACGATTCCAACGACGAGGCCGACCGCGGCGTGCGCGCGGCCATCGCCATGATCAACGATCTCAAGACCCTCAACGAAACCCGCAAGGAACGCGGCGAGGATCCGATCGACATCGGGATCGGGCTCAACACCGACGAGGTCGTCATCGGCGGCATCGGCTCCGCCAACTACGCCAACTACACCATGATCGGCGACGGCGTGAACCTCGCGGCCCGCCTCGAAAGCGCCTGCAAGCAATACCACGCCAAGATCCTCATCAGCGAGTTCACCTACAAGGCGCTCCGCGGCACCTACCGCATGCGGGCCATCGACAAGGTCGTGGTCAAGGGCAAGACCGAACCGGTCGGCGTCTACGAGGTCCTGGACCATTACGATGACGAGTCGTTCCCCAATGTCATGGAGGTCCTGAACTACTTCAACGGCGGCGTGGACCTGTATCGCAAGCAGCAGTGGGACCGCGCGATCAAGGCCTTCAAGGAGGCGTTGAAGCACAACAAGAATGACAGACTCTCCGAGGTCTACATCGACCGCTGCAACCACTTCAAACGCAAGAAGCCGCCGAAGGACTGGCAGGGCGAATGGGTGATGACCAGCAAGTAGGGAGAGACCGGGGATGAACGTTCAACGTCAAACGTTCAATCTAGAGTTCTTAACGCGCGCAGCGCGCAGATCCCGGTTCCAGTTTCAACGTTTGAAGTTGATCGTTTGAGGTTCGTCTTCCCCTCCCCCTACTTCCTTCTCCTGAAGAAACCGCCGCGTTTCTTTTCCTTCGTCGCGGCCCCGGGCTTCGACTTCGCTCCGCCAAGTTCCGCCAACTCCTCGTCCCAATACTTCGGCAGCGTGTCCCAGGGGTTCCCGCCCCCGTCGTCGGTGATGTAGATCCAGGAGACTCCGTGAGCCTTGGCGGCGGCGAGGCGTTTCTTCATGTCGTCGGTTGAGGATGTGTCGTAGACAAGATGGGCGGTCTGTTTTTCCCGGTTGTTCCTGAGCCAACCGGGCGTCTGATAGGCGTCGTAGCCGTCGTAACCCGCATAGGTCACGAACAGGTCCGCCGTCTTTTCCTTGAAGAACTCCTCATCTGGATGCCCGCCGGGATTGCCGATCACCAACCCTTCCGATTTCAAGGCCTTGGAGTGCAGCCAGACCCGGTAATAATACTCGATCATCGTCTGGCGCGCGCTGCCGCCGACACTGGCCTTGCCGGCCTTGCTGCCGCCGATCCGCGCAAACTGCGCCCGCAACGGGCTGGGCTTGCGATTATCCAGTTCGCGGAAGGTCTCCGCCGTCGGCATCTGATCGATGAACACGCCGTCCAGGTCCGGGTAGAACTCGTGATAATGGGTGATGTCTTCCAGGACATGAGCCTGGTTCCGCAACCCCTTCTTCGTGAAAACATAGCCCACGACCCGGCCGCCCGCCTTCTTCAGATCCTTGATCGCCTTGGCGTAGGCCGGATCCGCCTTGGCCCCGGGACCGACATCCGGGTTCATGACCGCGATCACCGGAACGCCGCTTCGCGCAACCTCCTCAAGCCGGGCCCATCCTCCATCGCCCCCCGGGGTGAAATAGGCGGGCACCAGGAGTCCCGGTCCGCTCGCCGCAATGGCGGAACACTGAATGGCGCCGATGGCGGCAAGGACGGCAAATGGTCTTCTCATGGCAAAAACAAAATCGGCGATCCGGTTCAATCGGATCGCCGAGTGGGTAACATCCGGAGTCCCGGATGAGAAGTCATTTGACTCAGCAAACGAAGCCGTTGCCCGCTTTGCCTTCCAAAGCCACGGGCTTTGCCGGCTTTTCGCCGTGCTTGGCCTTGGGCTTCACGACATCATAGCCGGCCTTTTCGATGGCCTTGATGATGTCCTTCTTCTTCGCCTTCTTGGCGTCGAACTGGACCACCGCCTTGCCGATCTCGACCTTGGACTTCTTCATGTCCACGCCCTTGACCTTGGTCAGGCCGTTCTT
>JAYPGD010000280.1:0-7778 GCA_038126655.1 Verrucomicrobiales bacterium
GCACGCTACAACATGCTTATGGGGATTGTTCTTGCAGCTCATGCGAAGGCCCTGGCTCCGGATCGCCCGCCCTCTCAGGTTTCCTTCCAATCCTCCGGGCGCGGGACGGGAAATTGCCCGTTCTCATCCGGCTTGACGGGGACTTCGCTCTTGTAGTCCAGCTTGTCGTGGTAGTCGCAGAACTGGAAGTCCGACGCCAGCATCTCGTCCCAGGTCACCTCGACATCGGTATGCGCGGCGGCGCGGCCCATCAGTGACGCGTAATCGGAGTAGACCGCGCGACGGCCCTCGTTGTGGGGCCGGTCCTTGCGGATGCTTTCTATGAAGTCATTCCACTCGTATTGCCAGGGCGGGAGCGCGTCGTCGGTCGGCGTTCACTCGACATTCGGCCGGCTGATGCGTTGATCCTTGAAGAGATGCACGGTCGCCTTGTGGACGAGGCCGCTGAACCGCGCCGCCTTCTTCGTGCCGTGAAGGAAGGTGGTGAAATCCGTGCGGGCCTTGTGTTGCCGACGGAAACCGCACAGCGCCTTCGTGCCGTCGGCGAAGGTGTATTCCATCGAGTAGACGTCGAGGTTCTGACCGCAGTCCGTGCTGCCGACCTCGCGGGCGCCCATGGCGATGCAGGACACCGGCCAGGAATCCTTGATCCAGCAGCACTCGTCGATCTGGTGGATCAGGTTGTCGACCATGTGACCGGAGCCGATCCAGAGCAGGTGGATCTTCCCGAACTTGATCTGCTCGGTGAGTTGGAGCCCCTTTTCTCCCTGTGACTTCATCCAACGACGTCCGCCCAGGCGGTTGGCGCGGATGAGCTGGATATCGCCGAGCTCGCCGTCGCGTATCTTGCGGATCATCGCCTGTCGCGCGGGTGAATGCCGGCATTGCAGGCCGGCCGCGATCTTGACGCCCTTCTTCTCCGCCATTTCAACGGCGCGCAGCAACCGCTTCAACCCGCCGGGATCGCAGGCGAAGGGTTTTTCCATGAAGACATTCACGCCCTTCTCGACCGCGTATTCCACGTGGGCGGGACGGATGTAGGCGCGGGTGGTGCACATGGCGATGTCGCCGGGGCGCAGGGTGTCGATGGCGGCCTTGTAGGCGTCGAAGCCGGTGAAGCGCATACCCAGCGACACATCGATGCGATCGCCAAACTGGCGTTTCAACGCCCGATGTTTCTCCTCCATCGGCTCCGGATGCAGGTCGGCCATGGCATGGAGTTTCACCTGCTCGCCATCCGGCACGGAAAGCGCGTTGACGACGGCGCCGGCGCCGCGGTTGCCGCAGCCGACGAAGGCGACGCGAATGCTGTTGTCGTCCGCCGCAAAGACATTGCGCGGCAGGCTGGCCAACAGCGCCGAAGTCGCCGTGACAGCGCCGGTCTTCTTGATGAACTGCCGGCGCGTGGGTTGCTTGGTTTCGGGGGGTGTTTTCATGACGGGTGTTGGGAATGGGCTGGAGGATTCAATATTCAACAGCGCAAGCCGTTGCGCAGGCATGACGGAAAAGCCTGTCAACCGATGGTCCCAATTTGAAGTCGAAACGTGGCGCCGTTCATCCCCGAAGTTGCCGGGAAACGCCCCCAATTGGCTGCAACCCATGAAACAGGCGGCGCGAACCGATTGCGAGTTGGCTTCAATGAACGGACGGGGAGTTCGGATGCGCGCCAGCGTTCTGGACTGCGGCGCTGCGCGCCGCTTTGTCGGGCATGGTTCATGAGGAAGGTGTGAAGCAGCAGTTGAGCTGAGGGATTGGCGGAGCCGAAAGCGTTCCTGATTACCGTTGGTTTGGGTGTGACCGGACGCGCTGCAAAGCGGCGCGCAGCGCCGCAGTCCAAAACGCTGACGCGCTACTGAGGATGCCGGTGAATTCTCAGGCCTTCAGCCGCGTAGGCCTGCACAACCATCTTCTCCGGTCCGTATCGGCAACCGCCCTACTCCCCAAACTCCAAAAACCCGAATCGCTCCGGATAATGCGCCGTGCGAACGCCCGTGGGGCTCCAGGCGAGGAAGGCCTTTCCGGCGCGGTTGTTTCGGTAAAGATTCAGCCGCCAGCGCGTTCCATCTTTCGGCTTCGCGCCGCTGATCGCGGCCAAGGGAATCCGCATTTCCGTCGTCCAGATCTTCTTGTCCCGATCGACCTTCACCGCCGAAGTGAATCCGCTGTCCCAGCCCAGCCGCTTGTCGGGCAGGCTGAGGTCGAGATCGAGCCGTTCGTTCGTCGGGGCGACCTCGTATTCGGTGTAGCGGTTGATGTTCTTCAGGTCCGGACCAATGAAAGCCTCGACCACGTCCCGATCCCAAAGCCCCTCCCGCTCGCCTTCCGCAATCGGCGGATCAAAGACGGTCAGCTTCGTGAACGGCGCGCGATAGCCAAGATAAAGATAACGATCGCTCCAAAGAATGCGGACCTCGGTGGTTTGTTCCGGCTTGGCCGCGCCGTTCAGCAGGCCCTGTTCGATACGGACGGGTTTGGCCCGCTTCCATGCCTTGTTCGCCAGGTCTCCGCTGGGTTCGAAGTCAGATTGAATCTTCGCGGCCTGCGCCGTCGGCGGAGGCAGGGCGCGGACCAACAGGCGGCGGGCGTTGTCGAAGTAGATCTTTCGCAGGACGCCGGACGGCAGGTCGACGGCATCGATCTTCCACTCGCCCTGGATCGGCGTCATGTGTTTGAACTGCCGGTCGCTGGTTTCCATCCAACGCCAGTGCTTCTCATAGAAGTCGACCGCATCGTCGTCGGTGGGTTTCTCATTGTCGCCGCCGGAGCCGAGGATGAGCTTGCTGTAGACCATGAAGTCGGTGGCGAAGAGGATGCGATCCTGATGCCGCGCGAAGAGGTCGCGGACCTTCTTCGGATCGTGGCGACCGATCTCCGGCACGCGCGCCGCGAGGTCCGCCATCATGTTGGGATACTCGTCCAGCCACTTGCCGACCTGGTCGATATCCTCGGGATTGTTCGCGAAATGCACGCAGACGAAGATCGTCTTTGGATGGCGGGCAATGACGCGATTGCGCGCCTCCAGCAATTCCTCGCGGGAGGGATACTTCTTCGGGTCGCCGAACCACCACGACTTGTGGTCCTTCAGTTCGGTCCAGCGTTCGTTCTTCGAGTTGTAGGGCAGCCAGAAGGCCTTGGGGTCGGAGACGTGGATGGAAACCGGCAGGCCGAGTTCGCCGCAACGCTTCCAGACCGGGTCGAGCTTGGGATCGTCGACCGTGATGAGCTTGTTGTTCTTGTCGCGCAGGTAGAGACCGAGGCGTTTGTATTCCTTCAGGCCGGCCGCGCCCAGCCGATGCGCCTCCTCCACCTGCCGCACCGCCCATTCGGTGAAGTCCGGTTCGTTCCAACGCGAGTAGTCGAGATTGAAGTAGTGGACGAAACGTCCGGGAGCCAGGCGATCCGCGCGGGCCTGGTTGCGCTGGAAGGAGGATTCCTTCCCGGGCGAATGCGTCACATAGCCGCCGCTCAGGTTGACGCCGATCCCGATGCCCGCGCGGTCCATGATCCCGAGAGCGCGTTGGACGTTGGCGTCGCGCGTCCCGAGGTGGACGTGCAGATCGATGGTCCGATGTTCCGCGCGCCATTGGGCGGGAGCGGAGGTTTCGGCGGCGTGCGTCTGCAAACAGGCCAAGGCGATTCCTGCGGCGGCGAGAACAACGCGCAGAGGAGTTGCGGGGAAGAGATCTTTCACTCCGCGAGTTTATCCACCGGATCTGCGCAAATGTCAGGCAAAGGTTGCGGGGAAGAGGCGGGAATTGCGATCGACTTCCGATGGCGGTGTTCGATGAGAACGGACAGAGCGTACGAGTGCGCGCCAGCGTTTTGGACTGCGGCGCTGTGCGCCGCTTTGTTGCGCGAGGATGGCGTGAAGCAGCGGTCGAGCTGAGAATTTGGCGGAGCGGTGGGCGTTCCTGTCTGCTGTTGGCTCAGGTGTGGCCGGGGACGCTGCAAAGCGGCGCGCGCCGCCGCACTCCACGACGCTGTCGCGCGTTCGAAGACGCCCCGCCAAATCCACCTCAAGCCAACAGCTTCTCCACGAGATGCCCGTGGATGTCGGTGAGGCGAAAGGGGCGTCCCTGGTGCGTGAAGGTCAGGCGTTCGTGGTCTAGGCCGAGGAGGTGGAGGATCGTCGTCTGCACGTCGTGGACGTGGACCTGGTCGTCGACCACATGGAAGCCAAGTTCGTCGGTCGCGCCGAGTGAGATGCCGGGTTTGATGCCGCCGCCAGCGAACCACATGGTAAACGCCTGCGGATGGTGGTCGCGACCGAGGCTGCGGCCCAACGCGGCGCTGGCCTCGACCATCGGCGTGCGGCCAAACTCTCCGCCCCAGACGATCAGGGTGTCTTCCAACAGCCCGCGCTGCTTGAGGTCATTGAGCAGCGCCGCCGAAGCCTGGTCGATGGCCTTGGCCTTGTTACGGACGCCGTTCTCCACCTTGGAGTGATGGTCCCAGCCCGGCTCATAGACCTGCACGAAGCGGACGCCGCGTTCGACGAGGCGACGGGCGAGGAGGCAGTTGGTCGCGAAGTTGCCGCTGCCGGGCTTGGCCCCATACATGTCGTGCGTGGCTTGGGACTCCTGTTTGAAATCCATCAACTCCGGCGCGCGGGCCTGCATGCGATAGGCCATCTCATAGGCGTTGATGCGGGACAGGATCTCCGGGTCGCCGACCGCGGCAAGATTCTCGCGATTGAGGTCGCCGATGAGGTCAAGCGAATCGCGCTGGGCCCGGTTGTCGAAGCCCGCGGGATTGGAGACGTGCAGGATCGGATCGCCCTGACTGCGGAAAGGCACGCCCTGATGACTGGAGGGCAGAAAGCCGGAACTCCACATGGCCGCGCCGCCGCTGACATTGCCGCCGCCCTTGAGCACGACGAAGGACGGCAGGTCGTTGGCCTCGCTGCCGATGCCGTAGCTGAGCCAGGAACCCATCGCCGGCCGGCCGGGGATCGGGCTGCCGGTGTTGAAGAACAACTGCGCGGGCGAGTGGTTGAACTGGTCCGTGTGCAGCGAACGCACCACCGCGATCTCATCGGCGACCTTGCCGAGATTCGGAAGAACCTCGGAAAGCTCCTGACCGCTCTGACCGTGCTTCTGGAACTTGAAGCGCGGGCCGAGCACGGCGGCGTCGGGCTGGATGAAGGCGTAGCGTTGGCCCGCAATGACCGAGGGCGGAATGGGCTTGCCGTCGAGTTCGCGAAGCTTGGGCTTGTTGTCGAACAGCTCAAGCTGGCTGGGCGCGCCGATCATCGAGAGGTAGATCACGCGCTTCGCCTTGGGCGCAAAGTGCGTCGGCTTGGGCGTGAAGGGCGTGGTCGGAGCGGCGGTTGCCGCGGTGGTCAAACCGCGTTCGGCCATCAGCGAAGCCAAGGCGATCTTTCCGACGCCGACCCCGCAGTCGCGGAAGAAATGACGCCGGGTTCTCTGTTCAAGCGGATGGGTGTTCATGGGTGAGGTTTTCATGAATTGAAACCCATGGCGGGCGTGGTCGTATATATCAGCCGTGAAACAGTTGTTGTCTGGCTTTTTCCAGCCCCAACGGGGCGCGACAACAAAGCCCAGGGCAACGCCCTGGGTTCTGCGGTAAAAAGGCGTGAGCCCTGAAAGGGCGAGACAAACGCTGGGCGAAAATCGGACGTGGAATTGTCCCGCCCTTTCAGGGCTTTGCGGTCTTCGGTCGAAAACCCAGGGCGCTGCCCTGGGCTCTGTTGTCCCGGCCTTTCAGGCCTGACTGCCGAAGACGGTTTCTTTGTCACTCCGCCCCTCATTGCTTGGTGATGGTTTCGTCGAGGTTGAGGATGGCGCGGGCGACGAGGGTCCAGGCGGCTTGTTCGGCGTCGGCCACATTCGAGCCGTTGATCTGCTTCGCGTCGAGTTCGCCCTTCTTCAGACGCGCCAACTGCGCATTGCGGTAGTCGAGGATGCGCTTCAACTCCGTCTCCGAAGGCGGGCGCGTGAGGCAACGACGGAAGATGGTATTCGCGGTTTGCCCGGGGCTCGCATTGTCGGCGACCGCCGTCCGGCCGAATTCGCGGGCGGCCTCGTAGAACATTTCATCGTTGAGCAGGGTCAGGGCCTGCAACGGGGTGTTGCTGCGGTTGCGTTTCGGGATGCAGTTCTCTCCGGTCGGTCCGTCGAAGGCGAGGTAGGCCGCGAAGGGCGCGGTGCGTTTGACGAAGGTGTAGAGCGAACGGCGATATCGGTCGCCGCCCTGCGACACATTCCACTTGGTCTTGCCGTAAGCCAGGCCGGTGACGCTGGCGGGCTGCGGCGGATAGACTCCCGGACCGCCCATCCTGCGGCTGAGCAACCCGCTGCCCGCGAGGGCGATGTCGCGGACGGTTTCGGCCTCAACGCGGAATCTCGGGCCGCGCGCGAGCAGGATGTTGTCGGGATCACGAGCGTGAAGTTCGGCGGAGACCTTCGACGACTGCCGATAGGTCGCGCTGGTGACGAGGAGTCGATGCAGTTCCTTGAACGACCAGCCGCGGTTCATGAATTCGACAGCCAGCCAATCGAACAACTCCGGATGGGAAGGCGCCTCGCCCTGCGTGCCGAAGTCATCGACGGTGCTGACGATGCCGCGTCCGAAGATCGCCTGCCAGGCGCGGTTGACGGTGACGCGGGCGGCGAGCGGGTTCTGTTCGCTGGCCAGCCAACGCGCAAACTCCAGCCGGTCCTTCGGCGCGCGTTTGGTGACGGCGGAAAGGGCCTCGACCAATCCCGGCGCGACCTTTTCCTCCGCCTTGAGATACTCACCGCGATGATGCCGATGCGTGGGACGCGGGTTGTCGGCGGCGCGTTCCAGCAGGACCATGGTCTCGGGCGCCTTGGGCAGGGACTTGCGGAGGTTCTCGATCTGCTTGCGCTGCTGCGCAAGTTCCGGAGCGACCGAGAGAAACTGCTTCTTCAGCAACGCCTTTTCGGCGGCCAAGCGTTTGTTTCCCTTTGCCAGGGCGGCCTCGACTTCGACGGGCAGCGTGGACGCCTTGACCTCGCCGGTTGCGGTCGTGGCGGACAGACGGAACCGCCCGAGGCTGGCGGCGAAGTGGCGTTCGAAGAGCATTTCTATTTTCAACTCGGCATTGGCGGGGATGGGCTCCTTGAGATTCAACACGAGTTGATGCGGCTTGCCCTGTTGCGTCGAGGTCGACCAGCCGGTGGAGCCGTCGCCGTCGTAGACATTGGGCGCGTCGGCCTTGCCCGATCCAATGCTGATCTTGCCGAAGCTGTGGGAACCGCCCTTGAACGTGTGTGGTTTGCCGTTCGCGGCCGCCTTCAGTTCGCTGAGAAAAAAGTCGCCCTTGCGGCCCTCGTAATAACAGCGGCCGGGGCCGTTGGCGGGCAGGCGCTCGTCGGGCAGAACTTCGAGGCGCAGCGCGGTGATGGGCGCCTTGAAGCCGGTCAGCTTGAACTTGAGGTCGAAGACATCGCGCTTGGTGACGTCGCCGGTGGAAAGAATCGAGCCGTCCTCGAGCGTCTCGAGCTTCGGCAGGTTCGTCTTCATCTCAAATGGAAGGATCGTCGTCCAATCGGTCGCGTCCTTTTCCTCCTTCGCGATCCATTGGTTGAACCTCGCGTTCAGGTTCGCGGCGCGATACTTGGCGGCGGCCGGCTTGCCCTTTGCGGGCGGAAACTGATCGGGAAGTCCGGCTTCAAGCTTAGCGATGCGGGCTTCGATCTCGGCGCGTTGCTTCCGGATCGCCTCATCCGCCACCGCCAGGTCGGGTTCGTCGGCGTTGTTGAGATACGCCATCATCTCGTAGTAGTCGGTCT
>JAYPGD010000281.1:0-3556 GCA_038126655.1 Verrucomicrobiales bacterium
AAACCACCGGAAACTGTCTCATAAGGAATGGGCCGAAACGTGGGGTCCAATCACTTTTCGGATCTGCGCCAAGATGGGGAGATTCGGTGTCACATATTCCTGAATGAGGCTGACTTCAGAGTCCGAGTAGGGCCCTCCAAACGGAGGATGCTCACGATAGATTGCGGCGTAAAAGAGGTTCGTGTTGGCCGGATCCCTCCGCTTCACCTGTCTGAACAAATCCCGCAGTTGCTTGTACGTGTTCGCGTCAGGCGGAGGCAGCGTTTCTGATAGTTCCTCCATCGTGGTCGAATACCCCTGCGCATTGAGCATCGCTAGTTTCCGTTCGACTGATGGCTTGTGGGATTGGTTATAGCCGATGCAGCCGACTTCAAGCAGGAGAAGAACTGCAGTCCCCCAGAGGAGAAACCGAAGGATCGTTTTCAGCGCCGTCTTGATATCCAAAGATTTCGTGGAGATCGCGATCCTCATGGTTCGGGGAGAATGGCGCTGCTTGTTCCGAATTTCAAATCGATGCTCAACAAACGCGGAGGCACAGGGGGAAACGCGCTGCCCGATTTTTAGGTCCCGGAAGGATCTTCCGAAGATAGCCGGTCGGTGGAGATCGTCGCGACCGGAACCACCGGAAACCTGGCCGAAATGAAACGCGCCCCGGCGGGGTGCCAGAACCCGCCGCCCCAACCCATCGCCCGTTCTGAACTACGGGCGCCGCGTCTCGGGCCGCCCCTGCCGGGGCTCGTCGGTGTGTCTGGGCGGTTCATCCGGTGGTTCCAGGCGCTTCGCGCCTTGCATCGACCGGCTACCTTCTGGTCGCCCCTCCCGGGGCGGGTAAACGCCTTCTTCAGACAAGCCCAAGGTGCGACATCAGGCCGTTTCGGCATACATAACAGACGTGCGATACGAGGGCACTCAAGTCCCGCGCCACCTGTCGGGCGTGGGATGAAACTCGCCGCGCCTTGACGCTGCGGCTATTCTCCTGCGCGTGTCTGACATTGAAACAACCGCGCCCGTCGCTGAATCCGCCGAGCGTCTGCGTGACGCCCTGGCGACCCTGGAATCGCTGGTCGACGATCGCACGCAGCTTCTCGGTCTTTCCGAGGAGGAGCGTGCGCGGCTGATGAAGGCGGCCGGCGAGGTTTACGCGCCGGACATCGCCGAACGTCGCAAGCTGCTCAAGGCCAAGAAGCGGCAGAATCGCCATCGCAAGCTCAAGAAGGACCAGGCGGAGTTGAACGAGACCGGCATTCGTTCGTTGCGGCGCAAACCGGTCTACATGTCGCCCAACGTCTACCCGCCCAAGGATCACCAGCAGATCGAGATTGAGGAGGAGGCCGATTTCCGCGAGGTCGTCGAACCGCAGAACTGCTACGTCTGCAAGCAGGACTACAACCGGATCCACCACTTCTACGACCAGCTCTGTCCCGAATGCGCGGAGTTCAATTTCCGCAAGCGCACCGAGACCGCGGACCTGAGTGGGCGTGTGGCGTTGCTGACCGGGGGACGGGTGAAGATCGGTTACCAGGCCGGAATCAAGTTGCTGCGCGCCGGGGCGCAGTTGATCGTGACCACCCGCTTTCCCCGGGACGCGGCGGACCGGTATGCGAAGGAGGAGGATTTCGAGGATTGGAAGGATCGCCTGGAGATCTTCGGCCTGGATCTGCGGCATACGCCGAGCGTGGAGGCCTTTTGCCAACACCTCCTGGAAACGCGCAACCGCCTGGACTTCATCATCAGCAACGCCTGCCAGACCGTGCGGCGTCCGCCGGATTTTTATGAGCACATGATGGAGCTGGAGCAGGCCTCGGTGGATTCCCTTCCGGAGCCCGCCAGGAAGCTGCTGGGAGCCTATGAAGGCCTGCGCGGCTACCACATGCTTCCAGAAGGGGAGACAGCCCTGGTTGCAGGCAAGGACGCCACCGTCGCCGGGCTCACGCGCGCCGCCGAGCTTTCCCAGGCCAAGCTGCTTCCCGAGGAACAACAGGCGCAGAAGGCGTTGTTCCCCGAGGGACAACTGGACCAGGACCTGCAGCAGGTCGACCTGCGCGACCGCAATTCATGGCGCCTGATGCTGGCCGAGGTGTCGTCAGTGGAATTGCTGGAAACCCAATTGATCAACGCCGTGGCGCCGTTCGTCCTGAACGCGCGTTTGAAGGACCTGCTGATGCGCGGCCCGTAGAAGATCGACACATCGTGAATGTGTCGGCGGTGGAGGGGCAGTTTTATCGGAAGTTCAAGACCACGCGCCACCCGCACACCAACATGGCCAAGGCCGCGCTCAACATGATGACCCGCACCTCGGCCGCCGAGTATCACGCCGACGGCATCCACATGAACAGCGTCGACACCGGCTGGGTGACTGACGAGGACCCCGCGCACATCACCGAGATGAAACGCGAGGAACATCGCTTCCATCCGCCGCTGGACATCGTCGATGGCGCGGCCCGGATCGTCGATCCCATCATCGACGGCTTCAACACCGGCAATCACATCTGGGGCCAGTTCCTCAAGGATTACAAATCGACGGACTGGTGAGGGCCGCGGATGACGCGGAGTTTTTTGACCACGGATTTCACGGATGGCTCGGATTTCTTTCTCTGTAGCGCTGCGCGCTTCTTTTTTCAGAAACCTTGGCGGTCCCTGATCGGGCTCATGGAGGCGGCCACTGAAAACCAATCTGAAATCCGTGCAATCCGCGTCATCCGTGGTTAAAATATCCGCGGTAACAATGGATAAAAAGAAACAACGTATTGCAACGGACGGGGGCGAGAGCCTGTCACAGAATCCTTTCGGCGCCCTGGATGGTCTCGGCGGCCTGCCGGACGGACCGAAGGAACCCGCCAAGGAAACCCCGCCGGTTGAGAAGACCTCCAAGCGCGGTCAGAAGAACATGAACCGCGGGCGCGTGGACATCATCCGTCAGACCGCGCATCGCGGCGGCAAGGCCGTGACGGTCGTGACCAATTTCCCGCCGATCGAGGCAGGCGAGAAGAAGGAACTGCTCAAGAAGATGCAGAAGACCTGCGGCGTCGGCGGCGCGCTCAAGGGCGGCAATATCGAGATTCAGGGCGACAAGCGCGACCAGATGAAGCAGGTCCTGATCGAGGCGGGGTTCAAACCGGTCTTCGCCGGCGGGTGAACCTGCCGTTCATGCGCAAACGATTATCCATTCTGATTGCCGCCATCCTTGTGGTTGCACTAGCCCTGTTCGTCAGACACGCGCGTGCAGAGGCTGAATTCACGAAAACAATCAGTTACGTCCATTGGGTCACCAAGAGCTTGGAACAGCGCTACAAGGACATTGGGGAGTATCCCGAATCGTTGACGGTCTTGGTGACTGAGGACAACTTGGATCTCCAAATTTTGGATTTCCTCCATCATTCATCCGAAGTGATTTACCGAAAGCCCCCGGAAAACGCGGCTCCGAGTTTTGACATGCTCGAAGCGCGGCAGGGAAAGCGAGCCATCCTCGTCACCAAGGAGTTTGAACGAAGGGTGATTCGGTAAGGGAGGGAGCGCCGGGCCGGGGAAGAAGGCGGCCCCCGGTGGGCGGGCGCAG
>JAYPGD010000281.1:3566-7751 GCA_038126655.1 Verrucomicrobiales bacterium
CTCGTCCCCATGGCTTTTCCACCACGGTTGATGGGGTAGGGGTGGGCGCGCCGCGCTTTGCGGGGCCTGATTGTGGATCGACAGCCAATGCCGAGCAATGCTCGGCGCTCCGAACGCTCGGTTTCAATTGGGCAATGAGCGGACATTGGACAGCGAAACATCTTCCACAACTCCCGTGTTTTCAGCGTATTCCGTAGTTCTATTGAAGATTTTCAAAACTTCTTCTTGATACCAGACAAATGTCTGGTATCACTTTGAGCATGTCAGCGAAGACAAAGCCCGGCGAGACCCGCGAACGAGTTTATCGGTTTGTGCGCGAGCGGTTGGAGGCGGGGTTGGCTCCGACGGTGCGCGAGGTGCAGGAGGCGCTCGGCTTCCGCGCGGTGCAGACCGCCCGTGAGCACTTGGAGAAGCTGGTCGCCGAAGGGCGGTTGGCCAAGCGGGCCGGAGCGGCCCGCGGCTACTGCCTGCCGGGCGGGGAGCTTCCGGGACCGGTTCCCGCGTTGATCCCGGTGCTGGGCCGGGTGCAGGCCGGTTCCTTGACCACGGCGGTGGAGGATCTGGAGGGGCATGTTCCCGCGCATTCAAAATCCCACGAGGACCTGTTCGGTCTTCGGGTGCGGGGCGAGAGCATGATCGAGGCGGGCATCCTGCCGGATGACGTCGTGATCGTGCGCCAGCAACCCACTGCCGAATCCGGCGAGATCGTGGTCGCCCTGGTGGGGGATGAGGCCACGGTCAAGACCCTGCGCCTACAGAACGGCCGGATCGAGCTGCATCCGGAGAATTCCGATTTCGAACCGATCATTCCCGAGCCGGAGGAATGCTCGATCCTGGGAAAGGTGATTGAAGTCCGGCGCGCCCTGGAGCCGGGGAGATTTTGATATGATGACACTAACGCCAAAGCCACAGGCAAGTTCCAGCGGGACCGCCCCAGTTTCAATCCGCTGTCGCTTGCGCGGCGAATTGAAATATTCCCTTCCGAGAGGGGAGCAGTCTTGCGGCATTTCCCTTGCGCCGATCCCCTCCAGGGAGGGGATATTCCGCTCTCCCGAAAAGCGGAAAATGAGAGCGGAATCGGGGCGGATTCGTCCGGACTTGCCCGACGCCTCGCCCTCCGCCGCCCACCAAACCCAAGCCAGTCAAACCACCCCAGCGCCCACAGCCCCGCCCGCAGTTCCCCTTCGTGTCTGGGACCTCGCGCTCCTTTGGTGTTTTGCATTGGTCCTCTGGTGTTTCCTGCCGGAACCGTTGCCGACAAACGATGCGCCCGGAGGCAAGGCCGAACAGACTCACACATCCCCATCCACGTTTCCAACGCCCCGATGAGAAAATGAACGACCAAGAGGTTCATGCCTCGCTTCGGCGACGGCGTGACCAAGTTGCAGATTCCGGAGACCGTCATGGCGACGACCGGTTCATGGATCTGGAATTTGGTTCCGCCGTCGCCGAAGCGGGAGAAGCCGGGCAGGGGAGCAGACCGCGTAGCGCAGGCGTTTCAGCTGTGGGTTCAAGCGACCTCCCGCCGCAAGATGGAGATCGGAACGCCGGGCATTGCCCGGCATCAGCTTCCCGAAAACACTCAAGTCAGATTGAGCCTGTATCACCATTTCATGGAGAGCCTTCTCTGAAGCAAACCCTCCCGCCTGATTCTTCAAGACCTGAAATATCCCCACGGATGGCAGAGCCGACCCACGGATCGAAGAAAGAACATCTGTGGGGCGGCTCTGCCATCCGTGGGGGAACTGAATCTGGCCAAGCTGTCCGGAAAGGAGATGTCCGGCATGCGCCCCGCATCAAGGGCGTCATCCCCGCCAACCGCATTGAACGCGAGGAAGTCGCCGCCGGTTGGAAGCTGGATGCCGTGGCCGGCCGCTTGGTGGAGATCTCCAGCCCGGCCAACACCTGCGCCCTGAGCATCTGCGCTTCCCTGATCCTTGAGGCGCAATGGCGCAATGAACCCGCGGCCTGGATCGCGGTCCGTCCCTCGCTCTTCTTTCCGCCCGATTTCGCGGCCCGGGGCATCGATCTCAAGGCCCTGCCGGTTGTGCGGGTGACGGAGGCGGCCAAGGCGGCGCGGATGGCGGACACAATGCTGCGATCCGGCGGCTTCGGCGTGATGGTCATGGACCTGGGCGACGCGGCCCAATTGACCCTTCCGATGCAGACGCGCCTAGCGGGACTAGCGAAGAAGCATCACACGGCGTTGGTCTGCATCACGGAGACCCGCGGCAGCCTTCCCACCCTGGGACCGTTGGTGTCCCTGCGCGGCGAGGCGGCCAGGGTTCGCGCGGGCTTCGACCGATTCAAATGCGAACTGCGCGCTCTGAAAGACAAGCGCCAGAGCGAACACTGGAGCCACACGGAGACCTGTCGTGGACCGGGTGGCCTGTGTTGAACTGCGGCGTCTGCCGTTGCAGATCCTGCTGCGCCTTCATCCGGACTGGCAGGCGCTGCCCGCGGTGGTGGTGGATCGCGACAAGCCGAACGGCGTCATCAAGTGGGTGAATGAGCGTGCTCGCGCCTGCCGCATTCTTCCCGGCATGCGCTACGCGGCCGGGCTGGCTCTGACGCATGACCTCCGCGCCGATGTCGTGACCGAGGGGATGATCCGAAACGAGATCTCCCGCCTGACGCGCCGACTGACCCGTTACAGTCCGCAGATTGAACCTTCCGCCAGGGAGCCCGGGATCTTCTGGCTCAATGCCTCGGGATTGAGGCGGCTGTATCCCTCCCTGACCCAATGGGCGGACTGCGTGCAGGGTGACCTGTGGCAGGCGGGCTTTCGTTCCGTGGTTGTCGTGGGGTTTTCCAAGTATGCGACCTATGCCGCCGCCGTTTCGCGAAGGAACGGAAAGAACCTGGTGTTTAAGGACAGCGCGCAAGAGCGGGAGTATCTGAAGTCCGTTCCGATCGATCGTCTGGGCTTCGAACGGCAGTTACGGGAGGCCTTGCTCAAGTTGGGCGTGCGCACTTCGGGCGGGTTTCTGGATCTGCCGGCGGAGAGCGTTCGCAAACGCTTTGGCGCGGAGGCGCATGAACTGCATCGCCAGGTCGGCAACCGGGAATGGACGCCCCTCAGACCGGTGGAGATCCCGGAACCCATCGCGCGCAGGACAGTCCTGGATTACGCCGAGACAAACCACGAGCGACTGTTGAACCTGGCCGAACCGCTGCTGGATTCCATGCTCGAATCGTTGGCGGAGCGGCGGGAGGCGTTGGCCGGATTGTGGTTGCGCCTGGAACTCGACGACAAGAGACGCCATGACGAAACACTGGAACCGGCGACGCCGACCCTGGAGTCGGGGCAACTCCTGCATCTCCTGCGGTTGCGTTTGGAATCATTGTCCGTGTCCGCCGGGGTGATCGAATTGTGGTTGCGGGCGAAGGGGACGCCGGCGACGCAGCGGCAGTTGGAGCTGTTTCGCGAAAAGCCGAAACGGGATCTGGCCGCCATTCAACGGGCCTTTGCCCGGATTCGCGCGGAGTTGGGCAATAACGCCGTGGAGCAGACGCGCCTGACCGAGGGGCATCTGCCGGAGGCGCAGTTCGTCTTGTCGTCGATGAAGGAACTGCCCCGCCCGCGGCCGGAGGAGGTGGGGGAATCCAAGAGGCCTTTGGTCCGGCGGATTCTACTGCCGGCGGTCGGCCTGCCTTCACGCGCGCGGCATGAACCGGACGGTTGGCTGCTGGGAGATCTGGCGGACGGCCCGGTCGAGGAGACACATGGGCCGCACGTTGTCTCCGGCGGGTGGTGGGCCCGGGAAGTGGTTCGCGTCTACTACTACGCCCGGACCCGAAGCGGGCGATGGTTATGGGTCTATCAGGACTTGCGCCGCAGACGATGGTTTCAGCAGGGGGAGGTGGAATGAGTCTGCCCAAGACCTCGGAGGGACATCCAAGCGTCAGAAAACGGCGAACTCGAAACGTCCAACATCCAACGTTGAACTTCAAACCGAGGATTGCGCGCCGCGGGCGAAGGCCGACGTTCGGGATTCTTCCGCAAGCAATTCTTCAATTGTCTCCGGAGCGGCGGTCAGCAGCGATTCCAGGAGTTCATTTGCCGCCGCTTCATCCTGACGCAACGGGCTGGAGGGCGATTTGATGAAACCCTCCAGGGTCCGTGAAGCGTAGGCATGGAGTCCCTGACGAATCGGCAGCGAATACACGGCCAGGGTCACGCCA
>JAYPGD010000282.1:0-7009 GCA_038126655.1 Verrucomicrobiales bacterium
AAAGGCCCGTGGGTTCGGAGCGCCGAGCAGTGCTCGGCCGGGGCCTGAATCGGGCGCGAATGCCGAGCAATGCTCGGCGCTCCGGTCGGGTTTGTGAAATTGCCTCATGACCGTGTGTCCGGACGCCAGGCTCCGGTCTTTAAATAGGGTTTCAGGACCTGTTTCAGGGTCTCGCGTCCGCGGTGGATCAGGGATTTTACCGCGGACAGGGAGACGCCGAGAACTTCGCCTATTTCCTCGTAGGAGACATCGCCCTGCTGGCAGAGGAGGATGGCGGTCCGTTGGTTTTCCGGTAGAGATTGAACGGCCTCGGCGACCTTTTCCTCCAATTCGCCGCGCAGGGTGGCATCGGGCGGGGAAGCGGTCTTGTGATCCTCGAACTGCTTGACGGGATGATCTTCGGCGTCGGGTCGGTCATCCTCCATGGAATCGGCCGGATGACGGGTGCGGCGGCGGATCTCGTTGAGGGTCAGGTTGCGGGCGATCGTGAAGAGAAAGGTGGAGAACTTGGCGCTGACCTTGTAGCGCTCGCGGGCCTTGTAGACCTGGATGAAGACATTCTGCGCGAGGTCCTCGGCCTCGGTGGCGTCCTTCAACGTCCGGTAGATGACATTGACGACCGGCTGCTTGTAGCGCTCGACCAACAACTCAAACGCGTCCATGTCCCCGCCTTTTACGCGGAGCATGAGCTGGGCGTCCGGATCGTTGTCGTGCGATGCCATCGTGTGCAACCTTACCCAACACCGGGGCGGCGGCAAGGTTGCGAGGGGAATTCAATACGAACGTTCAATGCTCAACTCTGAACTTTGAACTTCAAACTGAAAGCCGGGCGGGCCTGCTTATCTCCGAGGCCTCAGGGCGGCGATCACGGCGGCGAACAGGAGAACGGGTAAGAAAAGCATGCCTACGACTCCGAACATCATCGCCGGAATAATCAGCAAAGCGGTCAATGAGAGGTAAACCAGCGGCAGCCAGTTTCCGCCCATCGAACTCATTAGGAAGGTGGTTTGCGATTAAAACGGGGCCTTCATGCGGATTCCTCTTTCAGCTTACCTGAGTATCAAGACCGTCGGGACTTGGCAGTTTGAAGTTCGTCTTTCGCTGACACGGAGTCTGACCAACTCACGCGTATTCCCCTTTCAATTCATCCCGCACGCGCTCCAGCAGGTCCTTGGTCTGGCGGACGCCTTTCATCTGATCGCCGGCGCCTTCGGATTCGATGCCGACCCAGCCGCGGTAGCCGGCGTCCAAGACGATGCGCATCATCTTGAGGAAATCGGTCTCCTTCTTGAAGCGTTCGTCGATGGTGACCCAGGGGCGCTTGGGGTCGAAGGCGTGAGCTTTGGCGCTGACGGCCTTGGCGTAGGGCATGAGTTCCTTCACGCCCTGGTAGCGGTCGTACCAGACCCCCTTGTTGCGATCGACGCCGAAGTTGCCGAAATCGGGCAATGTGCCGCAGTTGGGGTGGTCGACCTCCTTCATGACCTCGACGAGCCACCTGCCGTTGGAGGAGAGGCCGCCGTGGTTTTCGACAATGCAGCCGAGATCGAGCTTGGCGCAGTATTCGGTCAATTGGCGCAGGCCGTCGGCGGCGAGTTTCTTCTGTTCCTCGTAGCTGAGTTTGTCATTGCTGCGGGCGTTGACACGGATGGAATGGCAGCCGAGGAACTTGGCGGCGTCGGCCCACTTGTGGTGATTGGCGACGGCTTTCTTCCGTTTGGCGTCATCGGGTTCGCCGAGGTTGCCTTCGCGGTCGATCATGATGATCAGGCTCTTGACGCCCTCGCCCTTGGCGCGCTTCTTCATCTCGCCGAGGTATTTCTTGACCGTGGCCTTGTCCATGAAGAACTGGTTGACGTATTCGATGCCGTCGATGCCAAAGCCGCGGGCGGTCTTGGCGAAGTCGAGATTGTCCAGGGGCTCCTCGCCGCGTTTGAAGAAGCGGCGGTTGAGGGACCATTGGGCGAGGGAGATGCGGTAAAGGGGCTTCTTTTTCTTGGCGGCGAGGGCGGGGAGGTTGGCGGCGGCCAGAACGGCGGTCGAAGCGGCGGCGGCGTTGATAAAACTGCGGCGGGAAAGCTGATCTTTGTTCATGGGGAGGACGTTGGCATGCGGCGGGAGCCGGCGGCAAGCTGGAATGGCTGCGCAACTGGCACGCCGGTTGCTTGAGGAGCAATTGAGAACACATTCATCTGAAAGGACGTATCATGGATGAATGACAGCATGCATTGAAGGACGAGGTCGAGGAGTTGATGGAAGCGGCGAACTGTTTCGCGCTGGCCCGGATTGAAGAGGGTTTGGCCGGGGATCTGGACGCACTGACCTGCGGCGGATCCCTGGTGGAGGCCGGGTTTCGGCTGGTGAACCAATATTTGTTCCCCAATCTGGAGTTTGAGGAGATCGAGCAATTGAATGCGCTGGCGCGTGCGAGGCGCGTCTGCAGCGCGGCCGTGAACACTCCGCGCGCGGGGATGACGCCGGCTGAGTCGGCAAAGCATGAACGCCACACCACACAATGCGAACTCGCGTTCATGCGTGAACGGCGTCGTGTGTTGCATTCGAGGCTGATGAGCCGCCTGACCCCGCTTCAGCGGAGGATTCTGAAGCGCGAGTATCTGGTCGTTCCCTTTCTGTCCTAAAACGATGGAACGTCATGCGGGCATGATCCGGCTGCGGGATTGCCGCCGGCATCTGTCAATTGCCGCCGCCGTCCCAGGAGAAGAAACCCCAGCCTTCGGATGGCGGTTTCTTTTGGTCCGGCGAAGCGGCGGGGCGGGGCGGCTCAGGGGCGTCATCCAGAGCCGTCGGCACGATTGAGCGGGCGTCAATCTGTTCAGGCGCCGGCCGCTTGAGCGGTTCAGAAACCAGTGGCCTGTTTGACGTTTTCATTGCTGGATACAACCCGGTAGAACAGGGCTCTCTTGGCTGCGGCCTCGGCGTCAATGAAGTGGATGATGCCGTCAACCACGGTGGCATTGGCGACCGGGAACCAATCGACGAGGTTCTCTGAGGCTTCGACGACCGCGTCGCCTGAGGCTCCAGGTAGATTCGGGGTGGTGAGCGTCATCATGACGACCCCGGCGTCCACCCTGCGGGCGGTCGCCATGTCGTCCCGATCGTCCGGCGGCGCGATGCGGTCGTTGTCGAGTATCACCGCGGCGGCTTTCTCACGTCCGAGTTCGTAGGGGGCGGGAACCACGACGGCGGGCACGATGGCGCCATCCGGCGGCAGGATGGACGGGGGCAGCAACTTGAGTGTGACCGTCTCGCGATGTTCGGGCGAGGAGTCATCGATGGGAACGATGGCGACAACCGCGCTGGATTCGCCTTCCAGCAGGCGGGCTGTTCCGGCAAGGGTCTGGTAATCGGCGCCGTTCTCGGCGGTTCCCCCGATTTCGAAGGGGATCAGAATGCGGGAATCGGTCGGGCCCTCGCGGGAGATGACGAAGCGCGCGGTGTTCGGTTCGCCGTTGGCGTGGGCGGACTCGGAAGCGATCGGATCCGCTGTCCTGATGTGGAGGAGTTGTTGGGCGTTCTCGGACCGGACGGCGACCTCGACGGGGCGCGATTCGGACTTGGAGCCGAGGTTGTCGGTGGCGCGGGTCCAGAGCCGGTATTCACCTTCAGGGACGGCGTTCCAGGCCAAGGCGAAGACCTGTCGTTGCCCGGGGGCGGGCGGCTGGATGTAATGGATGACGGATTCGCCGATCTTGGTTTCGTTGGCAAAGAACTCCACCAGAGTCACCCAGCCGTCTTTGTCCTGCGCATGGGAGATGATCTCGATGTCCGCCGGCGCGACGAATCGGGAACCGGGGCGAGGCGAGGCGATGAAGCCATGGGGCGGTTGATTGCGATCTTCGTCGTTGTCGTAGATGTGCGCGACCGCGCGGCTGGGCTGCCCGACCAGATAACAGGTTGGCGGCGGCGGGTGAATCAGCGCGCGGACCGGGGGATGAATCTCAAGCACGACGGATTCGATCCGTTCCACGGCGTCGTCGTCGATCGGAACGAACACGACCATCACCGACTACTGTCCGGCGGGGATGGTGTCGTTTTTGGGAAGTTCGAGGTAATCGACGCCGTTTGCGGCCGAACCGCCCAATTCGAAGTGGATGGGGAGTTCGATGGAGCGGTCGCCTTTGCGGGAGATCCGGAAGACAGCGACGTTCATATCGCTGGCGATGGCGCCGCCGGCTGCGACGGCGCCGCCTTCCTTGGCGCGGGGATCGATTGCTTCGACGGTCACCACCTGTTGTTCCGCGGGGATGACGCGGATCTCGCGGGCATCGGACACCCTGGTGGCGCCGTCGTTGTCCTTGGCGATTGCCGTGATGCGGTGGGGGCCCTCCGGGGCGTTCTCCCAAGTCATGCGGAAAACCTGGCCGACGCCGATGGGCTCGTCATTGTCGGCCTGAACGCCGGCGCCATTGAGGATCAGCGGGGCGAACACGACGCCGAGGCTGTGGCCGTTGGCGAAGAACTCGACGGAAGTCACGTGACCGTCGCGGTCGTGGGCCTCGGCCGCCAAGGTAATCTCGGAGCTGGAGCGGAAGCGTTCGCCCTGGCGCGGGCGGGCCAGCTCGACCTTGGGCGGGCGGTTTTCGTTGGCGCTGTCATTGTCGAGAATCACCACCCGCGCCCGGGGGCTCTCACCGACGATGTAGCTCAGGGGAGGCGGCGGGAAGATATCGATCGCCGCGGCGGGAACCAGGGACACCACGACGGTTTCCGCGCCCTCGACAAGGGCATCGTCTGTCGGAGCGATGTCCAGGTTGACGAATTCCCGATCCGGCGGAATGAGGATGCTGCCCGGAAGCCTGCGGTAATCGACGCCGTTTTCCGCGGAGCCGCTGACCTGGTAATGCAGGGCGAATGTCTCCGTGCGGTGTCCGCGGATCCGGATCTGCATCCTGCCTTCGTTGAAAATGACGGATGGAACGGCGCCGTCAGGCGAGGGAGTCGGTTCGGCGGCCTCGCCATCGATCGTGACAATGTTGACGACCACGGGCCCGCCATGCTCGATGACCTTGATTTCGACGGGGCGCGAACGCGTCCTGGCGCCGTCGTCGTCCGTCGCTTCAGCCGAGAGCGCGTAGGTTCCGGGGGGAACGTTCTCCCAGTTGATGTGGAAAGGCGGGAGAATGCTGAACGCGCCGGTCGTTGCATCCATCGCCGGGATGGGCGCCTTGACCACGCCGAGACTGCGTTCGTCGGCGAAGAATTCGACGGAGACGACGTGGCCGTCCCGGTCGCGGGCCTGCGCCACGATGGCGATGTTCTCTCCGGCGGAGTGAATGCTGCCGAGGGTCGGCCGCGCGATCGAAACCGCCGGCGGATGATTCTCGTCGGCGTCGTCATTGTCGCGGATGTGCGCCTCGGCGCGGTCACGACGGCCGACGACGTAACAGTCCGGCGGCGGGGGGACGATGTCGATGCAGACAGGCGGCTCCACTTTGACGACGACGCTTTCCGCGCCCTCTGCGTCCATGTCGTCGAGCGGGACAATGGTCACCGTCGCGGTGCGTTGGCCCGCCGCAATGGTGAGGGTGGTGGGCGTTTCCTGGAAATCGACTGCGTTTTCCGCTTTTCCGTGGAAGGAGAGAAAGACGTCCAGGGGGAGGTCGGTGGAGCCGGTGCGCTGGACGATAAATTTGGCGGTGTCGACTTCGCCGTTGGTCGCTTCGCCCTCGGCGGCCACAGGGTCGGCGGCGAGAATGTTGACCACGGGCTGGCTGTTGTCTTCCACGATTTCCACGACGACGGGTTCGGAGGCTACGGACGCTCCGTTGTTGTCGGTTGCGACTGCGGTGAGGACGTGTCTTCCGACCGGGGCGTTCAGCCACTTGAAGCGGAAGGCGTTTCCGGGGGCGATTGTGAGATCGTTCACGATCGGCAGGAATCCGGTTCCTGCGGCGTCGAAGCCGGGCAGGTCGTCGGGGAGCTCCAGATCGTCGAGTTCCTGGAGGTTGATGGCGATCAATTCGGGATCGACCGTGGGGGGCTGATGCTCCACGACGCCGAGACTCTCTTCACCGGAGAAGAACTCGATTTTTTCCACCTGGCCGTCCGGATCAAAGGCCTGCGCGAGCAGGGGGACATCGAGCGGTCCTTTGAAGACCGAGCCGTTGCGGGGCATGGTCAATTTGACCGAGGGGGGGTGGTTTTCCAGCGCGTCGTTGTCGGCAATTGAGGCCGTTGCCCGGCCCGGCCAGCCGACGTGATAGGGCGGGCCGTCGGTGGTGTGGGGGATGTCGAGTTCCAGGACGACCGATTCGCGCGGTTCCGCGGCATCGTCGTCGACCGGCGTCACGATGATGGGAGCGAAGAACTGGCCGGCGGGGATGGTGACAGTTCCGCGGAGGGGTTGGTAGTCGATCTCGTTCTCGGCCGTTCCGCCGACGCCATAGCGGACGTGCAGGTCGCTGTCGGGGGCGTTGTTTCGCAGGACGATGAACAGGGCGGGTTTCGGGCCCTCTTCGGAGGCGTGAGGCTGCACGGCGATCAGCGTGACCTTGGGCGGTTCAGGCTTCGGCGCGTCAACGGCGAAGGCAGTTTCCGGAAAAGGGGCGAAGGAAGCGGCGAGGGCGAAGGCGGCAAGCGCGCGGAGAGGGGGAAGCAGGCGGTTGAGTTTCATACGGCGTGGAACTTGCTTGAGGGATTCCTTGGTTGACGCATCAATGACTGCGATCTTGGACGCAGCGCAACAGGGCGCGGTTACAACATTGGAAGCAGATTACGTCAATGCGGGCGCTTTGCAATCAAGCAGACGGTCCAGCGCGGGGATGATGGCTTGTTATCCCGGTGTAAAACCCGCAAATTGAGCGGGAACAGAGGATTGATCATGTCGGAGCCCAGTTATCTATGGACCATTCGGGACGAGTCCGGCCAGGAATCCGTGGTCCGGATCCGGGCGGGCTCCGTTACGGAATCGATGGAGAGGCTGGAAGCCGGGGGGAGAACGCCGGTGGCGCTGCACACGGACGACGTCATGGCGGTGGAGATGGGGGCG
>JAYPGD010000282.1:7019-7739 GCA_038126655.1 Verrucomicrobiales bacterium
GGCATGCCCGAGAACTGGGAACAAATTGTCACGCCTGAGATGCAGTTCAAATTCCTGTATCAGCCGATCGAGACCTGGGGGCAGGCGTTGGCGGGAGCCTTCAGACAGGCGAGAACGCTTTATTTTCTTTCGGCCGGGCTGTTTGTCTTTTTTGTTTTTTTTCACGGGATTGGGTTCGACCCCCCGGTGGCGGTCTCCTTCGTTGCCGCGGTCGGTGTGACGTTGACGGCATTGATCAAGGCCCGGCCCATGGTGGCTTACGGGCAGTTGAACCGGAGCAAGGTTTGGCGGCGTTGGGGTGAAGTAATCAGGCTCTGCGACCGGCTGGCAGCGATGAAGCGGGCGGGCATGTCCGCAGAATCATTGGTGGTCGAGCGCGCCTGCGCGATGGCCGGTCTGGGACAATTGGACGAGGCGTTGGCGAGGTTTGACTCAGCGGCCGCCGCATCGGGGAAACCCGAATGGCTGCTCCGGGCGCATCGCGCCAGATTGTTCAAGACGGCGAGAGATTACTCGGGCGTGGCGGATGATCTGCGGGCGGCGTTGGAATTGAAGCCGGATCTTGTGGCGGCGCGTCTGGATCTGGCCGACGTCCTGCTGGAAGCGGGAGATCTTCATGCGGCGCGCGTCGAATACGATCTGGTCTGCGGTTATGAATTGCCGCTGCTGGCAAGACAGGGACGTTCGGAGGAGGCGAGTGATGCGTTGGCAAAGACCGAT
>JAYPGD010000283.1:0-1075 GCA_038126655.1 Verrucomicrobiales bacterium
AGGATCAAACCTCATCCGGCCAGCATTTTTTTCATCCCTGTGGGATGCCTGTGTTCCGGGATCGTGTACATCTTGGGCCCGCTGACCGAGGTGACATACAGGGTCTGAAACGCTTCCCTGGCCTCATCATCCAACTGCCGGACCGGGGTATGCCCGCGACTGTAGACATGGTCGTGCCCCTGCAGGACCAGATCAACCGAATGCCTGTCCAGCGTCGGCTTGAGCGCCTTGCGCAGCGGGGTCGCATCCCGGTTCTTCGCCGGCGCAAACACCGAATGATGAAATGCGACGACATTCCAATCCGCCTTGGATGACCTCAGGGCGCGGTCCAGATATGCGACCTGCTCCTCTATCCCGAAATTCGAATTCAAGACCACGACGCGAACATTCCGACAATCGAAGTGGTAGACCGTCTCATGAAGCGATTCCGACAGCCCCTCCGCCAGCGGCAGGGTGAACTGGGAGCGCCATTGGAGCGCAACATCACGCCCCTGCGATGGCCCCGTCCGCCGGGAATCCCCCACGCGCAGGGGGCTGTATTCATGATTCCCGAGCACGGGCGCCCCGGTCCATTGACTGTGCGCCCAACCGCCGCTCTCGAACCACTATGCCCACTCACGGTCACTGTGCGCGCGATTCACGAGATCGCCGCAATGAATCACAAAGGCCGCGTCGGGAGCGGTCGCATAGGCCATCCGCATCACCCGGGACCAACGGCTCAGAAGATCGTTCTGCGCGTCGCCGAAATAGACGAACTCGAAAGGCTCCTTCCCCCGCCCCGCCGTGCGAAACTGGATCCACTCCGACCAATGACCGCCCTCTTTCCCCGCCGGACTTCCGACGCGATACGCGTAAAGTGTGTCCGGCCTCAGCCCCTCGAAGACCGCGCGATGATAATGCACCACGCCCTGCCGGTTGTAGCTGGACTTGTTCAGATCCAACGCGACCGTCTCGGCGGGGATCCGCCTGGCCCCGTTCACGAATGAGGGAGAAGCGGTCGCCAAGGCGATCTCAGCGCATACCGCGCCGAATTTCACCTCCGGGCTCGTCCGCCAGGATACCGCCCGACTCGTTG
>JAYPGD010000283.1:1085-7737 GCA_038126655.1 Verrucomicrobiales bacterium
CTCAGGAAAATCCGGTCGGGATCCGGGCTGGCAATCTCCCAATGACGGAAGGCGGCCGCGGTCAGTTCGCCCGTTGACGGGGCCGCAAGGGCCAAGCCCCCAAGAACGACCGCACGCAAACCTTGAAAACAACGCATGACCTGTTTCTAGGCGAACCGCCCCCGAATGCAACCCCTCGAACGTGACGTCCCGGCGCGCCGATCGCCCAACGCGGGCTTGTCTGTCGGACGATTCGCCCTCACGCTTCCGCCCCATGCAAGCGATCGTCCTGAACGAAATCAAACAGCCCCTCTCCCTGGAAGAACGCCCGGATCCCGTCCCCTCGCCCGGCGAAGTCGTCGTGCGACTGAAGGCGGCGGCCCTGAATCGCCGCGACTTCTGGATCACGCGAGGGATGTATCCCGGGATCGTCACGCCCATCGTTCCCGGCTCCGATGGCGCCGGCGTCGTCTCCAAGGTCGGGGAAAGCGTGGACGAGTCCTGGCTGGATCGGGAGGTCATCATCAATCCAGGCTTTGACTGGGGCGCGGGCAGCGCCGCGCAGGCGGATGACTTCACGATCCTGGGACTGCCGCGCGACGGAACCTTCGCCACGGAGGTCGCCGTGCCGGTTGCGCAATTGCATCCAAAGCCGGACTCGTTCACCTGGGAGGAGGCGGCGGCGCTGCCGTTGGCGGGATTGACCGCCTATCGCGCGCTTTTCTCGCAGGGCGGACTGCAGGCCGGGGAGAGCGTGTTGATCACCGGAATCGGCGGCGGCGTGGCGACCTTTGCCCTGCAGTTCGCGACCGCCGCCGGCGCAAAGACCTGGGTGACCTCATCGTCGGAGGAGAAGCTCGAACGCGCCAGATCGCTCGGGGCCGAGGGAGGCTTCGACTACACCGCGGCGGACTGGGGCAAGGCCTGCCTCGAGTCCGTCGGCGCGACGGACCTGATCATCGACAGCGCGGGTGGACCGGGTTACGCGACGCTGATCGACATCGCCGCGCCGGGCGGACGGATCGTCAACTACGGCTCCACTGCGGGGCCGCCGGAGAAACTGGACCTGTTCAAGGTCTTCTGGAAACAACTTCGCCTCCAGGGCTCCACCATGGGATCCCCCGCGGACTTCGACGCGATGCTGAAGTTTGTCGCCCTGCACGACCTCAAACCGCTCGTGGACGAGGTTTCCCCGTTGGCGGAAGGGGCCGATGCGGTGGAGCGGATGAAAAACTCTCCGCAGTTCGGGAAAATCGTATTGAAGATGGGGTGAGAGGCGGAGCCGTCCCGGCTGCGGGTTCTGGCGCCGTCCCGCCGCGAGGTGCGGACAACCGGGCGGGACGCCTGCGCTGCGGCGCGCGCTTCACAATTCCCTGCCAACGAGCTGTAACCAATGTCGGCTTTGCCGCGTCGAATCCTTCACCGCCGGCAATGGGCGCGCAAACGCGTCCGGAGCCGCGCCTTGAGCCATGAAATCCTGTTTTCCGACCGATCCGAAAGCCAAGGGCGGGCTGCTCCCCGCGGGCCTGCTCCTTGCCTCCTCTCTCGTCCTTTCCGCCGCCGGCCTCGAAGCCGCCGGCAAGGCGGAGATCGATCCCGATCAACTGCGTTTCTTCGAGACGAAGATCCGCCCCGTCCTCGCCGATGCCTGTTACAGCTGCCATTCCGAGGACGCAGGCAAGACCAAGGGCGGCCTCGCGGTGGATTCCCGCCAGGCGCTGCTGCTGGGCGGCGATTCCGGCGCCGCGATCGCGCCGGGCAATCCCCGCCGCAGCCTGTTGATCCAGGCCGTGCGCTGGGAGGACGAGGACATGCGCATGCCGCCCAAGGAAAAGCTTTCCGACGAGGAAATCGCCGACCTGGAAAAATGGGTGGGCATGGGCGCTCCCGATCCCCGCGGCGGCGCGGCTCCCCTGCCCCGCACCGAGATCGACATTGAGAAGGCCCGGGAATTCTGGGCCTACCAATTGCCCAAGGCAACCGAGCCTCCCAAGACGACGAACAATCCCTGGGCCCGGACGGACATCGACCGCTTCATCGCCGCCGGCCTCGCCGCCAAGGGCCTGAACCCGGCCGCCGACGCCGACAAACAGACCCTGATCCGCCGCGCTTACTTCGACCTGATCGGCCTGCCGCCCAAGCCGGCCGAGGTGGAGGCTTTCCTGAATGACGATTCGGCGGATGCCTTCGAGAAGGTGGTGGATCGATTGCTGGCCTCGGAACGATTCGGCGAACGCTGGGGACGGCATTGGCTGGACGTCGCGCGTTACGCGGAATCGTCGGGCAAGGAGGCCAACTTCACTTACCCGCACGCCTGGCGGTATCGCGACTACGTGATCGACGCCTTCAACACGGACAAGCCTTTCAACCAATTCGTGAAGGAACAGATCGCTGGAGACCTGCTGCCCGCAAGGACGCTCGAGGAGAAACGGAACCAGATGATCGCGACCGGCTTTCTCGCCCTCGGCGCCAAGTCCCTCAACGAACAGAACCCCCGTCAGTTCGCCATGGATCTCGCGGACGAGCAGATCGATACGCTTTCGCGGGCCCTGCTGGGAACCACGATCGCCTGCGCGCGTTGCCACGACCACAAATTCGACCCCATCCCCATCCACGAATACTACGCCTTGGCCGGAATCTTCCTCAGCACGGAGACCCTCTACGGCACGCCGCGCGTGCAGGGGAACCGTCGCGCGTCCGACCTGCTCAAGATCACCGACGACAGCGAACCGGTCGATCCCGGACGCATCCTCACGGCGTCGGAGCGGGCGCGCATGGAGCAGTTTCTCGAAGACGCAAAGGAGCAGCGGCAGGAGATGTTCGCCGAGGCCCGGCAGGCAAGACAACGCGGCGAATCGCCGGACGGCAACCAGAACCAGGTCCAACGTCGCCAGCAGTTCCGCCGGCTGAACGATCACATCAACACCCTGGAGGCCCGCCTCAACTCACACGACGAACTCGGCATCCCCCGCCAATTCGCCATGGGCGCCCGCGACCGCGACAACCCCATCGACGCCCGCATTCTCGTCCGCGGCGAACTGGACAAGGCCGGCGATCGCGTGGAACGCGGCTTCATCTCCGTCCTCAGCCCGTCGGCCCCGCCGCGCATCAATTCCGATTCCAGCGGCCGGCTGGAATTGGCGGAGTGGCTCGCCTCGACCGACAATCCGCTCACCTCCCGGGTCATGGTCAACCGCGTGTGGCTGCATCTGTTCGGCCGCGGCATCGTGGCCAGCGTCGACAACTTCGGCTCCACCGGCAAGGCGCCCAGCCATCCAAGGCTGCTCGATTGGCTGGCGGTCCGCTTCCAGAACAACGGCTGGTCGGTGAAGTCGCTGGTGAAGGACGTCGTGATGAGCCGCGCGTATCAGTTGAGCTCGGACTTCAACGCAACGGCCTACAACGCCGATCCGGAAAACACGTTGCTCTGGCGGGCAAACAAGAAGCGTCTGGAGGCGGAGGCCATCCGCGATTCACTGCTGGCGGTCAGCGGCCAACTCGACCTGAATCGACCTCACGGCTCCACGGTCCTGCGGGCGGGCGACGGCTTCGTGGGCCGAAACATCCGGGAGGACCAGATCAAGGCCGAACACAATCACCGCTCCGTCTATCTGCCGATCGTGCGTGACATGGTTCCGGATTCGCTGGCGGTGTTTGACTTCGCGGAGACAAGCCTCGTCACCGGCCAGCGAGACAACACCACCGTGCCCTCGCAGGCCCTCTACATGATGAACGGCGACCAGGTGGCCCGCGCCGCGGAGCGGCTCGCAACGAAACTGGCCGACACCGGAAAGAAGGGCGGCGAACTGGTCGAACAGGCCTACACCATGGCCCTGTCCCGCAAACCGACCGAATCCGAACTGAAGAATGCGGTCGCGTTCTTTCGCGATTTCACGCCGGCGGTGGCCGAGGACATCGGCAACCGGGACCGCGTCCGCTTCGCGGGCCTGATCGGTTTCTGCCAGGCCCTGTTCGCCAGCGCGGAGTTTCGTTACCTCAATTGATTCCAACCACAGCTTGTCGCGTCGTAGCTTCGCGAAGACGGAATGACACGAGTTTCCCAGATCCCTTTCCCAAGGCAATGCATGAAGACTGAAACAGATTTCCCAGCCGCTTCCACGAACGGGCGCCGCAGCGCAGCCGGCCCGAATGCGGGTTCCTGCGGCTTCTCCCGGCGTTCAATGTTGCAGACCTTGTCCGGCGGCTTTGGCTGGATGGCGTTCTCGGCGTTGGCCGCTCAACAGGCCGCGGCCGCGGCGAACAACTCCAATCCCCTCGCCCCCAAGGAGCCCCACTTCACGCCGCGCGCCAAACGGGTGATCTTCCTCTGCATGCGCGGCGGCCCGTCCCATGTGGACACCTTCGACTACAAACCAAAGCTGAAACAAGACAACGGCAAGACGATCGAGGCCAGACGCTCGGCGCGACTGCTGGCCTCCCCCTGGGAATTCACGCAGCGCGGTCAGAGCGGCCTGCGGATCTCCGAACTGTTCCCGGAATTGTCGCGGCACGCGGACGAACTCTGCCTGCTCAACGGCATGAAGACCGACCTGCCCGCGCACCCGCAGGCCTTTGTCGCCATGCACACGGGCAACCCGCAGTTCGTCCGCCCGTCCATGGGCGCCTGGGCGCTTTACGGCCTCGGAACGGACAATCAGAACCTCCCCGGCTTCATCACGCTCAGCCCGCCGGTCGGTCTCGGCGGCGCGCAGAATTACGGCTCCTCCTTCCTCCCCGCGATCTATCAGGGCACGCCAATCGGGCGCGAGCGATTGCCCATCACACGGGCGCAGGTGAACAACATCGCCAACCGCCGACTCGGCGCCAAGGCCCAGCGCGTGCAACTCGACCTCGTGCAGGCGATGAATCGCGAGCGCCTGCAGAAGGACGACTTCAATCCGCAGATCGAAGGCGTGATCGAATCTTATGAACTCGCCTTCCGCATGCAGGCCGAGCTCCCCGGCGTGCTGGATATCAATGGCGAATCCGAAGCGACCCGCGCCCTCTACGGAATCGGCGACCAGCAGACGGACGACTTCGGCCGACAATGCCTGCTGGCGCGCCGGATGGTGGAGAAGGGCGTCCGCTTCGTCGAGGTGACGCACGGCAACTGGGACCAGCACCAGAATCTGGAGCAGGCCCTCGCCCGCAACTGCGCGGCGACCGACAAACCCATCGCCGGCCTGCTCGCGGATCTGAAAAGCCGCGACATGCTCAAGGACACGCTGGTCATCTGGGGCGGCGAATTCGGCCGCACCCCCTACGCGCAGAACAACAACGGCCGCGACCACAACAACCGAGGCTACACCATGTGGCTCGCCGGCGGCGGCGTGAAGGGCGGAACGACCTACGGCAGCACCGACGACTACGGCTACGAGGCGGTCGACAACAAGATGCACACCCACGATTTCCACGCCACCGTGCTGCATCTGCTGGGATTGAATCACGAACGCCTGACCTACAACTACGCCGGCCGAGACTTCCGCCTCACCGATGTCTACGGCAACGTAGCCAAGGATGTCATCGGGTGATACCGAGCCCCGTAGCAGCCGAGGTGACGAGACTCATCTTGACAGGCCCGGTTCAAACCGGGATGGAGGCGACGTGAACGGAACGCGGCTGTGTCGGAGACCTGCCGCAGAAGCGCCCTGTTCCAACCACGCGCGTGCCAGCAGGCGAGCCTCATCGCGTCGGCTGCCACGTTCGATCGGAGATCGCGTCGAATTGACGCCCCCTACAACACCGCGTTGTCGATCAGGCGAGCCTTGCCGATCCGCGCGGCGAGAGCCATATGGACTCCGGGGGCGACCTTCTTGACCGGCTTCAGCGTCTCGGAATCGAAAAACTCCACGTAATCCAGCTCCGCGTCGGGCTGGGCGTTCACCATGCACTTCACGTTGTGCTTCAACTTGTCGGCGGCGATGAAATCCGTCGTGGCCAGCATCTCCTTGACCAGGAAGATGGCGCGGGAAACAACCGGAGCCTGCTCCCGCTGCGACCGCGTCAGATACTTGTTGCGCGAACTCATCGCCACGCCGTCGATTTCCCGGACCGTGGGCGCCACATCGATCTCCACCGGAAAATTGAGGTCCCGGACCATGCGCTTGATCACGGCGGCCTGTTGAAAATCCTTGGCTCCGAAGACCGCGATGTCCGGCTGGGTGAGATTGAAAAGCTTGGCGACGACGGTTGTGACGCCGCGGAAATGCGCCGGCCGGGAACCGCCTTCCATGCCCTGCGAAACCGCCGTCTCCTCCACAAACGCGCTGAACCCGCCATCGCGCTTTCCGGCGTGCATGTCCTTGTCCTCCGGAGCAAACACGATATCCGCGCCGAGTTCACGACAGAGCTTCAGGTCGCGCTGTTCATCCCTCGGGTAGCGCTTGAAATCCTCGCCGGGACCGAACTGCGTGCGATTCACGAAAAGGGTCACAACGACCAGGCCGCCCTTCCCCGCCCGCTTGCGCGCCCGTTCAATCAGGCTGAGATGGCCGGCATGGAGAGCCCCCATGGTCGGCACGACGACGATGCGCCTCCCCTCGCGTCGCTGCTTGAGCGCGAAGCGTTGCATCTGGTCGGGTTTCCGGATCGTGCGCATGACCTGCGGAATTCTTACGCCAACTCCCCCCTCAAAGCAAAAAAACAGCCGCGAGGAAATAACATTTCCTCGCGG
>JAYPGD010000284.1:0-7725 GCA_038126655.1 Verrucomicrobiales bacterium
TAGTGCCGAATGCCCCCGTTTACGGCAATGCCGCATGTGGCGCGCCCCGGCGGGGCGTGCAGTTGGAGATGGGTGGGGCGGGGCGCGTCTAAATGGCGCAACACTTACCCCAAAAAAAATCCGAGAGCGGTCCGAATGGCGAATTCCGAACAGCCCGCCGGCTCTGTGGCGGCGGCTCAGTCGAACGGATGGAACTCGCGCAAGGAGGCCGGGATTGCCCGGGGATTGTTGTAGGTCACGCGAAGGACCGGGACGTCCCGCGTCCAGCCGGCGATCACGGCGACCGTGGAGGCGGACGGGGCGGTGACCTCGGGAAGCAGCGCCTAGGTGGCGGCCATGCCGAGCGCCTTCTTGTACGCCGGATTGTCGCCGTCTTCGGAATAGGCGGGCAGGAGAATGCCGGCGAGTTCGGCTTCCGGGACGAAGGCGCCGGGTTTCAAGGCCTCGGGATCAATGAAGCGGATGTTGGCCTGGTGGTAGCCCGACCAGCTTTCGCGCCGATGCGGGAGCAGGTCGGTCTCGGGAAAGAGCGGCCAGGACGGCTCCTTCAGGTTGAAGTTCCGCTTGAAGCCTTTCAACCGGGTCGGCGCGGCTTCATCGACGAGGACCAGTTCGTCAGTGAGCCAGTTCCAGCCCTCGAGCATCAGGCTCAGGGCGAGGGAGGTCTTGCCGGCGCGGGAGGGGCCGCAGATGAGCTAGGCCCTGCCGGCGGCGTCCGCCACGGCGGCGGCGTGGAGCTGGAGCAGTCCTGCCAGCTTGGAACAGAACAGCCGGGTGAGCAGATTCTCACTCTGGAAGAACGCGTCGGCGGCCGACATCGGCGTTTCCCAAGCTTCGCCGCGCAATGAAATCTGCACGAGACCATCTTGGGAGCCCGACCAGGCAAGATCCGCCTCGGCGTCCGGAGGACATTCAGCGACGGACGACAGCGCGGCGGAATGCAGATCCCCGGCGAGCGTTGCCAAGGCCGGATCGTCGACCCGAAGCCCGACGGTCGCGTCGAGATTGGCGTAGAGAAAAAGGCGGCTCACGACGGATGTCGGAGTGTGCGTGAGGGGCGGCGTCAGTTGGATGCGGCCGCTGAGAGGATCACCTTTTCGGCGATGAATCGTTCGACGGTTTCCTGGAAGGACTCCTTGGGGATTTCCACATCGCGGCTGATGTCCTGGTAGATGTCCTCCAAGGAATGCTCCCCGTCGCAGAAGGAGAGGATCAATTCCGCGGTTGGGTTGACGGTGAGCACCTGTCCCGTCTCCTGACTGAAGAGAAGGCAGCCGTCCGGCATGGGCTCCCAGTCGAAGGCGTCATTGAGTTGCGGTTTCATGGACATTTCGGAATCCGATGGCATCTGTTCTGAACAAATAGCGTCAATCCGGCGGTGGGGTAAGGGGAAATCCGCGTCAAAAACCCGTGGCCCCGAGGTGACGAGGCTCACCCTTCCCCGTGAGATGTTGGCAGGGAGCGGCGGCGCTTCGGCTGCTTCTTGGCGGTTGGCTTTGAAGGCGGTCTTTACGTCACGCCCCCGCGCGGATCCGCGCGAGTTTCAGTTTGACCGCGTATTCGGGATTGTGCGGCGAGGCTTGAGCGGCGCGGGCGAACCAATTCACGGCCTCCTCGTTGCGGTCGAGACTCAGGCAGCATTGGCCTGCCATGCTCCAGAGTTCCGGGCCTGCGTATTCCTCCGGAATGGAGACCGGCAATGGCGCGTTCTGGACGGACTTGTCAAAGCGTTCGAAATCGCCGAGAGCCTCCGCGAAGGAGCCGTTTCGCAGATGCGTCATGCCACGGTAGAGCGGGAAGGCGGGATGCCTGTCAAAAAGTGGTTCGCAGGCGGCGCAGACATCGGTCGCGTCGGATTGTCGATCCTGTTCGAAATAGAACCACAGCAGGTGGACGAGCGCCGCGAGTTCCCAGCGGCCGTCGCCGGGCGTCCCGTTGTGGATCATGTCCTCGATCAGTTGCTTCAGCCGGCGTTCGCCGTCGTCGGCCCGGTTGGTGGCGATCCAGGCGTTGGCGAGGTCGACGCCGACCGAGAGGCGTTGCATTCGGTCTCCGGCGTCGTCGGCGCGGCGGTATTCCCGCTCGAGCAGGGGAAGGTTGCGGGAGATTTTTCCGTCGATGGCCTCATCCGCATAGCCGGCGTGGACCAGTCGGACCTCCGTCTGTTCGACACCGTTTACGGGAAGCGCGGAGAGGCTGTTGCGGATCGACTCATGGATCAGGCCTTCGTAGCGGATGTCCAGGCCGTTGCGGAAGAGTTTCAGGCCCGGTTCCGGCGTGTGGCCGCGCATGATGTCGTAACGGACGGCAAGCGCGGGCTTGTCCGTGGCGGCCGCAGCCTCCCGCAACTTCGCGGCCTCGCCTTCGGGAAAGTGGTCATCGGCGTCCAGGACGAGGATCCAGTCTTCGGCAAGGTCTGCGATGGAGGCGTTGCGCGCGGCGCTGAAGTCATCGATCCAGGGGAATGCCCGGATCTCCGTTGTGAATTCGCGCGCGATCTCGACGGTGTTGTCCGAGGAGCCGGTGTCGGTGATGCAGATCCGGTCGACGGCGCCGGCCACACTTTCCAGGCAACGCCGCAGATGCGCCGCCTCGTTGCGGACGATCATGCACAAGGCGATGTCGGGAGCGGACGAATTGCTTTGTTTTTCCGACACGGCGTCAGTATTTAATCCACGAGTTTCAGATCAGCGGCGAGGCGTCGGTCTGCCGGGCGCGCCTCGCGATTGATGTAACATTGCTTTCCAGACGAAACCGAGAACAAAGCCAACCTTCGACAGAAAACCACCATGCAGACATTGAATTCCAAACAAGAGATCACCCGCCGCAAATTCATCGGCCGGACGGCCGTCATCGGGGCCGGAGTCCTGGCCGGGGGGGCGACGGGCGCGTTTGCCGACACCCGCGCGCAGTCTATCAAGAACTATGGCGGCTTCCGCATGGGCATCCAGAGTTATTCGCTGCGGGCCTTTGGCGTGGAGGGAGCCCTGGAGAAGATTCAGAAACTGAATCTGCATTGGGTGGAGTTCTTCCGCGGGCATTATCCTGTCACCCCGGACAAGCAGAAGATTGCCGGGATGCAGGCGCTGCTGGACAAACACGACATCGGCATCAGCGCGCACGGGGTGCAGTCGTTCGGCAAGGACGCCAAGGCCAACCGCAACATGTTCCTCTTTGCCAAGTGGGCCGGGATCAAGAACATCAGTGCCAATCCATCGGCCGAGTCATTTGCCCAGTTGCATGACCTGGTCCAGGAGTTCGACATCCGCATCGCGATTCACAATCACGGCCCCGGCGCGCTCTACGACAAGGCGCAGCAGACCCTCGATGCGGTGGGCAGGTGGGACAAGCGCATCGGCTTCTGCGCTGATCTGGGGCACTACATCCGCTCCGCCGAGGATCCGATCAAGGTTGTCCATCTGCTGGGCGAGCGTCTGTATGGCGTGCATCTGAAGGATTTCGCGGAGCAGAAGAAGAAGACCCATGGCGTCATCCTCGGCAAGGGACATCTGGATGTCGCCGGGGTGTTCAGCGCCCTGCGCAAGGTGAAATTCCCGGAAGACGGAGCCTTGTCCTTGGAGTACGAGGAGAACAAGGAGGACCCGATCGCCGACATTGAAGCCTGCTTGGCGGTGGCGTCCAAGGCCGCCAGGAAGTCCGCCTAGATGACGCGGCTGATTTGTTCACTTCAGCCCATCTCCCCGCGTAAATCGACCGTCGCCGGACGCGACGGTCGATTTACGCTTTTTTAGGGAAGGCGCCATCCTTGCTATCCCAATTCTGAAAATGATTCTTGGGGACAAATAGCGGGCCTGGTGTCTTGATGGAGGCCAACAAAGTCTTGAATTGATACATAATCTGATTGATCAATTAATCAACGCTGGCAGGATAACGAGAAGTGGAGCAATTCTGGAGACTTGGATAATCAGCGGGATGCGAAAATCCTTTAAGAAGATATGTTGAAGCGAGGCAGTTTTGATTGAAGTGTCGGTATTGGGACAAATCGATCTGTATTTTCCGCCGGAGTATTTGAAGGCGGCGCTGATTCTTGCGCTTCTGAGCGTGTGGGTTCTGGTGGGGTTGTATTCCTATCTGAACCGTTACACGCAGCGGAGGTATTTCACGGTGTGGACGGCGGCGTGGCTTTTCTACGCGTTGTGGCTGACGCTGGCCATCCGCTTTCATCCCGCTGCGCCCGGGCCGTTGGGCGCGATGCTGCAGCAGTGGTGTATCGGCGCGGCCGCGGTCTGTCTCCTGTGGGGCAGCGCGTTGTTTCTTGGCCAACGCGAACCGCAACGCCTTTACGGGCTGTTCTTTGGATTCCTGTTGGCGTGGGGGTATGTGGGGGCCTTTCATCTGGGCGGCGGTCTCCAGGTGTCGCTGCCCACCTTCGGCATTCTTGCCGGCGCGAGTTTCTGGACGGCTTGGGGGTATGTCGGGCTCCGTCGCAGACAGACCTACGTGGGCGCCAGTCTGCTGGCTTTTGCGTTCTGCGTCTGGGGCGTCTATCTGGTTGCGTTCGCCTTTCTCCAATTCGATCGCTACCAGGTGAGCTCCCTGTATTTCCTTTCGGGCGTGGTGCAGATGTTTGTCGCCGTCAGCATGATCGTGCTGACCCTCGAGGAATCGCGGGAACAGTTGGCGCGGCTGGAGCAGGAGATCGAGGGGCGGCGGGGGGCGACAGAGGAGCTGAGCCAGGCGTTGGAGGGCAAGACCGACGCCCTGAAGGCGAGCGAGGCGCGCTTCCGCACGCTGGCCGAGGCCGCGCCGGTGGGGATTCTGGAGACCGATGAGGACGGCCAGCCGGTCTTTTCCAAAAGCCGTTGGCGGGAATTGCTGTCCGGGGCGGGGCGCGCGGGCGAGGCGCCGGCTTCATGGACGGACGCGGTGCATCGGGAGGACCGCGAGGACATTCGCGATCTGTGGGCTCGCGCCATGGGGATGGAGGAGACGTTCTCCCGCGAGTTTCGCCTGTCGTGCGGCGACGGACAGCGCTGGGTCCTCGGGCAGGCGACGTTGCTGCGGGATTCCCGGAAACGGGTCGATGGCTGCCTGCTCACGATGTCGGACATCGACGGACTGAAAAGGGCGGAGGCTCGCCGGCGTTCGTTGGAATCCCAGTTGCGGCAGTCGCAGAAAATGGAGACCCTCGGCACGCTCGCCGGCGGCGTGGCGCACGGGTTCAACAATCTGCTCCAGCCCATCGTCGGATTTGCCCGGCTGGCGGAGGACTCGCTGGAGGAGGGGCACGAGGCGCGGGAGGATCTGGAATATGTGTTCCGGGCGGCCACGCGGGCGACCGAGCTCGTCAAGCAGATGCTGATGTTCAGCCGGCAGGCGGAGCACGAACGGATGCCGCTCCTGATGCCTCCCATGGTCGGCGAGGCTTTCAAGTTGTTGCGGGGATCGCTGCCTTCGAATGTCCGCCTCGAATCGGAGATTTCCCGGGAGTGTCCGCCGGTCATGGCGGACGCAACCCAGATCCACCAGGTGGTGATGAATCTGTGCGCGAACGCCTACCATGCCGTCCGGGAGAACAACGGTTCGATCCGGGTGGAGCTTAAAGCGGCCCGGGTGACGGCCGCCAAGGCCGCCGCGGTCGAAGGTCTGTGCGAGGGCGAATACGCGTTGTTGGAAGTGAGCGACACCGGTTCCGGCATGGATGCGGCGACGGCGGAGAGGGTCTTCGATCCGTTCTTCACGACCAAGCAAGGCGGCCAGGGGACCGGACTTGGCTTGTCGGTGGTGCACGGCGTCGCCCTGGGACACGACGGCGCGGTGGAGGTGGAAAGCGAATTGGGCAGGGGCTCGGTGTTTCGCGTCTACCTGCCGGCGACCACTCTCGAGATTCCCGAGGAAAAGAAGACGGCACTGTTGCCGAGGGGGGATGCGGAACACATCCTGTTTGTGGACGACGAACGCGAGGTGGCGATGCTGGGCAAGAAGATGCTGGAGCGTCTGGGCTACCGGATCACCCTGGCCACCAGCAGCCCGGAGGCCCGACGCCTGTTTGCGGATCATCCGGAAGAATTCGACCTCGTGATCACTGACCAGATGATGCCGGATCTCACCGGCGACCGGCTGGCCCTGGACATGCTCGACGCGCGCGCCAACATTCCCATCATCATGATCACCGGTTTTGCCGAGAAGATGACCGCGGAGGACAGTCGCCGCATCGGGATCCGGGAATTCATGCTGAAGCCGGTGGGGATGGACGATCTTGGCAGGACGGTCCGCCGGGTGTTGGATGAGAGCCGCGCGGTCTGACGGGGGAGCTCAGGGGACTTCAATCTTCCGCAACGCGACCGTCGCGGCCGTCCGCACGCTTTCGTCGATGTCCTCCCGCGCTTGTTTCAGGGATGGGATGGCTTCCGTTGCGGCGGCGCCCAGGCGGCCCAGCGCATCGGCCGCGCAACGCCTGACTGCGGCGTTGGCGTCTTTCAGACAGCCGATCAGGGTTGCGATGGCCGGCCCGGCTTCTCCGCCGAGAAAACCCAAGGCCGCGATGGACGAACGCCGGACGCCGTCATTCGCGTTGGTCGTGGCGCGCTGTAGAAAGGGCAGCGCTTCGCCGCCGATGTTGGCCAAGGCGAAGGAGACAAACTCCGGGTTTTCCCCGCGCTCCAACCGGGCGGCCAGAGCCGGAATCGCGGAGACGGCCCGGCTGCCCAAGGCTTCGAATCCCCGCAGCGCCCGCCAATGCTCGTCGAATGCCGTTTCCCAGTCGATCTTCACCGCCGACTGCGATTCGGTGATCTCTTCCATGGCGAGGTCCAGAGGAGTGTCCTCGGATTCGAGGAGCGAGAGCAGGCGGGGAATGGCGTTGGTTCCGATCGTGTCGATGGCGTGGGCCGCTTCCTCACAGCGGCTGGAAGCGCCCGTCTCCAGGTCCTCCAACCAGTCGCTCAAGGTCCGTCCGTCATGCGTCGGCTCCTGCTGGAGCAGCGACCAAACGGAAACCGCGCTGATCGCAACAGCGAGGACAACTGCGGACGCGAACTGGAGGCGGGAAGCCGTCAATGATGGACAATGAAGCACAACTGGCCCGGCATTGCGAGCCGGGATTTGGCAATCCGGGTGGACGGGGCGCCGCTTCTTCGTTGACGGCCGTTCCGCGGGTCGAGTTGAATGCCGCATGCGCAACCCACACATCCTGCGCCGCTGTCTGACGGCGGCGCTTGCGACCGGCGGTCTGCTTTGGCTGGCGGCCTGCGATCGTTCCGGAGGCGGCGGCCAGGGAGCTGGCTCCACCCCGGGCGGCGGCTCCGCAGCCGGCGTCGATTACCCTTCCAAGACCGTGACCATCGTCTGTCCCTGGTCCGCCGGCGGCGGCACGGATCGGCTGTCCCGCTACATCGCCGATGAGTTGGACAAGAGCTTTGACGAGTCGGTGGTGGTGCAGAACCGGACCGGCGGCGGCGGGGCGGTCGGGCACTCGGCCGGAGCGATGGCGAAACCGGACGGACACACGATTCTGATGGCGACGTTCGAATTGAGCACGATGCACTGGATGGGCATCTCCCCGCTGACCTGGAAAGACTACACCTGGCTCGCACAGTTGAATGCGGACGCGGCTGCGATCATGGTGAAGAAGGACGCGCCCTGGAAGGACGTGAAGGAGTTGGTCGCGCACATCAAGGCCAACCCCGGCAAGCTCAAGATGTCGGGCACGGCGACCGGCGGAGCCTGGGATCTGGCGCGCGCCGGCATGATGCAGGCGGCGGG
>JAYPGD010000285.1:0-7721 GCA_038126655.1 Verrucomicrobiales bacterium
AAACAATCATGCGACAGCCGTTGAATGCGCTGACACAGCGCACGCTACAACATGCCTATGGGGATTGCTTTTGCAGCTCATGCGCAGGCCCTCACACTTTCCCCTTTGACCGCTCTCATTCCATCCCACATTGTTGAAACTGATTCCTGACAGAACAGACCATGAGCCTGAAACTCAATCGACGGACCTTCCTGCGCGGCGTGGGCGCCGCGTTGCCTTTGCCTTGGCTCAACCTGATGGAGGCCTCGGCAAAGACGACAGATGGCGGGAAGCCGCCGGTGCGGTTCATGACGCTGTTCAAGCCCAACGGCGTGCACCCGCCCTCCTGGAACATCAACGGCGGCACGGAATTCGACTTCCGCATGTCGCCCTTGATGCAGCCCTTCGCGCATCACAAGGAGGACCTGCTGATCCTCGACAACATGGGCGACTTCGGCTTCTCGTCGCACGCCAACTCCACCCGCCGCTTCCTCTCCGGTCATCACCAGAACACGAAATCGCCGTCGGTCGATCAACTCATCGCGGACAAGATTGGCCAAGACACGCCGCATCGTTCGCTGGAACTGACCACCGAGGGCCTGTTCACCAACCAGGTCGGCTGCAGCTACATCTCCTACGACCAGAACGGCGATCCGATCCCGCGCGAAAGCGATCCGCAACTGATCTTTGATCGCCTGTTCCGCAATCCCCTGAGCCACCCCGCCAAGCGGCGCGAGATGGCCAGTCTGCTCGACGCGGTCAACGACGACGCCAAGTCGCTCGCCCGCAAGGCCGGCCGCGAGGACAAGGAGATCCTCGACGAATACCTGACCGTCGTCCGCCAGACCGAGCAGCGCCTGGAAAACCTGAAGAACGCGCCGAATGCGGGCATCGACTTCTCCCAGCTCAAACGCCCCGGCCGCGCGGCCAATCTCAACGAGCAGGTCGAGACCATGCTGGACCTGGCGGCGCTGGCGCTTTGGACCGATTCCACCCGTTGCGCAACCTACATGCTGGGCAACAGCAACAGCCGGATCATCTTCGACTTCCTCGGCATCAAGGAGCAGCACCACTACCTTTCGCACTTCTTCCGCAACAACAGCCGACACAATCTCGACTGCCTGTTGAAGATCACGCTCTGGCACATGGAGAAATTCGACTACCTCCTGAACCGGATGAAGTCGTACAAGGACCAGCACGGGACGCTGCTCGATCACAGCCTCGTGCTCTTCGGCTCCGGCATGGGGCACAGCGACAACCACACCGCCACGCGCATTCCCATGATCCTCGCCGGCCAGGGCGGCGGCATGATCAAGACCGGCCGCTACCTGCGCTACGCCGAGAACCAACAGGTCGGCCGTCTGCACCTGGCCTTGCTCAAGCAGTTCGGCGTCGACATCTCCTCCTACGCCGATTCGGACAAACCCCTCCCCGGTCTCGACGGCTCGCCGTTCAAACCCTATCGCGAACGCCCCTTCGAAAGCTGGGTGAAGAAGGACGGCGGAACCGTCACCGCCCAGGGCCGCCTGCGCCTTTCCGAGGATCTCAACGAGGCCAAGATCTTCTACATCGATGTGACAGGCAAACCCTCCGTCCGCATCGAAGTCGCCTTCCGCGATTTCCACGATTTCAATCTCGCCTACCACTGCGGCACGGCCATCAAGATCACCGGCAATGGCGTCGATCGCGGCGGCCAACTCGTCATCACCAAGGTGACGGAGCTCAAATCACTCTTCGGCCGGAAGCCGGGAACGCAGAACGGTTGATCAGCCGCAGGCCGCCCCGCGCTCCCTGCATTACGCAGCATCATGAAGCAAAGTCGCTTGATGGATCACGTATACAGGGCGACGCGCGCCATCATTCTCAGACTTTTCATCCTTCTTGGACTTTTCTCCGTCAACTGCCTTGTCGCGCAGATCGACAACGAGAACCCGCCACCCGCAAGCGAGATCCTCAAAAAGGAGATCGAACTTGCGCGCAAGATCCGCGCGTGGATTCTGGAGAATAGGGATTCAAACACGGATCGGGAGTTCGAGCGCTACACAGCGAAGATTCCTGATTCCGAGGCCCGTTTCGACATGATTCCGATCCCGGCCGGAGAGTTCGTGATGGGAAGTCCAGAAAGCGAGCACAAACGGAAACGTGATGAAGGCCCGCAGCGCACGGTCCGGATCGATGCGTTCTGGATGGGACGCACAGAAGTCACGTGGAACGAATACGAACTGTATATCTACCCCAAGGACGAGCATTACTATCGCGGCAAGGGGATAGAGAAACCAACCGGCGAACCCAAGAGACTTGCACGACGCCGACTGGTCGACGCGATAAGCTACCCTTCCGGATCTTACGTCGAGATGAGTTTCGGGATGGGAAAGGATGGCTTTCCCGCGATCGCCATGACGCAGTTCGGAGCCAGGCGGTATTGCCAGTGGTTAAGCGCCCAAACCGGGCAGTTCTTCCGTTTGCCCACCGAAGCGGAATGGGAGTATGCCTGCCGGGCCGGCTCCACGACCGCCTACCACTTCGGCGACGACCCCGCCAAGCTCGGCGATTACGCCTGGTTCCATGACAACAGCGATTGGAAATATCAAAAGGTGGGAACCAAGAAACCCAATTCCTGGGGGCTTCACGACATGCATGGCAATGTCGCGGAATGGTGCCTCGATTTCCATGAGTCGGGGTACCCAAACCCACTCCCGGATGGAATCCTCCACAATCCGTTGAATCGTCCCATCGCTGTGTTTCCCCGGGTTGTCCGCGGAGGGTCATGGGATGACGCCCACGAAAAAATTCGCAGCGCCGCCCGCCTGGGTTCGCATCCAAGATGGAAGATCCAGGATCCATTCAAGCCCACGAGTGTCTGGTGGCACACCGACGCGCAGATTGTCGGCATGCGCGTCGTCCGCCCACGAAAACTCCCCTCCGCCGAAGCCATGGCGCGCTACTGGAATGGCGGTAGAAACATCCCCTTCCACGTCGATCACGGCGCCCTGTATCCGGGAGAGGAAAAGGAAACTTCAATAGAACAAGCGGTCAACCTCCCCGCAAAGAAACCACCCGCGATCAAGTAATGTCGCCCTCCCTTTTCAACGCCGGTTCCAGAAAAACACCCGATCGCTGTTGAAGAAGCCTCCGGTCTCCTTCACCCGATAGGCTCCCCCTGCAATCAGGATGCCGCCATTCACCGAGGCTGCCGCGCCCCAACTCACGGGCAACGGAAGGTCCGGTCCCCGCGTCCACCCGCCGCTCTCTGTCGAATAGCCGAACGTCGCGGTTTCGCCGCTGCTCTTTCCACGCCCGCCCATCACCCAGACCTCGTCGCGCCAAGCCGTGACCAGCGGAGCCGCCGGCGGTGTCTCGGATGGGTGTTTGACGGTCGACCATTGGCGCTTCGCCGCGTCGTAGACAAACAATCCCGGGCATTCCGACCGGACGCCTGAAGCGATATACATCTTATCGCCGATCACGCAGCCCGCCGCCTGAATCAACGGCCCGGGCGCCGGCGGCTCGGGACGCCACTCGTCCTCGCCGACGCCGATGCTGAACATCTCCTTCGAACCGGCGTTCGATTCCGCGCCGCCCGCGACAAAGATTCGGTCGTTCACCGTCAGGGCCGCCCCCTGCCCCCGCGCCGCCGGGTATTCCGGACCAAGACGGAACTTCTTCGTGGCGGGATTGTAAATCTCAACGGTCGCTGTCGCGCGCGTCCCCTTCCCTGCACGGAAGTAGCCCCCGATCAACCAAAGTTCCTCGTCGAACGCGGCGATGCCCGGGTAGGCCTTGCCCGGCTCCAGCATCGGCGCCTCCACCGCCCAGACTCGCCAACGCGTGTCATACGACCACACGTGATCGAGATTCGTCCATTCGGTGGCCGGCCAACCGAAATAGGTCTTGCCGCCGGCTGAGTAGAGTTTGTCGCCGATCCGCGCACAGAGGTTGTCGTGATTGCCCGCGGGCATGAGCGGCGCTTCAGCCCAAGCCCGCTGCCAAGAGCGAATCAGCTCTGCCCGCCGATACACCTTCTCGCCGACGACCACCCAGAATCCGCTGACCGCGTGATGCATCATGCCGCGAATCGGGCCGCCCGGCAGTCGATCGATCGGTTGCATCGCGCGCGCCCCGGCCTCGGGATCCGTCAACTCATGAATGCTCCCATCCCGATGGCCGATATAGATGTGTCGATTGGGCGAGCGCGCGATACAGGTGATTCCACTCTTCGCCGGAACCTGAAAGGCCCGCTTGATCTCGCCCCGCCGCCGCGGATCGAGCTGAAGGATCACGCTTTCCGTCGCCAGCCAGAGGAACCCCACGTCGTCCATGCACAACCCGCTCCAGCCGTCCGACATCTCCGCCGGCAGGGTCACGCGTTGCCATTCTCCGGGTTTGTTGGTCGTTCGGACCGCGAGTCCCATTTCCCGCCCCTCGCCATCCACCATGGCGGCCCACACATTGCCGAACGGATCGTCGCATCGGGGCTCGACCGTCAACCCGTCCGCCGTCGAAAAACCCGACGGGACAAACAGCCCGTCATGACGCCGCATCGCGGCGGCCTTGGAAAGCCAGACGTCACCCAACCGGGAAACAAACAACCTTCCCGTTGCCCCGAACGGCTTGAATGACGCGGTCCGGTCCACCATGCCGCTCCCGCGAAGGTTGTCCCGATAGAACCGGCCGTTTAATCCCACCCAGAGATCCCCGTCCGGCGCATAGTCCAGCGCCGAGACTTCGCCGCGTCGCCACTCGTAGGCGTCGGGCGCCTCCAGACTCAGGATCAGCCCCTGTTTCCCGGCAACCGCGAGATAAGGCTTGGCCTGCCGGGCGCCGGCCATGATCACCCTGCCCGACGGCAGCCCCTCGTAAACCACCCGGGCGGCATCGACGGACAGCGGAACCAACAGAAACGCCGCGATCAACGATCCAACAAACCTCATGAGCGAATCATAGTCTGCTCGACGGATTGGTAAAGACGGGGAAGAAAGGGAGAAGGGCGGAATCCTCGCAGGCCGACCAGATGACGTTCTTCGGTCCAAAGTGCCTCGGATTCGACCACCGACGCCGCTGCCCCTTTTCCCTCTCTGCCCGCCGCCACTGTTCCGCAAAAAAAGTTTTGTCAGTTTCCGGAGTTTGCATCGTCATACTCCGAACACGATGAATCGCCCCAGCTTCATTCCAACCACGCGCTGCCTGTGGCTGGCCGCAGCCCTTGCGCCCGCCATCGCCGCGGGCGCCGCCGCCCCTCTGGACTACGCCAGACTCAAACCCTTTCTCGAAACCCATTGCATCGATTGCCACGACGCCGAATTGAACAAGGGGGGCTTGGATCTTGACGCGCTGGGCCATGATCTCAGCGATCCGGCAACCCAGGCCAAGTGGGTGCGCATCCAGGACCGGGTCGAATCCGGCGAGATGCCGCCCAAGAAGAAGAAACGGCCCTCCGGGGCGGAATTGATCGCCTTCATTGAGCCCTTGGTCGACTCACTGACCGAGGCGCACGCCGCCGGCAAGGCCGCCGTATTGCGCCGTCTCAACCGCACGGAATACGAGAACACGCTGAACGATCTCTTCGGCGCGAACCTGAAACTGGCGCCCATGCTCCCCGAGGACAGCCTTGCGCACGGCTTCGACAACATCGGCGACTCGCTCAGCGTCTCCCTGCCCCAGATGCGCGCCTATCTCGACGCGATCGACCACGTCCTCGACGCCGCCATCGAGAAACGGACCGAACGCCCGGAGCCGAAAATCAAGCGCGCCAGCTACGCCGATTCCCGCGAGGGCAAGCAGTTCATTCCCCGGCTCTGGAAGAAGCTCGACGACGGCGCGGTGGTCTTCTTCAAGTCGCAGGGCTATCCCAGCGGCATGCTCCGTGACGCGAACGTCAACGGCGAGTCCGGCCGCTACAAGATCCGCGTCACCGGCTACGCCTACCAGAGCGACCACCCCATCACCTTTTCCATCGGCTCGACCACCTTCGCTCGAGGCGCCGAGAAACCGACCTATGGCTATTTCTCGATGCCGCCCGGCAAGCCCACAACCATCGAACTCGAGGCCTGGATCGAGAATCGCTACATGATCCAGATCGAACCCATCGGCATCTCCGATCGCGACAACGAAATCCGCAAGAACGGCACGGCCGGCTACACGGGCCCCGGGCTCGCGATCCTTCACGTCGAACTGGAAGGCCCACTGACCGACGCATTCCCCGGGCGCGGCCACCGCTTGATCTTCGATGGTCTGCGGCGCAACGAAATCCAACCCCGCAACCCCAACGACAAGAAGAAGCGCTGGTATCAGCCGAAGTTCGAGATCGCCTCGGCCTCCCCCATCCAGGATGCGCAACCCGTCCTCCAGCGCGTGGCCACGGCCGCCTTTCGCCGACCGGCAAGCGCGGCCGAAATCGCGCCCTACGTCAGTCTTTTTCAATCCGAGTTGAACAACGGCGACACCTTTGAGAATGCGCTGCGCACCGCGGTCCGCGCCATCTTCTGTTCGCCCAGATTCCTCTACCTCCAGGAGAAGCCCGGAAAACTCGACGACCATGCCCTTGCCTCGCGGCTTTCCTACTTTCTCACCCGTTCGACTCCCGACGCCCAACTCCTGGCCGCCGCCAACGCCGGCAGGCTCACCGCCGGCGATGCGGAACTCCTCCGCCAGACCGACCGGCTGTTGAACGATCCGCGCGCCGGACGCTTCATTCGGGATTTCACCGACGCCTGGCTCGACCTGCGCAGCATCGAGTTCACCAATCCCGACCGAAAGCTCTACCCCGAGTTCGACGCCTACCTCCAGTACTCCATGCTCAAGGAGACCCGCGGCTTCTTCGCCCTGCTGCTCAAGGAGAACCTCGGCGTCGCCAACTTCATCGACTCCGATTTTGCCTTCATCAACGACCGTCTGGCCGAGCACTACGACATCCCCGGCGTCACCGGACCGAAATTCCGCAAGGTGAAGCTGCCGCCCGACAGCCCGCGCGGCGGCATCATGGCCCACGCCAGCGTGTTGAAGGTCTCGGCCAACGGGACCACGACCTCGCCGGTCCTGCGCGGCGCCTGGACCCTGGAGCGCATCCTTGGCATCACGCCGCCGCCGCCGCCGCCGCCCGCCGTGCCCGGCGTCGAACCCGACATCCGCGGCGCTGAAACCATCCGCCAACTTCTCAAGAAACACCGCAGCATGGCCAGTTGCCGCGGTTGCCACGAACTGATCGATGCGCCGGGCTTCGCGCTGGAATCCTTCAATCCCATCGGCGGCCATCGGGAGCGCTATCGCTCCATCGGCGCGGGCGAGCGGGTAAACAAGGAGATCAACGGACGCCGCGTCAACTACCGCCTCGGCCTGCCCGTCGATGACAGCGGCGAGATCGAAGGCAAGGCCTTCGCCGACTTCAACGAGTTCAAGACCCTCGTGAAAGCCGACAAGAACGGCTTCGCCAAATGCCTGACCACGAAGCTGCTCACCTTCGCGACCGGGCGCGAACTCGGATTCTCCGACCGCGCCGAAATCAAACGCATCGTGAGCAAACTCGAGACACAGGGCGACGGCTTGCGCGATCTGATAGGATTGATTGTGCAGAGCGATGTCTTTCGTGAAAAGTAGTCGATGATCGGCAAGCTCTAACAGGCCTTCGCATGAACAGTAATCGCGACAGCTTCACAAATGTAGCGTCGGCTGTGTCAGCCGAAATGTAGAACCATCATGCGACAACCCGCGTCTGCGCTGACACAGCGCACGGTACAACATACCGT
>JAYPGD010000286.1:0-3734 GCA_038126655.1 Verrucomicrobiales bacterium
GCAGTCGATTGCTGTCGCCTGATCGTTTCGCTTTTCGGCTGACACAGCCGACGCTGCATCTGTGAAGCTGTGGCGACTGCTGTTCATGCGCAAACCCTGGCAAATCTGGCTGACGGATGGAAACGAATCGGCGTATCATGTCTTTGAAACAAAGAACCCATGGCCACACCTGAAGAACTCAAAGGCGCGTGCTCTGAATGCGGCGGGCGGTTGCAGTTTCCGCCGGACGCGAAAGGGCGGACGATCGATTGCCCGCATTGCGGCGCGAAGACTCTCTTGGAAGTTGTTGCGGACGATGCCGCCGACAAGGAGGGGGAGCAACCCATCGATGCCTTGAAAGCCGGCGTCGCGGGCTTTGCCAAGGCGGCGGCGCTGACGGCCAGGAAGGCCTCGGAGAAGGCGAAGGAGTTGAAGGATTCCGAGAAGGTCCAGGAGCTGAAGGAGAAGGCGGGGCGGGCGGCGGCGGATGTGAAGGCCAAGGCGGAGCAAACCGCGGCGGAGGCGGCGGCCGATCCGGGGCGGTTCAAGAAGAAGCTGATGCCGGTCGGCATTGCGGTGGTTGTGGTCGTGTTGTTCGTCTTGGTCAAGGCGCAGCCATGGAAGTCGGAGTTTGAGCGGGCCTTGTCGAGGGCGGATGGGGGCAATGCCGCCGCGCAACATCTGGTCGCGTCGATGTATCTGCGCGGCGAGGGCGTGGAGAAGGATGTGGGCAAGGCGGTGCAGTTCTACTCGGCTGCGGCGGAACAGGGCTTTGTTGACGCCCAGGTGAACCTCGGAGCCCTGTATCTTCAGGGTGGCGGTGTGGACGTGGATTTGGCGGAGGGCTTCAGACATTTCGGCATGGCGGCGGAATTGGGCGACGAGATCGCGAAGTCGGTGGTCGGTGAACTGCTTTGGCGCGGGCAGGGCGTCGCGCGCAATCCCGGCGAGGCGCGCAAGTGGTTGGTAGAATCGGACGAACTCGCCAACAGCAAATTCTATCTCGGATTGATGGCGGCGATGGGCGAGGGGGGCAAGCGCGACATTGAAGAGGCGATCGACCGGTTGGAGGACGCCGCGGACCAGGGGCTGGCGGATGCGGACGGCGCGTTGGGTTTCATCTACGCGACCGATGCGAAGGAGAAGGACGAAAAAAAGGCGGTGAAGCATCTGGAGCGCGGCGCCAAGGGGGGCTCCGCCCAGGCGACCCATCTGCTGGGTATCTGTTATCGAGAAGGGCTCGGAGTCCGACGCGACAAGACCCGGGCCCTGGACCTGATCGAGGAGGCCTCAGCCAAGGGCTGTCGTGAAGCGGAAGGCTCGCTGCGGCAATTGGACGTGGAGGGCGGAGTCAGCCTGATGCAGCCGCTCGCGCGACAGGGGATTGTCATTTTCGATCTGGGCCGGTCGGCGGATTACGATCAGACTTGGGAGCAATATCGGAGGTAGCCCCGGGAGCGGCAAGAAACTGCGCCACGGATTCCCGCCACTTTTCCGGATCACTCGATTGGCATTGCGCATGTCCGGCCGACTCGAACAAAACGGGGCCGCCGGCCGTATTCAAGGCTTTCGCCAACCGGGTTCCATCGCTCGGCGTGACGCGGGGATCGTTTCCTCCGAGCATGACAATGGACGGGCAGCGCACATTTTGCGCGTAATTGATGGGGTTGTGGGCGAAGCCGTTGAATCCTTGTTGGACGCCGCCCCAGAAGACGAGCAGTTGCGCGGCGGGGAATGACGGGACGCCCATGGCGTCAAACCTTCGGACGACCGTGGTCTGCATGCGGTCGAAGGGCGCTTCAAGAATCAGGCCGTCGGCCTCGACACCGAGTGAGCCGGTCGCGCGAAGAATCGCGACGGCGCCAAGGGAGATTCCGTGAAGATATTGTGGTTGCCTCGGTTCGGATTCCCTGATCCATTTTGCGGCGGCCTCGACGTCCTTGGCTTCATGCCAACCAATGCTGGTGGTGTTTCCGCCGGAGCCGCCGCTGCCGTGGAAATCGACCAGCAGGGTTGTGAGGCCGCGGTCGAGAAACTCCTTTGCCGCGGGCAGCAATGAGTCTTTGGCGCCCCCGTAGCCGTGAAACAATGCGATAACCCCGTTTTGGTCTTCGGACTGGATGAGCCAGGCTTCAAGTTCGATGTCATGCGCGCCGGGGAATGAGATGGTTTCAAACGGAAGTCCGAGGGCGTCGGGCGTCGAGCGATTGACCGGTCGCGGAAGCGAGATTCCTGTGAGCAATGTCCGGATCTTACCGGCGGTTGAGAGCTCTTCCGGCCGCTGGGTCCGTTTCCCCGCGGGAAGGAAATGCGTCATCGCCTTCGCGTGGCGGTAGGCGAGGATGTTGAGTCCGACGAAGCCGACGAGCACAATCGCGAGGCCGACCCAGATGATTCGCTTGCGCGGCCAGCGGCGCGATGGTCGGGGTGGATCAGAATCGGGGGGCGGCTCGTTCACGTCGGCGGCGGATTCGTCGCCGCCATTGGACATGATGATGCCCCTCCCGCACGAATTGATAATATCGATCTTCCGGATGGTTGACTCGGGCGGCGGGCGTCATTAACTCTCGGCCGATGTCGCAAAAGGTCATTCAGGGTTTGTTTCGGGTCCTTTTCCCGATCATTCAACCGTTGGCGCGGTTGGCGGTGGGGATCTTGTTCCGGTTCCGCGCCTACAATGTCGAGGCGTTGAACACACCGGGGCCGGTGTTGTTGATTCCCAATCACGTGTCGTGGATCGACTGGCTGTTGTTGGGCTCGGTATTGGACGACGACTGGAAGTTCGTGGTGTCGAGCCGGGTGGCGGACAAGAACTGGATTTACCAGTTGGTCATGCGGAACCGGCGCACCTTTCCGATCGACACGACGTCGCCGTATGCCGTGCGGCACATGGCGGATTTTCTGAAGCAGAAGGGCCGGTTGGTCCTGTTTGCCGAAGGGCGCATTTCCGCGACCGGGACCTTGATGAAGCTTTTCGACGGGACGGGGTTCCTGCTCTTCAAGACGCACGCCAAGTTGATCACCTGTTATCTGCGCGGCGCGGACCGGTTGGCTTGGGGGCTGAGCGAGAGCAAGGGGTGGAAGCGGCGCTTTCCGGAAATCAGCGTTCATTTCAGCGACGCGCAGGAGCCGCCGCACAAGGACTTTGGCAGCACGCACCAGGCGCGGATCAAGCTCACGCAGTGGCTGCGCGACTGCATGATCCAGCAGCGGTTCCAGGTGGAGGTGGAACAGGCTCCGGGCAATGTTCTGAAAGCGGTCATCGAAACGGCGGTAAACAACACCGGGAACACGCTGCTGGAGGATGTGAGCGGCGTGACCTTGAACGGGCGCGACCTGTTGATCCGGACGGACCTGATTTCACGACGGCTGCGCGGGATATTGCTGCCGGAGCTCCCGCACGTGGGGGTGTTGCTGCCGAATGTGAACGCCACGCCGGTCGTGGTCCTGGGGCTGTGGGCGATCGGCAAGGTTCCGGCAATTTTGAATTTCTCCACCGGCGTGCCGTTGATGTTGAAGTGCGCGGAGCTGGCGGGATTGAAGCAGATCGTAACCTCGCGCGACTTTCTGGAGAAAGCGAAGCTCGATGTGCAGCCGCTGATCGAGGCGGGGATCGAGTTCTGTTGCCTGGAGGACGTCCGCGAGGAGATGACGGCGGTGGAAAAGCTGGCGTCACTGGCGCGCGTGGACCTGGCTCCGGCCTGCGTGGCGCGGGTTCCGCGCAAGGCCGACGATCCCGCGGTAATCCTGTTCAC
>JAYPGD010000286.1:3801-7703 GCA_038126655.1 Verrucomicrobiales bacterium
GGCCTGCCCAAGGGCGTTGAGCTGACCCACGGTAACCTGCTTTCCAACATCCACCAGGCCCTGGCCGTGCTCGACATCACGGACGAGGATCGCTTGTTCAATGCATTGCCGATCTTTCACAGCTTTGGCCTGACGATCGGGACCTTGTTCGGCCTGGCGCGGGGCATCTACGTGTTCCTGTATCCCTCGCCGCTGCACTACCGGATTGTGCCCAACGCCATCTACGATCGGCAGTGCACGGTGTTCATCAGCACGAACACCTTTCTCAAAGGTTATGCCCGCCGCGCGCATCCGTATGATTTTCGGTCCGTGCGCTTGTTGTGGTCCGGCGCGGAGAAGCTGCAGGAGGCGAACGCGAAGGTGTGGTCGGACAAGTTCGGTTGTCGCGTGTTGGAAGGCTATGGCGCGACGGAGTGTTCGCCGATCATCTGCGTGGACACGCCCATGATGCCGAAGGTGGGTTCGGTGGGGAGACTGATGCCGGGTATGGAATGGAAGCTGGAGGAAGTCCCGGGCGTGGAGGAGGCGGGGCGGCTTTACGTGCGCGGCCCCAACATCATGCGCGGCTATCTGAATCCGGAGCCGAATGCGGCCTTCCGGGAATTGGATGGCTGGTACGACACCGGCGACATCGTGCACGTGGACGAGGATAGCTATGTGTTCATCCGAGGCCGCATGAAGCGCTTTGCCAAGGTCAGCGGCGAGATGATCAGCCTGACCGCCGTGGAGGACGCCTTGGCCGGCGCCTTTCCGAGATATGGACTACGCTGTCAGGTGGCGATCCTCGCGATTCATGACAAGCGCAAGGGCGAGGCCCTGGTCCTGGCCACGAATGAGACGCGGTTGGAATTGAAGGAAGTCCGCGAGGCGGTGCGGGACAAGGGCTTGCCCAACATCGCGGTGCCCAAGGCGATCCTGCATGTGCGCGAGATCCCGAAGCTCGGAACCGGCAAGGTCAATCACCGCGAATTGCAGGAGCGCCTGAAGGACGAGTTGGAGAAGCTGCAGGGGTAGGTCGGAGTTGCGGTCGGGAATGTTGGGGACGGGAGCCCGTCCCTACGCCGCAGAACCACGGCCCTGAAGGCGCGCCGCGCGAAGCGCCATGGAGTGCGGCGGCTTGACGCCGCCTTGTCGCGCCTCCGCTTCGCCCCGCCGGGGTCATTCCATCACCCGCCATTCCTCGCCGAACTGCTCAAGGAAGCAAACGGAGTAGGCGCGTTCGAAGACGAACAGCGGCAGGAGGATGACGGTTCCCACATAGGGGATGGCCACGATGCAGCAGGTGAGGAAGATGGAGAAGAAGGCGATCGCCCCGAGAACGATCTGCAGCAGGAGTTGAAACAGGAGGTAGAGGATCATCGCGCCGAGGCGGCCGCGCATCATCGCGCGTAATTCGTTCCACGCCGCAAGTGTGGTGATGCGGCGGCGGTACATGATCGGTTCGACAAGGTCGTGCGTCAGTTTCCCGACAATGGTGAAAAGGAGAACGATTGCGGCGCCGCCAAGTATGCAGCCGAGCAGGGGGAGGACGATCGTCGCGTCCAGGCGTCCGGCCAGTTGGTTGACGAGGGCTTCGAAGTTGTGTGCGTTCAGTCCGGCAAACAATCGGATCATGAGAAGGATGACAACGAGAACGATGGGGAGAGCCGCCAATGAACCGAGGATGGTAAGGCATAGCCGGAAGCGGAACAGGCTGTTGCCTTGCGGCGCGAATTCCCTCCACGGGGCCGCCACGTCGCCGGTGTTGCGGGCAATGCAGTTGAGGAACATGAAACGGCCGCGGCTGCTCAACCAGATGATGAGCAGCCAGAGAACGACTCCGGCGACAACCGCGGCGATCATGGCGGGGATCAGCCAGTCGATGTTGTCTCTGAGCCACTCTTCCAGCTGACGTTTGATCTGGTCCGCGCTCTGCTCCCCCGTTCCATGGCGTTTGTTAAAGTTGACGCTGGCTCCGCCGCCCCCGCCTTGGCCGAGAAAGGCCAGCCAGGCGCAGAACGCCACGGCCAGCCATTTCCCGAATCGAAACGGTTCGAACAGCAGGAGTTGCGTGCGCGCCCAGGCCTCGGATAGGGGATCGAGGATGCTGATGGGCTGATGTTGGCGGGCAGGCTCCATGATTCAGAGACAGCGACTTCGGCGTCGGGGGCCATCAGATCGTAATCGAGCGGTCTATTCCAGTACGAACTGCTTCGGATATTGTAGATTCGAGACGCATCGCGCATGTCGAATCAAAGGCCCAACGGGGCGACGCTTTGGCAGCCGAGGCCAACGGCCTGGGAAACTGTGCGCATCTGACCGCAGTTCTCTCGAGGTTGGTCAGGATTCCTCGGCGGTCCATGGACGCAGTCTCGGAATCCACCTGGGCACGTTGTCCTTGTAGCGCAGGTAGGCTGCGCCGAAACGTTTTTCCAAGCCCTTCTCTTCGACGAGCGGAAAGTAGATCGAATTCCCGAGGAAGAATGTCGCGGCCCAGATGCCGATGGGGATGGATCGAAAGCAAAGCGCCTCGGCGATCAGCAGGAACACAACGCCGGAGATCATTGGATTGCGGACGTGCCTGTAGGGGCCGCGGATGATGAAATTCTTGGGCGGATCCCAGGGCGCCGGCGTGCCGTTGCCGTGCTTCCAGAAGAGGATCACGGCCCAGCCGCCGAACAAGGCCCCGATGAGCAGCGGAAGCAGGGCGAGCCAGGTTGTCGGTTCGGCGGGCGAGGGAGGTTGCGCGGCGAAGCGCGTTTCGCGCGTGGCGTAGGCGATCAGGGAGGGGATCACTCCCAGCACGTTGCAGGGCAGGATCAGGACCGCCTTGATCTGGCGCCAGATCATGGTGACTTCGCAGCCTGAGCGGCCAACAACAACGCGCCGACGGTGACGGCGTCCTCGCCCAATGCGGCAAGGCGCACATTGGGACCGTGCGCGAAGGCTTCCATGGTGTAGTCGCGCAATGCGTTTGCCACGGCGGCGCGCAGTGGTTCGCCGATCAATGAAAGCCCGCCGCCCATGACAATCGCCTCGGGATGAAACAACTGCGTCGCGTGCGAGAGTCCAAAGGCGAGGTCGTCCGCGGTATCGTTGAGAATACGCAACGCCGCCGCGTCGTTCACTTCCAAGGCCGCGGGGAGATGTCGGGCTTCGCCGCCGTTGGAATCCCCGATCAATTGACACAACACACTGTCCGGTTCGGTTTCCTTGAGCGCGCGGATCCTGGCGTCGACGGCCCAGCCGGAGCAGCGGGATTCGACGGTGGCGCCGGACTTGTCCAGCCGCAGGTGGCCGATCTCGGCTTCGCCGGGGCGCGCGCCGTGGTAGATCGCGCCATCGACGATCAGTCCGCCGCCGACGCCGCTGCCCATGTTGACCCAGCACATGGGGTTGGAGCCTTTGCCCGCGCCAACGGCGGCTTCGGCCAGGGCGGCGGTGTTGGCGTCGTTCTCCACGGCGACGGGCAGGCCGGTCAGGTCGCGCAACCAATCGCCGAGCGGGAAATCGGACCAGCCTTCGATCTGGTGCGAGCAGCAGATGGCGCCGGTCTCGAAATCAACCGGACCGCCAAAGCCGACGCCGATGGCGGCGGGGTGTTCGCGTGCGAGAAGTTTGGTTAGCGCCGCTTCAATCTGTTGGCGAATGCCTGCGCCGCCTTCGCTCGGAGAGATCTGAAAACGCTCGCGCTCAGTGATGGCACCGCGGTTTGTGCCAGCGACCACCTGAAGCTTGGTGCCGCCGATTTCGATTCCGACGACGTTGCCGTGATCGTTGGGCATGATCGAAAGCTACCATGGGCAGTTGTCTCCGGCCAAGCGTAGGTGATCTTGTGGGGCTCGTAGCGCAGTTGTCCCGGCTGCGGGGCCTGGCGGCGTCCCACCGCCTTTCTCCCGACACGGGGCGGGGGCGCCTGCGCT
>JAYPGD010000287.1:0-1223 GCA_038126655.1 Verrucomicrobiales bacterium
CGAACGCCCCAAACGGGGCGTCACCCCGCCGCACTTTTCGGGCGGCGTTTACAAACACCGCCGCAATTCCGATGCAACATTGCTTCAGCACGAAGGGGATCGCGTCGGCCGCATACTCCGGCAGCCGGAAATTGAACAGCAACCACAGCGCATAGAAAACCCACGCAACCGTCCAGATGGTGAAATAGCGGCGCCGGGCGTAGCGGTTCAGAAAGAGCAGCAGAACCACGATGAGACAGGCGGTGAGGAGCGACACAAAGAGGGCGGCCTGCAGGTCTTCTCGGCTGAAGATCAGGTCGAATCCGATGGAAGCATTCACGTTGGTCGTGGTCGGTCGGACTGCGCAGAACACGCAGCGCGAGGGTGCCGCGGAGCTGAGACCGATGCCACGCGGCCGGCCGGATGTCAATGCGCCGCCGCCCAGGATTGCCAAGTTGTGGGCGAGCGGATAGACTTACCCGGTGTCGACAGCTTGCGCCTCCCGAAACCTGGGTAACCTTTCCCACCCAACCGCCCGGCGCCAACCGAGAGCACATGCATGAATCAACCCGATCCAGAAGCCAAAGCCCGCCTTCAGAGTTCCGGATCCCGTGTCGCGTCACTGGTCCGGTGGATCGACTCGGACCACGGTTCCCGAACCGCAGGCCCGGATGCGACCGGGGACGGCTTTGAACTGATCCGCTGCCTGCCCTTCTTGCTCATGCATGCGGCATGCCTGGCCGTGGCGTGGGTAGGCTGGAGTTGGTTCGCGGTCGCCGCCGCCGCCGCCCTCTACCTGATCCGCATGTTTGCGGTGACCGGCTTCTATCACAGGTATTTCTCCCATCGATCGTTCAAGACCAGCCGGGCGGCGCAGTTCCTGTTCGCCTTGTGGGGCGCAACCGCCGTGCAGCGGGGAGCGCTGTGGTGGGCGAGCCACCATCGACATCATCATCGTCATTCCGACACGGAAGCGGACGTTCATTCACCCCGCCGTCACGGCTTCTGGTGGGCTCATATGGGTTGGTTTGCGTCCTCCAAGAACTTCCCCACGGACTACGGCCGGGTGCGTGATCTGGCCAGGTTTTCCGAACTCGTCTTCCTGAACCGGTTCGACTCCCTGATGCCCGTGATCTTCGCGGGCTCCCTCTACGGACTGGGCGCGCTGCTGGAAAGACGGGCCCCGGGGTTGGGAACGAACGGACCGCAACTGTTGGTCTGGGGCTTCTTCATCAGCACTGTCG
>JAYPGD010000287.1:1233-7649 GCA_038126655.1 Verrucomicrobiales bacterium
GCACTGTCGTGCTGTTCCACTGCACGTGCTCGATCAACTCGCTGGCGCATGTGTTCGGGCGGAAACGTTTCGCCACCTCCGATGACAGCCGGAACAGCCTCCTGCTGGCCCTGGTCACCCTCGGCGAGGGATGGCACAACAACCACCACCATTACATGCATTCGACCCGGCAGGGTTTCTACTGGTGGGAGATTGACCTCACCTACTACGCCCTGAAGCTCCTTGAGCGGTGCGGCATTATCTGGGACCTCCGTCCAGTGCCCGCATCGGTCTACGCCGCAGCGCCGGAGGACAGTCGATGAGCCGGGTTGCGATCATCGGGGCAGGCATAGCCGGCCTGGGTTGCGCGCGCTTTCTGCACCGGGACCACGAAATCACAGTCTTCGACCCCAACGGACATGCCGGAGGGCACTCCAACACGGTGTCCGTGAACGAAGCCGGCCGGGAACTGCCGATCGACACCGGTTTCATGGTCTACAACGAGGTCACCTACCCGAATCTTACGCGGTTGTTTCGCGAACTGAACGCGCCGGTGAAGAAGACCTCCATGTCGTTCAGCGTGCAGCATGTTCCCACCGGACTGGAATATTGCGGCTCCAGCCTCATTCATCTCTTTGCCCAGCGGAGCAACCTTTTCAATCCCCGATACTGGAGGATGTTGAAACAGATCGACCGTTTCAACCGGGAGGCCGTCGAAGCGCTGGAGGATCCGACCACCCGCTCACTGAGCCTGGCGGACTACGTTCACGAGCGGGGCTACGGCCAGGACTTCTTTGAACTCTATCTTGTCCCGATGAGTTCCGCGGTCTGGTCCACGCCTCCGGAGAAGATGCTCCGATTTCCCGCTTCGACCCTGCTCCGCTTCTTTCACAACCACGGGTTCCTCGGGCTCCATACCCAACATCAATGGTGGACAGTCGAGGGCGGCGCGAGGGAGTACGTCCGCCGCTTGATCGCGCCGTTCCGGGACAGGATCCGCCTAGGCCGGGCTGTGCTTCGCGTCGAAGAACGGGCGGACGAGGTCAGAGTGGGGACGGAAGACGGGGAAACACTGGCCTTCGACAAGGTCGTGCTCGCCTGTCACGGAGATGAAGCCCTGCGCCTCCTGGCCCAACCTGACGCGCAACAGGAACAACTCCTGAGCCGGTTTCACTACGAACCCAACGTCGCCACCCTCCACACGGATCCTCGAAACATGCCGAAAACGAAACGGGCCTGGGCTTCCTGGAACTACCGGATGGAGCGGGACGAAGCGGGAGAAACGCGCGCATCGACGATCTACTGGATGAACAGCCTGCAGGGCGTTTCAGACCGGCAGGACTACTTTGTCTCCATCAATGGAGAGAGCGGAATCCGGCCGGACAGGATCCTCAAGCAGATTCGCTACGAACATCCGTTGTTCGACGTGGAGGCGGTGGCGGCCCAGGCAAAACTACCCGGATTGAACCGTCGCTCCCCCGAACAGCGGTTGTTTTTCTGCGGCAGCTACTTCCGCTACGGATTCCACGAGGACGCCTTCACCTCGGGTCTGGAAGCCGCGCGCGCATTGACGGGAAGGGAGGTCTGGCAATGAGAGCGTATCGATCGGGCCTGTACGAGTGTCGGATGATGCATCAGCGGCTGCGGCCGCGCCGATATGGCTTCCGTCATCGCATGTTCATGTTCTGTCTCGATCTGGACGAACTGGACGAACTGGACGAACGGTTAACCCTGTTCGGCCGCAACCGTTTCAACGTCTACAGCTTTCATGATCGCGACCATCTCTCCTACGAGGGCGACGGCGTCAAACACAACCTCCAGACATGGCTGCGCCGGCGCGGGGTGACGCCCCTCGAGGACGATCGCATCCAGTTGCTGACCCTGCCCCGGGTGATGGGTTACGTGTTCAACCCGGTGTCGTTCTACTTCTGTTTCCGGCGCGACGGAGAGCCGGTCTGCGCCGTGGCGGAGGTGGGCAACACCTTCCGCGAGATGAAACGCTTCCTCGTTCCGCTGCGTCAGGGATCCAAGGAGGGGACGTTCCGCGTCGAGACGCCGAAGGCCTTCTACGTCTCCCCGTTCTCCGGTCTGGACGTGAAATTCGACTTCCAATTGTCGGCGCCCGGCGAACGGTTGCGGATCCGCGTCGATGACCACGACGACGAAGGTTGCAGCCTGCGAAGCGCGCTCTGGGGCAGGCGGGTGGAATTGACTGACGGAAGCCTGGCGTGGTTCGCCGTCAAGTATCCCCTGATGACGCTCCGCGTGATCGGCCTGATCCATTGGCACGCCCTGATTCTCTGGCTGAAGAAGGTCCCCTTCATCCGCAAGGCGGCCCGCCCGGAAAGCCAAGTCGGAGTCATGAATCCCCACAAAACCCTTCTCCAGAACCCACAATGAACACACAAGCTCCACCGACCTCCGGAACCGCGACCGCCAACCTCTATTCCGCCGCACCCAGTCGCCGCGCCGGAATCCATGAGTCCATCGTGCTGCGCGCCCTGCGACGGATGCGCCGGGGCAGACTCGAGGTGACATTGCCCGACGGACAACTCCTCTCGCTCGGTGATTCGCCCGAGGAGGGTTCGGCTGCCCTGACCGTCAGGAACCCGGACTTCTTCACGAAATGCGTCCTCTACGGGGATGTCGGATTCGGAGAGGCCTACGTGGACGGCGATTGGGAGACCGAAGACATCGCGGGAGTGATACGCTGGCTCATTCTCAACGTGCAGGACGCCCCGGGGATGTCCGGCTCCTCCGCGGGAGCCGGGCTGATCAACCTGCTGTCGGCGGCAAACCGCTTGGCCCACCTCCTCCGCCCGAACAGCCGCCGCATCAGCCGGCGCAACATCCGGGAGCACTACGACCTCGGCAACGAGCTCTACGAACTGTTCCTCGACAAATCGATGACCTACTCCAGCGGTTTGTTCCAGGGCGACGAAACGCTGGAGGAGGCCCAGGAGGCGAAGTACCGACGACTGTGCGAGCAGTTGCGACTGAAGCCGGACGACCACGTCCTCGAGATCGGCTGCGGCTGGGGCGGCTTCTGCTGTTACGCCGCCCGCCACTACGGATGTCGCGTCACCGCCGTAACGATCTCGCAGGCGCAACTCGACTACGCTCGCGCCCGGATTGAGCGGGAGGGCGTGGCGGACCGGGTCCGGATTGAGCTATGCGACTATCGGGACCTGACCGGGACCTTCGACAAGATTGTGTCCATCGAAATGCTGGAGGCTGTGGGGGACGCCTACGTGGACGGCTACTTTGCCAAGTGCGCCGAGCTCCTGAAACCGGACGGCCTGCTCGCCCTGCAGATGATCACCTGCCCGGACGGCCGCTACCAGTCGTTCCGCAAGGGGGTGGACTGGATCCAGAAGCATATCTTCCCGGGCTCGCTGCTCATGTCGGTCGGACGGGTCAACCAGGCGGTGAACCGGACAGGGCAACTGTTCCTGCATGACCTCAAGGACATGGGAACGTCCTACACGAGAACCCTGCGCCTCTGGCGAGAGCGATTCAACGCCCGACTGGACGAGGCGCGCGGACTCGGCTTCGACGACGCGTTCATCCGCAAGTGGAACTATTACCTGAGTTACTGTGAGGCGGCCTTTGACATGCGCAACATCAGTGTGACCCAGGTCGTTTTCACGCGACCCAACAACCTGACGCTCTCCGAGCGCAGCTGAATTCCGGCGATGATCATCGGTCTGCGAATCTTCTTCGCCTTTGTTCTCGGCGCGATGCTCTGGGTGACCAGCTGGGCCAGTCTGGACACGGCCCTCTGGGACATCCCCTGGCAGGTCGCCGGGCACCCTTGGTTTGTGGCTTCCCTGTTCGACGCCTACTTCGGCTTCCTTACCTTCTACGTGTGGCTCGCCTACAAGGAACCGACCTGGGCGGCGCGCACCCTCTGGCTGGCCCTGATCCTGGCGCTCGGGAACATTGCCATGGCTTCCTACATGCTTCTGCAGTTGTTCCGTCTGCCGCCGGACGCCTCCATGGAACAGCTCATCCTTCGCCGGGGGGCTGCGGCATGAATGAACCGATCAGAACCGCCGCTCCGACGGGGGCTCTCGCCCGCTGGAAGGAAACCCTGATGCGCCCCCTGAAGGAACAGTTGCGCCGAGGGCTTTCGCCGAGGGAGCTCTCGGTGACGGTTTCGCTGGGAGCCGCCCTGGGAGTCTTTCCGATCCTGGGATCGACGACCGCCCTTTGTTTTCTGGCCGCCTGGGCATTCCGACTCAACCACCCCGTAATCCAGGCGGCCAACTGGCTGGTCGCCTGGGTTCAACCCGCCTTGATCCTACTTTTCGTCAGACTCGGCGAAAGCGCCTTGAGAGCCGAGCCCATTCCCTTCGATCCGCGGGAACTGATCGAGGACTTCATGGCCTCGCCAACGGCGTTCCTGGCTCGTTTCGGAATGACAGGCCTCCACGGCATCCTCGGCTGGGCGATGGTCGCCGCTCCGCTGGGCGCGGCTTGCGCAACGCTGCTCGAACCCGCCATTCGCAACCTCGGCTTCCGGCTGAAAGGGGAAGCGTCATGAGGATGGAACTCGTCTGGCCTTTGGGCGCGGCGGCTGCGACTGTCGCCGCGATGATGTGCCTCGTTTTCGTCTTCGCCCGGCGAATCCGTAACTATGGCGTTGTGGATGTCGCCTGGTCCTGGGCCTTCATTCCCGTCACCGGCATCTATGCTCTGCTGTTGGAAGGCGATCCCTCCCGTCAGGCGCTGGTCCTGACCCTGGTGTGCGGCTGGAGCGGGAGGCTGGGCTGGCATCTGTATCGCCGGGTCGCCCATGAGCATCCGACGGAAGACGGGCGCTACGCGCAGTTGCGGGTCGAATGGGGGGACGCGACCCACTCGAGGATGTTCTGGTTTTACCAACTTCAAGGGATCGTCCTGACCGCGCTGTCCCTCCCCTTCCTCCTGATCGCCGCCAACCCGACGCCGACGCTCGCCCCGGTCGAGTGGATGGGCGCAACACTGGTATTGGTCGCCTTGACCGGCGAGGCGGTCGCTGATTGGCAGCTGGACCGTTTCAAGGCCGATCCCTCCAACCGGGGGAGGACCTGTCGTCGCGGGCTCTGGGGCTACTCCCGTCACCCAAACTATTTCTTCGAGTGGCTGGTGTGGGTGGGGTTCTTCCTCACGGCGTTGGGGTCTCCTGGAGGCGTTTTCTCGGTGGGTTCCCCCACGTTGATTCTCTATTTCCTCCTGACCAAGACCGGCATCCCCGCCACAGAGGAACAGGCCCTGCGCAGCCGGGGCGACGACTACCTCGAGTATCAAAGAACCACCAGCGCCTTTGTGCCCTGGTTCAGAAAGACACAACCATGAAACTCATCGACTCCCTCCTCACCCGAGACCTCCTGCCCGACTGGCTCATCCGGATCGGCATCCGAAATCTGCTCCGACAGCGACTTCGCGAAGAACGCGAACCCACGGAGGAACGTCAAAACGCGAAACTCCAGGCCCTCGTCGATCGCCTGCGCGCCAGCCCGATCGCGATCGAGACCCGCGCGGCCAACGAGCAACACTACGAGGTTCCCACCCGCTTCTATCAGCTGTGCCTGGGGGCCAGGCTCAAATACAGCTGCGGGTATTGGGACGAGGGAGTGAAGACCCTCGACGCCGCGGAGGAGCGGATGCTCCGGATCACCTGCGAACGCGCCGATCTGGCCGACGGCCAAGACATCCTGGAACTGGGATGCGGCTGGGGAGCCATCTCGTTGTGGATGGCGGAGCATTATCCCAACTCCAGGATCCACGCGGTTTCCAACTCCGCGTCACAGAAAGCGCACATTGACGCGGAGGCCGCGCGTCGGGGAATCCGGAACCTGCGGGTGGTGACCTGCGACATGAACCGCTTCGAAACCGATCGGGAATACGATCGCGTCGTGTCCGTGGAGATGTTCGAGCACATGAAGAACTTCGAAAGCCTGATGGGCAACATCAGCCGTTGGCTGCGGCCCGACGGAAAGTTGTTTGTCCACATCTTCACCCACAAGGATCTGGCCTACGAGTTTGTCGAGCGCGACGCCTCGGACTGGATGTCCCGTCACTTCTTCACCGGGGGCATCATGCCGTCCGACGATCTGCTCCTGCACTTCCAAGAAAAAATGCGCCTGTCCCGCCGTTGGCGGGTCAACGGGAACCACTACGCGCGCACTGCTGAAGCCTGGCTTGAGCGCATGGACGCGAACGACCCGGAGGTTCGCAGGCTTTTCAGCGAGGTCTATGGCGAGCGCAACGTGGAGAAATGGCGCGTCTACTGGCGTGTCTTCTTCATGGCCTGCGCCGAACTATGGAAGTTCCGCGACGGCGGTGAATGGATGGTCTCCCATTACCTGTTCGAGAATGCGGCGAAATCCGCTTCCACCAATGCCGATTCCGGCAATTCTGGCGTGAACACGAAGGAAGAGGCCCTTTCCGCC
>JAYPGD010000288.1:0-7614 GCA_038126655.1 Verrucomicrobiales bacterium
CCTCGCGTCCGGGCACGACGCCCACGGTGTCGAGCGTCACGCGACGCAGGAAATCCAGATCACCGATCGGTTCGGAAAGCGCTATCTTGCCGCCCGCCTTGGAGTAGGAGGCTCCCTCCTTGATCCAACGTTCGATCAACTTTCTGTCGGCGGCGGAAAGCGGGTCCCCCTTGGGCGGCATGATGTCGTCCCCCGCGTCCGGGTGGATGAGTTTGACCAGCAGGCTTTCTTCCGGCTTGCCTGGAACAATCGCCGGTTCGCCGGAATCGCCGCCCTTGAGCGCCGCCTCACGCGAACTCAGCCGGAGTCCGCCCTTCGACTTCTGGTCATGGCAGCGGTAACACTGTTCGCCCAGGATCGAACGGATCTGCGTCGCGAAATCGACCCCGCCGGCCGCCTTCGCCGCAACGGCATTCGCCTCCTCCCAGGACGCCTCCAAAAATGCGTCGATGCCGTTCTGTGAAAGCGGCTTCAAACCGGCGATCTGTTTGCGGGCGTCCGCATGCCGGCTCTTCCAATAAACGGTTTCGGCTCCGCGCAGCTCCTGTCGCCGCGCGCGATTGAAGCCCTGAAGAAAGCTCAACCGTTCGCGCCGATAAGCCTCCCAGCCCGCGTCGGTCAAAGGCGCTTCGCGTCCGCCCGGAGCCAACAGCGCAAAGCTGTCGTCCGCTCGCCGGACGCTCAGACTGGTTTCGCCCAGCGTGGCCCGGACACGGCCATTGCCCGCGACCATCTCCAGGACCACCAGATGCTCCTTCCCGTCGCCCTTCACCTTGACCAGCTTCTCACGGTCGCCCGGACCGAGGTAACGCAGGTCGCCGCCCTCCACTACGATGTTCTCGTGGACGTCGTTGTGGGCGCCGCCGCCAAACTTCCCGTAATCGATCTCGGCAATCACCTTGCCGTCAAGCCAGAGCCTCCCCTTGCCGCGCACCCGCAGCAACCACTCGTGCTCGCCTTCCGGCAACGCGATCTTCGCCGCTGCGCGCAGGAGATAGGGATTTGACCAGGCGTCGCGCACGCCCGTGTCGGTGTATTTCTCCGGGGCCTGAAAGAAGCCGAACGCGTCCTCCTCGTAGGCGAGAGCCGGCTTGCCGAAGCGGCGGGGCCAGGAACCCGTCTTGCCCAGGTTCTCAACGATCTCCACGCGCACCCGCCCCGGCTTCAGCGCGTCCTTCGTGAATTTCGGAACATACGGCTCGATCGGATACCGCTGCGTCAACTGTTCCTCGTTCAGGACACGGCGATAAAGAGCCACCTCGTCCAGCAAACCGCGAAAGCTCGCCCCGGAACTGCGGTTCATCGAAGCGCCGACCCAGACCTCGTCGTCGTCCACGATCGGCGGCTGCGTCGTCGCCCCCGCGTAAGCCGGGCTCCAACCGCCCTTGACGCGCTCCCCATCCACATAACCGCGGATGCTGTCCGGCTTGCCGAAGACGTAGGTCACCGCGACATGATGCCAGCCCGAACCGAGGGAAAAGCCCTCGGACGAATCCCACCGATGCCAGTCGCTCTTGTGCGCGCCGACCGTCCGGCTGCGGAACAGGAAGCTCAGAAGCATCGAATTGCCGGAGCGAAAGACGCGGAACCCGTAGTTCTGATTGTGCGCAGGCTGTCCCGGATTGCCCGTGCGCCCCTTGCCCAGAACATACATGGTCGCGCCGTTGCGCGCGTCCTTCTCCGGATTCACCCAGGCCTCGATCGTGATCGGGTCCCCGTTGTCGAAATCAAACTGACTCCCCGGCCCCGGATCCTCGATCCGGATGACGCCCGCCTTGCCGTCCTTGCCTTCGCCAAATGCGGCGGCAAGGTTTCCGTCAGTGAACGACTTGAACTGCTTGGCGGTCGGCCCCGGCCGCCCGAACTCGATCTTCCCTTCCACCTCGCCCAGCGCGGCCTTCTTCGAGTCAAAGGACCACCACGCAACCGGCAACAACTGCTTCACCTGCTCGTGATAGGCGGAAGCGGCGGAAGATGCGGGTTTCTTCTCGGCGCCCAAGGCGGCCGATGTCGACAAGAGACCCGCGACCACCGCGCAAGCCCCCAATTGGAACAGTAATTTCATACGCGCATGTCGCCGACGACGCCGTTCATCGCCGCGCCGGCTCAATCCATCAATCCTTGCCTCGTGGACGACCGAATTGCAAACCATGTTCAATCCGAAAACAGCGGGCGGGCAGGACCCGACAAATTGTGTGTCTCGCCCGGGAACCCCGGCCGCTTTTGGGATTGGAAGTTTTCCGGGGAGCGCCGAAGCTTCGCCGCGATTTGAACGCCGCCAACGCAACGCCTTCGCCCAGGCCCAAGTCCATCGTCACGCCCCAGGTTGACCTCTGGTGCGTCGGACTGGGCTCGATCGTCGTCTTGGCGCCGCTCGTCCTGTTCGGCGACAAGACCATCCTCGGCCTCGGACTCAGCATGACGGCGATCCTCACAATGTGGATCAACATGCCGCACTTCCTGGCCTCGTATCGCATCGTCTACCGGACAAAGGAATCGATCCTTCGCCATAGCGGCGCCTCGATCTATCTGCCGGCCGTCCTGCTGGCCTACTGCTTCTACGCCATCGCCAAGGCGGAGACCAACCTCGCGCACGTCGAAATCCTGCTCATGGTCTCCAGCGGCTATCTCGCCTGGCACTACACCGGACAGATCTGGGGCATGATGGCGACCTTCGGCGTCCTGAGCGGCAACCCCTTCAGCAATCTGGAAAGAAACCTCATTCGTGCCGGTCTCCGCCTGCAACTCGTCTGGCATGTCACCTGGGTCCTCCAACGCGTGCCGCCCGATTACCCCTGGCTGCTGAAATTCGCCGGCAACGCCTACTTCGTCATGTCGGTCATGACCGCCGTCGCCTACGCGCTGGCGCTCGCGGGTTTCTGGTTCTACCGCAGGCGGACGGGCGCGCCGCCTCCGCTGCGCGCGTCCATCGCCTGGCTGGCTCTTTGCTTCTGGTATGCCGCCATCGCCCGCGACCGCGACGCCATCCTGCTCGCGCAGATCGGACACGCCGTGCAATACCTCGCCTTCACCGGACGCGTCGAAGCCAATGTCTACAACCGCGAACATCCGCAGGGCCATTCCCTGACGGCCCGACATGTCTGGATCTACTTCGGGCTGCTGATCCTGACGGGATTCTTCGTCGTCTGGCTGTTTGAAACCCCCGGGGTGATCCTCGCCAATGACATCTGGGGCGCCGCCTCCGCCAGACAACTGCCGATCGTCATGCTCGCCTTCATCAACATCCACCATTACTACACCGATGGCGTCATCTGGAAGATCAGCAGCCCCACGGTGAAGCAGGACCTGTTCTCGCACCTGCCCCGCGGATGACGCGAAGACACACGACCGCGGATTTCACGGATGGCTCGGATTGAGACGAAACGAACATGGCCAATGAGAGTCGAGGCCGATTCCGCGACGCCCCGCATTCCCGAACCAAAATGCCTTTCATCCTGCCTTGCATCCTGTATTCATCCGCGGTCGAAAAATGACTCCCGTCGTCAACATTTCCGCCTACAAGTTCGTCACTTTGGATGAACTGGAATCCCGCCGCGTCGCCCTGCGTGATCGCTGCCGCGAACTCGGCCTGAAGGGAACCATCCTGCTCAGCCCCGAGGGCATCAATATGTTCCTCGCCGGCTCCCGCGAAGCCATCGACGCCTTCGTCGCCGAACTCCGCGCGCAACCGGAATTCGCCGACCTGGAGACCAAGGAGAGCTTCAGCGATCGCCAGCCCTTCAATCGCATGCTCGTGCGCCTCAAGAAGGAGATCATCGCCTTCGGCGTCGAGGGCATCGATCCGCGCCGGGAAACCTCGCGTCGACTGCCGGCCAAGGAACTCAAGGCCTGGCTCGATGAAGGCCGCCCCGTGACGCTCCTCGATACGCGCAACGACTACGAGATCGCCCTGGGCTCCTTCGACAACGCCGTGCCGATCAAGCTCGATGAGTTCCGCCGCTTCCCGGACGCCTTCGCGGAATTGCCGGAAGAAATGAAGGATCAACCGGTGGTCTCCTTCTGCACCGGCGGCATCCGCTGCGAGAAGGCGGCTCCTTTCCTGGAAAAGGCCGGCTTCAAGGACGTCTACCAACTCGAAGGCGGCATCCTGAAATACTTCGAGGAATGCGGCGGCGCGCACTATCACGGCGATTGTTTCGTGTTCGACCAGCGCGTGGGCCTAGATCCCGATCTCAAGGAAACCGACGCGGCCACATGCTTCGCCTGCCAGGCCGTGCTGACCAGGGAAGACCGCGCCTCGGACAAATACATTCCCGGCAGGTCCTGCCCGCATTGTTTCAAGACCGAGGCGGAGTCCATGTCGCTGCTTCTTGAGAAGCGCCACGAGGCCTTGCTCGACCTCGCCAATCCCCAGCCTGGCAGCCAACCCTACGAGAATCGCCGTCCCATCAAGGTCACCGGAAAGTTTCACCGGCACAAGCTGATCGATTTTCTGGAGGCGCTGAAGACCATTCATTCGCGCGAGGACTGGCTGGCAACCTGCGCCGAAGGGCGCCTGCTGCTCAACGACCGCCGCCTGAATCCGGACGACGTCATGAACGCCGGACAGATCGTGACGCTCGTCAATCCCATGACCGAGGAACCGGGCGTCAACGCCGGGATTGAGATCCTTTTCGAGGACGACGCGATCGTCATCCTGAACAAGCCCGCCCCCTTGCCGATGCATCCGAGCGGGCGCTTCAATCGAAACACCCTGCAATACTTCCTCGACCAGGTCTACGCCCCGCTCCACGTGCGCCCGGCGCATCGACTCGACGCCAATACTTCCGGCGTTGTCGTCTGCGCCAAGAGCCGCGCCTTCGCCCGCAAACTGCAGCCGCAGTTTCAAACCGGCGGGGTGAAGAAGACCTACCTCGCGCGCATTCAAGGCGCGCCCGCGGAAGACCAATTCACCTGCGCCGCCCCAATCAGCCGTTATCCCACCGAAATCGGCGCCCGGGTCATCGATCCGTCCGGACTTCTCGCCGAAGCGCGAGTCGAAGTCCTGGAGCGCAACGAGGAGGGAACGACGCTGTTGAAAGTCACCCCGATCACCGGACGAACCAATCAGATCCGCGTGCACTTGTGGCATCTCGGCATGCCCGTCTGCGGGGATCCGCTTTACCTGCCGGGCGGCAAGACCGGCGCCCAGCAGACCCTCGGGCTGGATGATGCGCCAATGAAACTGCATGCAATGGCGTTGGAATTCCGGCATCCGGTTTCCGGGAAATCGGCGACCTTCGAGACGTCGCCGGACTGGACGTGACCAGAGGCGCGGATGCGCCCTCAAGGAACGGCGATCGCAACAGCTTCACAGATGTAGCGTCGGCTGTGTCAGCCGAAAAGCGGAACCATCATGCGACAGCCGTCGTATGCGCTGGCAAAGCGCATCGACAACATGCCGTTGGGGATTTCTTTTGAAGCTCATGCGTAGACACCTGACAAGCCTCCGACGAACCACTACTCTCCCGACCATGAGTTCTTGCCTGCTTTTTGTTTCCCGACTCGCGGTCATCCTGCTGTCCCTCGCCATCACGGCTAACGCCCAGACCCGACACGACCGCGAACAAGCGGACGAGGACCTCATCCACACGCCGCCGGGATTCGACGCTCCCGGCAAACCCGCGTTGGCCACCGGCAAGGACGCCGCCGCGCTCATGCTGCAATTCATCGACGCCGCCACCGGCAAGCCCACGCCCTGCCGCGTCAATGTCGTCGGACCCGACGGACAGTTCTACCAACCCGCGAAGAACCGCCTTTCCCAGTATTCCCTCACCGGCCACTGGCCCGCCAACGGCAAGGGCAACCGACGCGGCAAGGCTCCGGTCCGCTACTTCGGCCGCTTCTTCTACAGCACGGGCGAAACTTCGGTCAAAGTCCCGCCCGGCAAGTCGCGCATCGAAGTCTGGAAGGGATTTGAATTCCGACCACAAACCGTCGAAGTCGAGATGCAGCCCAATGAGATCCGCGAACTGGTCATACCCTTGAAGCGGACCGTCGCCATGCACGATCACGGCTACTACTCCGGCGACACCCACCTCCATCTCGAACGCGCCAACGAGGAGGACGAGACCGACGCCTTCCACCTTCTACAGGCCGAAGACGTCCGCTACGGCGGCGTGCTCTGCTACAACCCCACCGCGTCCTATCGCGGCGAGATGAGCGCCCAGGATTTCAAGCAGCTTCGCGGCCTCGGCGTCAGTTCCATCAAGCAACGCGGCGACCATCAGATCATCTCCGGCCAGGAGTATCGCAGCGTCCACTACGGCCACACCAAGGTCTTCCTCGCCGACAACCTCGTCCAAGCCGGTCGCATCTACGATCCAAGCGCATGGCCGACCTTTGGCGAGGCCGTTCGCGACATCCGCGACGACGGCGGCCTCGTGTTCTGGGCGCACGGCGGCTACGAAAAGGAAATCTGGGCCGACTTCATCCACGGCGGCTCCGACGGCGTGGAACTCATGCAGTTCGGCATCTACCGCCCCATCGGGCTCGAAGGCTGGTATCGCATCCTCAACCTCGGCTTCAACTACCCCGCCATGGGCGCCAGCGACTACCCGCCCTGCCGCAAGTTCGCCGACTGCCGCACCTACGTCCACGCCGACAAAACCCCGCGCATCGATGACTGGTTGCGACTGCTCGCCAAGGGCCAGAGCTTCTTCACCACCGGCCCGCTGCTGCTGCTGGAAGTCGATGGCGTCAAACCGGGCGGGGAGATTCACCGCAAGGGCAATCCCGCCGACACCGCTCCGTCGTTCAAGGCGAAGGTCAAGGTCTTCTCCGAAGTCGCCCCCGTCACGGATCTCGAGTTGATCGTCAATGGCGAGGTCGTGGAAAAGAAGGCCATTCCCCCTACCCAGAGCCGCGGCCGCTGGCTCGAATTGAATGTGAACCTGAACCTCCCCGAATCCTCCTGGATCGCCGCCCGCGCCTATTCCAAGGCCCCGACCGGCAGCCCCGATGGCGAAGCCCACACGAATCCCGTCCACGTCTACATCAACGGAAAAACACCCTACAACGCCGCCGACCTGGACTGGCTGCTCGACAAGCTCGACTCCCAGATCCTCTTCCACACCAAGCGCGACTTCCCCAAGCAGGCGGCCATCGGATCCAAGGCGAAGGCCATCGGCTATTTCAAGGAAGCGCGAAGGAAGTTGCTGGCGATCCGGGACGCAGGGGGAAAGAAGGCTCCGGGTTATTAAGGCGCGCTGAGCCACGCCCGAGGCCGCTATCGCCCCTTCAGGGCGTCAAAATGGGACCTTTCGGCGAAAGGCCCCCACCACCCCAGGTAGGGGCGCCTCGCCGCAGGCGTCCCACTTCAAGTCCCAGAGGGACGACAAGATGACCTCCCCTACGCCTTCCTCAGATTCGCGGGGTTCAACGGCTTTAGATCCTTGGGCACGAACAACCCATTCTTGCGGATCAACTCGCCGTCGAACCAGACTTCGCCGCCGCCCCATTCCTTGCGTTGGATGAGGACCATGTCCCAGTGGACGGCGGAGCGGTTGCCGTTGTCGCATTCCTCGTAGGCCTGGCCGGGGGTGAAGTGGAGGGAGCCGGCGATCTTCTCGTCGAAGAGGATGTCGCACATGGGATTCATGATGTGCGGATTGC
>JAYPGD010000289.1:0-5196 GCA_038126655.1 Verrucomicrobiales bacterium
ACCACACCACCCGCACCGGCCAGGTCGACAAACCCATCGCCGGCCTGCTCAAGGATCTCAAACAGCGCGGCATGCTGGAGGACACCCTCGTCGTCTGGGCGACGGAGTTCGGCCGGACCCCCGGCGCGGAGAAGTCCGACGGCCGCGACCATCATCCCTACGGCTTTTCCGTCTGGCTCGCCGGCGGCGGCGTCAAGGGCGGCGTCACCCATGGCGCAACCGACGAACTCGGTTTCCATGCGGTCGAGAACCGCCACTACGTCACCGACATCCATGCCACGGTCCTTCACCAACTTGGACTCGATCCCCGCCGCCTCGAAGTCCCCGGACACAAGCGCCTGGAAATTGACTTTGGCGAACCGATCCGCGAGATCCTTTCTTGACCGGGCCGGCAACCGGTTCGACATTGCGCGTCGATGTCCCTGCCCCAGCTTTCCCCCGAGTTCTGCCGTCGCCGCCAACGCCGCCTCCTCGAAATCATGCAGGAAGACGGCGTCGGTCGCGCAATTGTGACCAAGCCGGAAAACGTCCAGTATCTCACCGGCTTCCGGCCCCACCGCCTGATGACCGCCATGGTGGCCTTGGACGCCGACGGCACCAGCACCCTGGTCGCGCCAAACAAGGAACCCGACAAAGCCGAAGCCGACCGCTGCCTAACCTACGAGGCGCAGAAGCTCTGCACCCTGCGTCAGGACCAGGAACTCGCCGCCGCCGAGAAGCTCCAAGGCTCCTTCGGTCGCTTCAGCCAACCCGGCTCCATCGCCGTCGACTTCGCGTCCGGCGACTCCCTCATCCGCAACGCGCTTGAGATCAAGCGCGACAAATCGGTCACCGATATCGAGCCCGACCTGCTGCGCCTGCGCCGCAGGAAGGACCCCGACGAACTGGAAATGATCCGCCACGCCATCGGTTGCACGGAGGCCATGTATACCCGCGCGAAGGAGATCATCGAACCCGGCGTCAGCGAATTGCGCGTCTTCAACGAACTCCAATCCGCCGCCGTCGAAGCCGCGGGCGAGATGATCCTGGCCACCGGCAACGACTACCAGTGCAACTCCCCCGGCGGCCCGCCCCGCAAGGACGTCACGGCCGGCGACGGGGAACTCTACATCCTCGATCTCGGCCCCTGCTACCGCGGCTACTACGCCGACAACTGCCGCGCCTTCGCCGTCAATGGCAAGCCCACCGACGAACAGCAATCCGCTTGGAAGACGATCGTGGACGTCTTGGACATGGTGGAGAAGACCGTGAAACCCGGCGTCTCCGCCAAGCAGTTGTTCTACGACGCGCGGGAGAAGTTGGACAATTGGAAGAAGGGAGCCTTCTTCCATCACCTCGGCCACGGCATTGGGCTCTATCCCCACGAGGCCCCGCACCTGAATTCCAACTGGGACGACGGATTCCAGGAAGGCGATGTCTTCACCGCCGAACCGGGACTCTACTCAGAGGAATTGAAAGCCGGCATCCGCCTGGAACAGGATTACCTCGTAACCGCGGACGGCGTGGAGAGATTGACGAAGTTCCCGTTGGAGCTTTGAGGGGACCAAGACATGGGAATTGAGACAGAGGAACAATCCGAGGACGCGACAGACTTGCTTTATCCCGGCTTGTGTTAACGAACCTATCACCGTCCATTCGCTGAGACGAATGCATGGCGACCGGTCTCTTGGGGCTGAAGCCCTCTGCTCTGTGCGCCCGTCCTTTCAGACCGAAATCCAATCCCCTTCCGTGTCTTCCGCGTATTCCGTAGTTGATCAGACTTCCTTCTCCGGATCCGTCAGCAAGCCCTCGACCATGCTGTCGCGCAGGACAAATCCGCCATCGACCCGCAGCACGGTCCCGGTGATGTAATCCGCGTCGTCGGAGCACAGGAATGCCGCCGCCTTGCCGATGTCCTCGGGTGTGCCGATCCGTCCCCAAGGCAGCTTCTTCTCCTCGCGCGCAATCATCTCATCGCCGAACGTGCCGCGTTCGCCCGGGGTGTCGATCCAACCGGGCTCGATCGAATTCACGTTGATCTTGTGGCGGATCAACTCCGCGGCGATCGTCCGAGCCATGTGATTCAGGCCTGTCTTGGAGGCGTTGTAGGCCGCGCTGCGCCCGTAGGGCCGATCGGCATGCACGCTGGAAACAAAAACAATTTTCCCGCCTCCACCGCGCTCGACCATGTGTCGCCCGACCAATTGTGAAATGTGGAATCCCGCAATCAGCGTGCCCTGAACGACGCGTTCGAAAACCTTAGGTTCGTAATCAAGGAAATCGCACCGAATACTGACAGCCGGATTGCTGACCAGAATATCGACGCGCCCGAACGCCTCCAGCGCCTTCGCCATCAATCCTTCGCATCCTTCACGGGAATGCGCGTCGGCCTCAACCGCTTCGCACCGGCGCCCCAGCGCGCAGATCTGTTCCGCCGCGTCGGCCAGGTCCGGACTGCCGGGCCGGTCATTCAACACGATGTCAGCGCCGACGCGCGCGAGTTCCAGGGCGCAGCCCAAACCAATTCCCCGGCCGCCGCCGGTCACCAAGGCAATCTTGTTCACGAGTTTCATCGAAGCTTGTCCGGATTGATCGGCGCCGTCGCGGGATGAAATCCATCCACCTTCAGCCGGATCCGATACAAACCGCCGCCCGCGGTCACATAAAGCGTGGACGCTTCGTCGCCGATTCCGAAGCAGCAGTTCGTCGGCAGGTCCTTGGTCGGAATGAACGCGCGCTCCCGTCCGCCCGGCGTGAGCACCCCGATGCCATGGCGATACGAAACCCGCACAGCCGCGTAGATGTTGCCCTTCACATCAATGGCCATGCCGTCGATGCCGGTCTCCGTGCCGAACGCCGTGACCACCCGCTTCCGCCCCAGCGTTCCGTCCTTCCTGATCTTGAAGGCGTTCAGACGCATCAGGCCGGGCCGGGTATTCTCATCCGCCGTCGTGGCGTCCTGTGTGCCATTGTTCGTCTCGGCGACATAGAGCGTCTTGTAATCCGGCGAGAGATGGACTCCATTGGGTTTCTCGATCTCGTCCTCGGTCGTCACGCGCGTCAATTCGCCGGTCGAGGGCACGTAGCGATAGACGCTCATCTGGTCCAACTCGATCGGCTCGCGCCCAACGTAACGCGGATCGCTGAAATAGATGGAGCCGTCCGGATGAATCACCAGGTCGTTCGGCGACAACAGGCGCTTGCCCTCGAAGTTGTTGACCAACTCAACGACCTCGCCATCCGGCTTGATCTCGCACAGCGCCATGAGCCCGTTGTTCGCGCCGCAGCACGCGATCAACCGGCCCTCGCGATCGAACATCAACCCATTGCTCTTGCCGCTGGACGCGCAATGAACGGTCGTGGCGCCCGACGCCGGATCAAATCGATAGATCCTCCCCGGCTCCGCCGCCGATCGCGAAATGTCGCTGAAATAGATCTTCCCATCCGGCGCCACCGCCACGCCTTCGGTGAACTCGCCCTGATTCCAAAGCTCTTCGAGCACGGCTCCGTCCGGCAGAATCCAGGACGAACCGGAAGGAGGAAGGACCTGGGCTTGAACGTGCAGACTGGCGGCAAACAACGCCGCGCAGGCCATCCATGATCTCGGGGATGATGTCATATTGTTTCTCTTGTGCTGCGTGTTGCGTGTCGCATGCCAATTCAGATTCATGACACGTTGGACGGAATCAATTCGATTTCCGCCCAGGCCTGAAAGGCCGGGCATCACAATTCCTTCACCTGAATGTTCCGCCACTTGCATTGGGCCCCTTTGGGCCAGGCCTTGCCGCCATGGACCTGAAGGCCGATGGAACCGGCGCGGCCCAGGATGCCGAACACGCGTTCCTTGTCGTAGCCCGGCAAGGTCGAGGAATCGCCGTCCCAGTCCGCCACCAGCAACTCGTTGATCCAGACCTTCACGCGGGGATACTTGCCGACGCAGCGGATGCGCGCGGAATTCCAATCGTGGATCTTCCAGACCTTGCGCCATTCCTCCGGCGTGCAGATGTGCTTGTAGACGCCCTCCGGCCACTTGGCCTTGCGCGGATCAGGCCCCATCCGCAGATCGGTCAATCTGCCGTTGTCATCGGTCTCGCCGAAAATCTTGAAGGGCATCATGGCGAAGGAACCGGGCATCTCGCCGCGCAGGTGCCCGACATTGCCGCGATCGTGGTAATCGACATACATCTGGAAACCCGCGCCCTGTTCGGTGCAACGGAAGAACACGCCGCTGTCCGGGCCCCAGTCGCAATTCAACTCCAGCTTGAGATCGAAGTCGGCGAATTTGCGGTCGGTCAGGAGCAGACCGCCATTGCCGGAGCCGGGCGGATCCTGCTCGCCGGTGATGATGCCATCAACCACGCGCCATTGCCCGCCCGTGCCATGGCCGATCTTCTTGGTGTTGGTGTGCCAGCCCTTGAGGGTCCTGCCATCAAACAGGCTTTCGTATCCCCCGCCCTTGCCTTTCGCGGCCTCCGCGGCCAGCGGCGTTGCGGCCGCCAGGCCCACGGCCGATGTCCGAACAAATTTTCGACGATTCATGTCTCTCATGGACGCCATACTGCCACCGGCATTCAAATCGGATCAAGCGAGGAGAAGCGGACGCCGCAACAGGATGGCATTCCAAAGCAATACTCGCTCAGTCTTCCGTGATCGCCTGCATCCGGCGTTCGAGTTCCTGCCGCGCCTCTCCGCGCGCTTCCTTGGAAATGTCGCGATCCACATGCAGCAGCTCGCCGACCTTGATGTCGCAACGCGAAAAGGGCAGCGGGACCTGGAAGCGATCCCAACTCCCGAGCGAGATCTTCCAGCCGATCTTGAAGGACACCGGCAATGTCGGAACGCCGGTCACGGACGCCAACGAAACCACGCCATGTTGCACGGTGTAGCAGGGTCCGCGCGGCCCGTCCGGCGTCACCGAGAGATCCAGGCCCTTCTCCGCCTGCGAGGTCATCTCCAGCAGGGCCTGCGCGCCGCGTCGACTGGTCGAGCCCCGCACCGCGGTCATGCCGAACTTCTCAAAGATTGCCGCCAACATGCCTCCGTCCCGACTGGCGCTGACCAGCCCCGCCATGGAGCGCTTCATCCCCAGACGCTTCTGCCACTTCTCGTAGACCACCGGCGACAGGAACAGGCGGTTGTGCCAGACGCAGAAGATGACCGGGCCCGGCTTGCCCTCCTTGAGAAACGCGGAGTCCTCATCGAACCGGAAACGGATCG
>JAYPGD010000289.1:5206-7548 GCA_038126655.1 Verrucomicrobiales bacterium
GTCCAGGCCATCATCCGGATCGCGCAATAGATCGCCGCGGCGGCTAGTCTCCCCTTCCAGTCGGCCTTCCTCGGCACGACCACCCTGGAGGCGGGCTTGGACTCGGTTTTCTCCTGCGCGTCAGCCATGCCGTCGCCCTACTTCTTCAAGGCCGCGCGCACCAGGTCCTCCACCGCGGCTCCCGGCCCCAGCATGGCCTGCGCGGCCTTGACCGAGTCCGTGGCGTCGCCGGCCTTGAAACCCAGCGCCGCCAGCGCCATGACCGCATCGTTCAGCTTCTGCTCGTCGCCCTCGGAGGCTGAGCCCGCTTCGCCGGATTTCGCCGCGGCCGGCATGGTCTTGCCGATCTTGTCCTTCAATTCGACCACAATGCGCTGCGCCGTCTTCTTGCCAATGCCGGAAATCTTGGCCAACGCCTTGTCGTCGCCGGCGGCGACCGCCGTCCGAAACGATTCCACACTCATGCCGCTCAACGCATTCAGGGCAATCTTCGGACCGATCCCGCTGACCGCGCCGATCAACAGGCGGAAGATCTCCCGCTCCCCCTCGCTCATGAAGGCATAGAGCGTATGCGCGTCCTCCCGCACGGCCAGATGCGTCAGGAGATGAACCGGCTCCCCCAACTGCGGCAACTTGTCGAACGACGAAAGCGGGATCAATGCCTCGTAACCCACGCCGCCAACATCGACCACGACCACCGAGGGCAACGCCCCCACCAGTTCTCCACGAATGAACGCGATCATACCTTCTTCAACGTCGTCAGCGGATTGCGCGGATTCGTCTGGGCGTGGGTCAGCGCCAACGCCAGGGCGTCCGCCGCATCCGGCTCCGGCAACTCCTCCAATCCAAGCATCCGCTGCACCATGCGGCCCACGGCTTCCTTCTGCGCCGCGCCAAAACCCACGATCGCCTGCTTCACCTTGCGCGGCGCAATCTCGTAGATCTCAAGCCCGGCCTCCGCCGCCGCGACCAACGACGCCCCGCGCGCCTCCCCCATGGTCAACGCGGTCTTGAAATTCTGCGCGTAGAACAGGCCCTCAATCACGCAGACCGTCGGCTTGTGCTTCGCGATCTGTTCGCGCAACGTCCGGGCGATCAGCGCCAGGCAACGGGACTTCTCCCAGTCGGAGGGGCACTTGATTGTGCCGTGCCCCAAGGCAGTCGGCTGCGGCGTCGTGGTCCTGATGAAACCGAAACCGGTGCCCCGCAGGGAAGGATCGATCCCCAGCAGAATCTGCGGCGATCGGTCCTTGGCCGCGGAGGGGGCGTCCAAGGCAGCCTCCGGCCGGCGCCGCTTGCCCGAAGCGCGCTGCTGAAGTTGCTCAAACTGCCTGGCCGAAATGCCCATCGCCGGAGCATGCCAAAGACCAACCGGGTCGTCGAGACGTGAGAAGCATGGAACCGGCGACACGTGTGCGCTTGCAAGTGGGCGGCGGAGCGCGCCATTCCTTCGCCGCTACAACGCGAACCCTCAACGTCAAACGTTCAACTCTGAACTCCAGGGCCTTCGCATGAGCTGCAAGAACAATCCCCATAAGCATGTTGTAGCGTGCGCTGTGTCAGCGCATTCAACGGCTGTCGCATGATTGTTTCGTTTTTCGGCTGACACAGCCGACGCTACATCTGGGAAGCTGTTGCGATTGCTGTTCATGCGTATGCCCCGGGGCGCTGCGTTGCGCGCTTGACATTGGCCGGCCCAAGGCGGAAAAGCAATTCCAAGGACCAGGAGGCCCGACTCGAGTTTCGAACTCGAACCTTGGAGTGATGCGATGGCGAACTGCGCCGATAGTCAAAGAACGGAGTGTTGTCCCGATTCGACGACGCTGAAGAACGGGAGGCCGGCATGATGCCGGAAGGACTTTACGCCCGATGGGCCGGAGACGGTCCGCCGTGTCCCGCCCTGCGCGAACGGGACCTGCCGCCGGAGATGCTGCTGCAGGCCGTGTGGATGCATCAACGCCTGCTGCGTGACCAACTGAAGACCCTCGACGGCCGGCCCGTCCGCATCCTCCATCCCGGCTTCTGGAACCGCGAAGCGGGGCCGGACTTTCAACAGGCGGTGATCCAGTTCGGCGATGACAAACCGATCAGCGGCGACATCGAGGTGGACCTGGAATTCGGCGGCTGGAAGAGTCACGGACACGACCGCAACCCCGGATTTGGCGCCGTCGTCCTGCACGTCATCTGGGAAGCGCCGGCGTCCGGCGCGGCGGCGGACGCCGAACTGCCGCAGATGGTCATGCGTCCCTTTCTCGACGCGTCCATCGAGGATCTTGCCGCCAGCCTCTCCGGCGACACCGCCCGCCTGCTGCCGGAGGAACTCGGCGGCAAGTGCATGGCGC
>JAYPGD010000290.1:0-7518 GCA_038126655.1 Verrucomicrobiales bacterium
ACTGCCGGATCGCAGTCGTCAAGAGATTGCACAGAACCCGCTGGATCAGGTCCCGATCGCAGCTCACCGTCGCCTCCTCGACCTCCACATCCAGCCCCACTTCCCGCTCAACCGCCGAGGGACCGACCAGATTGGCAGACTCCCTCAGCAGGCAGCCGAACTCCACCGCCTCGGACGTCAACTGCAACCTCCCCTCCTCCATGCGGTTGATGTCCAGCAAATCGCACATCATCCGGATGCCGGTGTCCGCCGCCTGCCCGGCGTCCTGCAGCACCTCGGCAAAATCCTCATAGGAATCCCCCTGCGACGCCATCTCGTCTGCCATGTCCAGGTTTGCCTTCACCGCCGTGAGCGGGCTGCGCATGTCGTGGACGATCATGTTCACCAGGCTGTCCCGCAGGTCCACAACCTTCGACAACGATTCCAGATTCTTCTCGGCCGTCTTTTGCAGGCAGCGCAGCCGCAAATGGGTCGAAACCCGCGCCAGCAGCTCCGGAGCGTTGAACGGCTTGCTCACATAATCCACCGCGCCCAGTTCAAAGCCCTTCAGAATGCTCTCAGTGTCGTCCATCACCGTGAGGAAGATGACCGGAATATCCCGGGTCGCCGGATTCTACTTCAACTTGGCGCAGCATTCAAAGCCGTCCATTTCTGGCATCAACACATCCAGCAGGATCAAATCGGGCTGCGCCTTCTCGCACACCTTCAACGCCTGCGCCCCATCCCGCGCGATGTGCAATTGATATCCCTTCTCCTTCAGGATCGATCCCGCGACTTCAATGCTCTCGGGAACGTCCTCAACCAGGAGAATACGGGCAGGTTCAGACTTGTTGCTCATAGAATTCCGATTATCTCGGGAAATCACGCCATCAGCTTTAGTATCGGCTCCCCTCCGCCTTCGCTTTAGCAAAAAATGTACAATGCGAGAATTTAGCGACCTCGGCGGAAAAGACAATACCGGGGAGTTTCAATCGGACGCAGTTCGGTTTCCATACTCAATCCCCGACTCTTTTGCGCAAGGGCTCGCTCGGCTGAACGACCGCGAAGCGGTCACCGAAGGCAGCCGCCGGTTTCAACCGACGTCTACCCTGCATCGCCGCTTCGCGGCGGGCGGATGAGGAATGTCTCCGGTTGAAGCTCCGAGCATGCCGGCCTGTCGCACATGTCGCTCCTCGGCGGCAGGAGCAGGACGAACAATGCCACCACTGCGGCCATCAGAACGATGGATCCCGCCAACCACCTGGACTTGAAGAACTTCCCTTGCATGGGCGTCAAACGCGTGTTCAACAGATTGACAAACCAATCGGCTCCGTCAACAGTTGCCGGCTTCAAATCGGAACCATGACACGCAACAGACTTATTATCACGTTCACGTCGCTGGCCTATGCGGCCTCCTTTTCCGCCGCCTCGGCCCGCGACATCGATTTCAACAAGCACGTCAAACCCGTCCTCGAGGCCGCCTGCGTCTCCTGTCACAACGTGAAGACGGCCACGGGCGAACTGCTGCTCGACACGAAGGACGGCCGCATGACCGGCGGCGAACACGGCCCCTCCGTCGTTCCGGGCAACGTCGCCAAGAGCCTGCTCTACGAATTGTCCGCCCTGGACCCCGACGAGGATGATGTGATGCCTCCCAAGGAGGCCGACCATCTTTCCAAGGATCAACTCGACGTCCTCAAGGAATGGATCGAACAGGGCGCCAAATGGCCGGACGGCGTGGAACTCGAACAGGTCCGCCGCCCCCGCTTCGTCAAGGACATCCAACCCATCTTTGAATTCAACTGCGTTGGCTGCCACCGCGACGACCATGAGGACGGCGGGTTCAACATGACCACCCGCGAGCAGACCTTCAAATCCGGCGACAACGGCCCCAACCTCATCCCCTTCGATGTCAAGAAGAGCTATCTCCACGAGAGCCTGACCCTCGACGCCGATGACGACAGCCTCATGCCGCCGGCCAAGAAGGGCGGCCCGCTGTCGAAGGAGGAGATCGACCTCGTCCGGCTTTGGATCGAACAGGGCGCCGAATGGCCCGACGGCATCACCCTATCCCCCAAGAAAAAGGCCGCCGACACCTCGGCCGACAGCATGGAACTGGTGAAGGCCATCCGGGAACGGATCCTCAAGAAGCAGCAGGCCAAGGCCGAAGGCGACATGAAGGCCTACTCCAATCAGATTCCCGACTCCGTGGTGAACTACCACATGGTCCCCATCAAGGGCGGCGAGTTTCTCATGGGCAGCCCCGCCAGCGAAGCCGGCCGCAATGAGGACGAAGGCCCGCAGCACAAGGTGAAGGTCTCCCCCTTCTGGATGGGCAAGCACGAGGTCACCTGGAACGAGTTCGAATTGTTCATGTATCAGGATGATGAGGCGATCCTGAAGACCGCCAAGACGCCGGCCGAAGTGGCGGCCAAGAAACTGGTCATCGCCGTCAGCGAACCCACCAAGCCCTACGTCGAAATGAGCTTTGGCATGGGCAAGGACAACTTCCCCGCCATCAGCATGACGCAGCATTCCGCGCGCAAATACACCCAGTGGCTCAGCGCCAAGACCGGCCACTTCTACCGCCTCCCCACCGAGGCCGAATGGGAGTACGCCTGCCGCGCCGGAACCACCACAGCGTACCACTTCGGCGACGATGTCTCCAAACTCGGTGAATACGCCTGGTATGAGGCCAACAGCGATTGGAAATACCAACCGGTGGGCAAGAAGAAACCCAATCAATGGGGCCTCCACGACATGCACGGCAATGTCGCCGAATGGGTCTTGGACCAATACTCCAAGGATTACTACGGAACCCTGAAGGGCACGGCCGTCAATCCGATCAACAAGCCGGTCGAGCTCTACCCCCGCCCCGCCCGCGGCGGCTCCTGGGACCACAACCCGGAATTCCTCCGCAGCTCCGCGCGCCTTCAGTCCCATCCCGACTGGAAGGTCCAGGACCCCCAGCTCCCCAAGAGCATCTGGTATCACACCGACGCCCAGTTCCTCGGCATGCGCATTGTCCGGCCGCTGGAAGTGCCCAGCGCCGAGGAAATGTTCGAATACTGGAACGCCGGCCGCGGCAACGGCGAATAGGCGCCACGAAAAGGCGCAAGAAGCTCAAGAAAAGAGCGTCGCGCAATCTGGCAACGAACTACAAATCACCAATTACCTGTGTCCGCCAACGCTCCCCAGCTTCGGCGCGACAAGACAAGAACCAGACAAACCATGAGCCATAGCATTGAAAACAACGGTCATTCGTCGATCAATCGGCGCAACTTCCTTCGACGCAGCTCCACCATGGCCGCCGGCGGCGCCGCCATTGCCAGCCTCGGAGTCGACAAATTCGTCCATGCCGCCTCCAGCGATCAGCTGAAACTGGCGCTCGTCGGCTGCGGCGGACGCGGCACCGGCGCGGCCAACCAGGCCCTCACGACCAACCGCCTCAACAAGGGCAACGTCAAGCTCGTCGCCATGGCCGACGCCTACGAGGACAAACTCCTCGGCTCGCTCAGCAACATCCGCAAGAACCACCACGACCACGTGGACGTTCCGCCGGATCGCCAGTTTGTCGGCTTCGACGCCTACAAGAAGGCCTTCGCCGAGGCGGATGTCGTCGTTCTCGCCACCCCCCCCGGCTTCCGCCCGATGCAGTTCGAAGAGGCCATCAAGCAGGGCAAGCATGTGTTCTTCGAAAAGCCCGTCGCCACCGACGCCCCCGGCGTCCGCAAGGTCCTCGCCGCCGCCCAGGAGGCCAAGAAGAAGAACCTCAAGGTCGGCGTCGGACTCCAACGTCACCACCAAACCAAATACATCGAGACGATGAAGCGCCTGCACGACGGCGCCATCGGCGACATCGTCTCCGCCCGCTGCTATTGGAACGGCAACCCCGTCGGCCACAAAGGCACCCGCCAGGGCCTCACCGACCAGTGGGGACGCAAACCCAGCGAGATGGAATACCAGCTGCGCAACTGGTACCAGTTTGTGTGGACCTGCGGCGACCACATCGTGGAGCAGCACATCCACAACATCGACATCATCAACTGGGTCAAGGGCACGCACCCCATCAGCGCCCAGGGCATGGGCGGCCGCGAGGTCCGCAAGGGCATCGACGACGGCGAGATCTTCGACCACCACTTCGTCGAGTTCGAGTATGAGGATGGCTCCCGCTGCTACAGCCAGTGCCGTCACATCAAGGGCACCTTCAACAGCGTGTCCGAACACGTCGTCGGCACCAAGGGCCATTCCGACATCAGCGGCGGCCAGATCTTCTCCGGCTCCAACAAGTGGCGTCACCGCCCGGCCGCCGGCCAACGCGACCCGAATCCCTACCAGCAGGAGCACGACGACCTGTTCGAGGCGATCCGCAATGACAAGCCCTACAATGAGGCTGAATACGGCGCGCTCAGCACCATGACCGCGATCTTCGGCCGCATGTGCACCTACACCGGCAAGAAGATCTCCTGGGATCAGGCCTTCAACTCCGAAATCAGCCTGCTTCCAAAGAACCTCGGCTACGACGAGAAAGCCCGCCGCTGGACCGGTGATCCGCAGAGTCAGCCCGACGAGAACGGCCAGTATCCGATCGCCGTCCCCGGCGACGCCGCCTGGTTCAAGAAACTCGTCTGAGCGGAGCCGCAATCCCCTTCATGCACGGCCCGCGCTCCCTTGGAGCGCGGGCCTTCTTCATGCAATCCGGATGCCATGAAACGCCCCTGCCAGTGCGAACTCTGCGGACGCGAGGTGGACGAACTGACCAAGCACCACCTTATCCCGCGCACGCGCCACGCCAACAAACGGAACAAGAAACAGTTCGACCGCCGCGAGGTGAAGGAGCGCATCGCCCTGCTCTGCCGCCCCTGCCACAAGCAGATCCACGCCCTCTTCACCGAGAAGGAACTGGAGCGGGACCACAACACCCTGGAGTCGCTGAAAGCCCATCCCGAGATGGCCCGGTTCATCGAATGGCTCAAGGACAAGCCCGCGGGGCTGAAAGTGACCGTGCGCCGACCGGGGCAACGAAGAACCTGAACAACCGGGCAATCGGACGGTTAACCAACGCCCCCCAACGAAATCATCCGCGCCGTGCGCGCAAATCCCCTTTTCAGGCTGAGGCTGAGACTTGAGTGAGCGTTTGGCGTTCGCCTTGAAAGGCGGAACCGCTTCACTCTCCCGGGCCGGTGAACGCCTCAGGGAGCAGTTCCCGGACCGTGAACGACCGTGTCGCTTCCGGCCATTCGCTGTCGGAGACATAGACCGCGGCATTGGGGGCGTATTCCGCCAGCAGTTGTCGACAGGCGCCACAGGGCATCGGCCCGCCGCTGTGCCGCGCAATGACCCCGACCGCCTGGATCTTTCGCTTCCCCGCCGTCAGCGCCTTGAACAGCGCCACCCGCTCCGCGCAACAGGTCAGACCATAACTCGCGCTTTCCACGTTGGCGCCGGTGTAAACCTCGCCCTCGTCCGTCATCACCGCGGCCCCCACGGCAAACTCCGAATAAGGAGCCACCGCATTCTCGCGCGCCTTCAAGGCCGCGGCCATCAGTTCATTCTTGTCGCCCGTGGTCATGGAGTTTTACAAACGATTCCAGAAAATCCGCCGCCTCCTTCGCCGCCTTGCCCCCGACGGCCAACACCTCCTCATGACTCACCTTCTGCGCCGCCGTGACGCAGGCGACATTGGTGATGCAGGAAACCCCGGCCACGCGCAGACCGCAATGCCTCCCGACAACGGCCTCCGGAACCGTGCTCATGCCGATCGCATCGGCGCCCAGTCCTTCGAAGGCGCGGATTTCCGCCGGCGTTTCGTAGGTCGGCCCTGAGACCGCCAGGTAAACGCCCTTATGCAGCTTGACACCGGTCTTGAGCGCGGCATTCAACAAGAGAAAATTCAATTCCGGGTCATAAACCTGGCTCATGTCCAGAAAGGGCGGTCCGTCCTTGTCGCGTTCGCCCCGCAACGGATTGCGCCCCATCAGATTGATGTGATCCGTGATCTGCATGAATTCGCCCGGCTTGAATCCCTGGTTGATCCCCCCCGCGGCGTTGGTCAGCAACAGCGTCTCGATCCCGAACGCGGCCAGCGCCCGGACCGGAAAGGTGATCTCCCGCATGGAATGCCCCTCATAATAGTGCGCGCGACCACAGAGCACTGCGACCGGAATCCGGGCAATCTTCCCAAAGATCAGGCTCCCCTCGTGCCCCGGGACCGCCGCTTCGGGAAACCCCGGAATCTTGCCGTAGGGAATCTCACAATCCACCTTGACCGCCTTGGCAAACCGCCTGAATCCGCTCCCCCATTGAACTGCGAGCGTGGGGCGAAGCTCGGTGAGCTTGCGAAGGCGCTTGGCAACGACCTTGGGTTTGGATGGCAGCGACATTGATTATTTGCAGAACTCCGTGCGCCGTGTATGTTCCGCGTCTTTCGGCAGCCGTTACTCAAATAGGAACCATGCAATTAGACAACGACGAAATTAAGCGCTATTCGCGGCACCTGATCCTGCCCGAGGTTGGAATGGAGGGGCAGAAGAAGCTCAAGGCGGCCAAGGTGCTCTGCATCGGTGCCGGCGGCCTCGGCTCCCCCATCGCCATGTATCTCGCCGCGGCCGGCGTCGGCAAGCTCGGCATCGTGGAATTCGACGAGGTCGATTTTTCCAATCTGCAACGACAGATCCTGCATGGCACCAAGGATTGCGGAAGACCGAAGGCGGAGTCCGCCGTCGAGACGCTCAAGGACATCAACCCCAACGTCGAGGTTGAAATCCACAACACCATGCTCACCAGCGAGGTCGCGCTCGACATCATCCGCCCCTACGACATCGTCGTCGATGGCACGGACAATTTCCCCACGCGCTACCTGACCAACGACGCCTGCGTGATCCTGAAGAAGCCGAACGTCTACGGCTCGATCTTTCGCTTCGAAGGCCAGGCCAGCGTCTTCGCGCCCGAGCAGGGCGGCCCCTGCTACCGCTGCCTCTACCCGGAACCGCCGCCTCCCGGCATGGTCCCCAGTTGCGCGGAAGGCGGCGTGCTCGGCGTCCTGCCCGGCATCGTCGGCTGCATCCAGGCCAACGAGATCATCAAGCTCATCCTCGGCAAGGGCAACCCGCTCATCGGACGCCTGCTCCTGTTCAATGCGTTGGACATGAAATTCCGTGAGTTGAAGCTGCGCAAGGATCCCAAGTGCCCCGTCTGCGGCGAGAACCCCACCGTCACCGAACTCATCGACTACCAGCAGTTCTGCGGCATCCCGGAACAGGGCGAGCAGGAGGAGGATCACAGCGCCGACGAGGTTTCCGTCCAGGACATGAAGAAGGCGCTCGACGACCCCGGCCTCGGCATCAAGGTCATCGATGTCCGCGAACCGGACGAACTCGAGATCGCCCGCATCGAGGGCGTCCCGCAGATCCCGCTCAGCCAGTTGCCGCAGCGTTTCACGGAACTGGATCCGAACGAGCAGATCTACATCCACTGCAAGGCGGGCGGCCGGTCGCTCAAGGCGCACCATTTCCTGAAGGAGCAGGGATTCAAATACAC
>JAYPGD010000291.1:0-2470 GCA_038126655.1 Verrucomicrobiales bacterium
CCGCGGCGAAGGCATCGCATCCATGGCCGTCGCCGCCGTGGACCGCCCCGAATAATCCCGATGGCCAAGAAAGGCGAGATCAGCTGGAAAGGTCGGACCGACGACGGCGAGCGCCGCGAAGTCTATGCCAAACATGAGGGCAACCGCTGGCTCTTCTATGCGCGCGGAAGACGCTTCGAGAACTGGGAACCCATGGAATCCCCGCCGCTGGAGGACTGGCTGGAGCTGCTCGATGGCGTGCAACGCCGGATTCAACGCCGCCTCCTCAAACCCGATGAGGAAAATAGTGTCAAAAAAATGATCAAGAAACGCTTCCCGGACACCGATATCTAGACATCTCTGCGCAATCTTTTGACACCCGCGAGCTGCCTGCAACAAAAGCGTCACATCGGCTTGAATAGTCGGGCGACTATGTATATCCAACTGGTCGTCGTTTTCCCCTTTCTCGACACATGAGCACACGCATTCTGGTTATTGATGACGAGGCCGATATCCGCGCACTGCTGAGAATCATTCTCACGAAAGCCGGATACGATGTTCTGGAAACCGAGGACGGCGCCGGTCTGGAAAAGGCCTTGAAGGGCCCCCAGCCCGATCTCGCGCTGTTGGATCTCAAACTGCCCGACGCCGACGGCCTCGATCTGCTCCCCAAGATCAAGAAGGCCTGGCCGGACACCGAGGTCGTCATGCTCACCGGCCACGGCGGGCTGGACACCGCCGTGCAGGCCATCAAACTCGGCGCCTACGACTTCCAACAGAAGCCCTTCGATCCCAAGACGTTGCTGGTCTCCCTCGAACGCGCGGTCGAGCACAAGAACCTCAAGCAGGAAGCCAGCTCGCTCAGAAAGGCCCTGACCAGCATCAGCAACAGCGCCTCGCCCACCTATCGCAGCGCGGCCATGAAGGACCTCATCCGCAAGGTGGGAAAAGTCGCGCCTTCGGACGTCTCCGTGCTGATCACCGGCGCCAGCGGCGCCGGCAAGGAGGTCATCGCCGACATGATCCACACGATCAGTCCCCGCAATCAGGGCCCCATCGTCAAGGTCAACTGCGCCGCCCTGCCCAAGGACGAAATCGACGCCGAACTCTTCGGCTCCGTCACGAAGGACGCCGACGGCAACGACCTGGACGACCGCGAAGGGCTCTTCCGACAGGCAAACGGCGGCACGCTCGTCCTCGATCAGATCACCGAAATGCCGGTCGACACCCAGAGCAAGCTGCTGCGCGTGCTCCAGGAAAAGTTCGCCCACCCCGTCGGCAGTGAGACTCCCTACGAAACAGACTGCCGCGTCCTTTCCATCACCAATCGCGATGTCCGTGAGGCGCTCAGCGACGGCAGCCTCCGCGAGGACCTCTATTACCGGGTCAATGAGATCACCCTGGAACTCCCCTCCCTACGGGATCGCCGCGAGGATATCATCCCGCTGGCCGAAGACTTCCTGAAACGCTATTCCGCACAGGCAAACCAGGTCATCAACGGCTTCACCGACGCCGCCCAGAATCGTCTCCGCTCCTTCGACTGGCCCGGCAATGTGCGCCAACTGCAGAACGTCATCCAGCAGGCCGTGTTGATGTGCGACACCGACGAACTCACGGAGGGCGATCTTTCCATCTCGGACGAAGCACCGCCCGAACAGACATCCTCCGCGAAACTCACCCTGATGCAGGGCGTCGAACGCAACGCCATCATCCAGATACTCAAGGAAACCGGCGGCAACAAACTCGAGGCCGCCAAGCGCCTCGGCATCGGCCGCCAGACCCTCTACAACAAGATCAAGGCCTACGAGATCGACGCCTGACTCCTGATTCGAAATCTGAAACCTGGGATTTCAGATGCCCGCCGCCTCCCGCTGGACCCGCTCCAGCTTCCGCCTCAGTCTTCCATTGCTCGCAACGATGTCGTAGGCGTGCTCGCCGGGGACCGGACGCGTCCACAACTCGCCGCCCGCGCGCTCCACAATCAGCCCGCCCGCGGCGATGTCCCACAGCCGGATGCCCGATTGCACATAGGCGTCCAGCCTCCCCGTCGCCACATAGGTCAACGACAACGCCCCCGCCCCAAGCAACCGGATCTTCCGGACCTTGGAAAACAATCGTCCAAAGAATCTCCCCTTCTCCTCCATCGCCCCGGGCGAACTGGAGAACCCCATCGCAATCAGGGCCCGGTCCAATCGATCGCGCGAACTGACGAAGATCTTCCGTCCATTCAACCGCGCCACCCCGCCTCGAAGCGCCGTCCAGAGCTCCTCCTGGAACGGATCATAGACCGCGCCGGCGATTGTCGCGTAATTCAGGTCAGGATAGGTCTTTGCCAACGACGCCTTCGCCGGCTTCACCCGCTCCTGCAACGCAATCGAAACACAGGCATGCGGCAGGCCATACGCAAAATTCACCGTGCCGTCGATCGGATCCACCACCCAGCGTCGTTCGGAATCGATGTCGCCAAGGGGCCCCTCCTCGCCCAGAACCG
>JAYPGD010000291.1:2480-6088 GCA_038126655.1 Verrucomicrobiales bacterium
ATCAACCGCTGCGCGCGCGAATCCAACGCCAGCTTGATGTCATGCTGCGTCTCCAGATCTATGCTCTTGGACGTCGAGTTCAAATGCCGCCGCATCATCTCCCCGACTTCACCGGCCGCGTCGACGGCGGTCTTCAAACAGGCCGTTGCTTCAGTCTTCTTCACAGGATCGTCCAGAGAGATTCCATTGCATCCGCCCCTTATCGCAGATTCCTGCAGACTTTCGAATGAGAATCCACAGTTTCAGCCGACGAATAAAATCCACGTACGTTGATTTCATCCGTCAGTTCCCGATGACAGTCCTCGATTCTTCGGTGTTTCCCCTGATTGGAATTGAGCCAATTCTTCACGTGTGTTTCCCTTCACAACCATGCATGGCAGCTTCTCAATCCATCGGGGCATCGCCGCGCTCGCGGTCTGCGTCCTGCTGGCGATCCCTGCTCGTTCAACCGAGGCGGCCTCAGCCCTGTTTGAATCCGGACTCATCTTCCCGCCGGAGCGCTTCCACAATCACTCTCCCAGCATTGTGGAGACGCCGCGTGGCAATCTCCTCGCCTGCTGGTTTCATGGACAGGGCGAACGCAAGGACAACTCGCTCGTCATCCTCGCCTCGCGCAGATCGAAAGGCTCAAGCAGGTGGTCCGCCCCCTTCGTGCTGGCGGACAACAAGAATCTTCCCGATCAGAACCCCACCCTGTTCATCGATCCTCAGAAGCGCCTCTGGCTGTTCTGGATTTCCTCGCTCGACAACGAGGTGCGCGGCCACTTTCTCAAGTATCGCATCTCCACAGACTACGAAGGCGATGGCGCGCCGATCTGGAACTGGCAGGATTCGCTGATCGCCTTTCCCAAGGAACTCGAGAAGACCTACGTCGAGTCGGTGGATCGAATGCTCGCGGAAGGGAAGATTCCCCGGCGCGAGATTCCGGAATTCAAACGCAAGCAGAAGCTCGCCTCGGAGAAGCTCTGGCATCGCATTGGCTGGATGCCGCGCCAACCGCCGATCATGCTGAGCGGAAAACGCATGGCGCTCGGACTCTACTCCGATGTCTGGGACTGCTCGTTGATGGCCTTCACCGAGGATGCCGGTGCCCATTGGGAATTCAGCAAGCCGATGATCCTGTCCGACTTTCTCAATGTCCAACCTGCGCTTGTCCGCAAGCGCAATGGCTCACTCGTCGCCTTCATGCGGGACGAGCCCAGGGTCCGCCGCGCGGAATCGAATGACGGGGGCATGAACTGGGAGGAAGATCCCCTGAACCTGCCCTGCCCCGGCTCCAGCGTCGCGGCCATCGGACTCCAAAGCGGGAACTGGCTGCTCGCCACCAACGACGCCGATGGGCGGCATGCGCTGAAGCTGCACCTGTCCGACGACGAAGGCCGGACATGGAAATGGAGCCGCGCGCTCGAACAGTTCGAAAAGAAGCAGGGCTCCGGCCAATACCCCACCCTGATCCAGGCCGCCAACGGCGACATTCACATCGTCTACACCCACGACAACGTCGCCAAGTTCGGCCAGAATATGCGCACGATCAAGCACGTCCGTTTCAATGAGGCCTGGGTCAAGGCCGCCCAATAATTCGAATCATGCCCCTCATCTCCCCCCAACAGAAGAAGCGCGAGTATGACGTGGTCATCGTCGGTTCCGGCGCCGGCGGCGGTCAGATGGCCTATTCGCTGACCATGGCGGGCGTCAAGGCCCTCATCCTCGAGGCGGGCCGGATGTTCGATCCGGTGACGGAGTCCGCCATGCTCCACACCTGGGACCAGGCCCCGCTTCGCGGTGTGGCGACGCCCGACAAACAGTACGGCTTCTACGACGCCTCCATCGAATCGGGCTGGGAGATTCCCGGTGAGCCCTACGCCAATGCGTCCAAGGAAAAGCTGCGGCAGTTCCATTGGTGGCGTCAGCGCATGATGGGCGGCCGCACCAATCACTGGGGCCGGGTCTCCCTCCGCAACGGCCCCTACGACTTCAAGACCCATTCCCGTCTGGGCGTGGGCCTCGACTGGCCGATCAGCTACGACGACCTCGCGCCCTGGTACGACAAGGCCGAGATGCTAGTCGGAATCTTCGGCGACAACGAGGGCATCGAGAACTCGCCCGATTCCTCGCCCGGCGTCCTGCTGCCGCCGCCCAGGTTTCGCGCCGGCGAGTTGCTTGCCCAACAACGCGCAAAAAAACTGGGGATAGACGTCGTGCCCATCCATCGCGCCATCCTGACCCGGGCTCAGGACGCCGGCCGCGTTCCCGGAAAACTGCACCCGCGCAACCGCAAGGCCCAACGCCTCCTTGCGGAAAACATGCGCCTTCGCCTTCCCTGCATCTACGCCACCGACTGCCATCGCGGCTGCTCCATCAAGGCAGCCTTCGATTCCACCTCGGTCTACCTCACCCCCGCCCTAAAGTCCGGCAACCTCGACATCCTGCCCAACGCCATGGCCCGCGAGGTCACGCTCAACAAGGCGGGCAGGGCCAATGGCGTCACCTTCATCGACAAGACCACCGGCGCGGAGCATCAGGCCAAGGGCCGCGTCGTCGTCCTCGCCGCCGGTTCGCAGGAATCCGTCCGCCTGCTGCTGAATTCCAAGTCGAACCAATTCCCGGACGGCCTCGCCAATTCCAGCGGCAAGGTCGGCAAGTATCTCACCGACTCCGTCGCCAGCCGCGTCAGCGCGCAGATTCCGGCATTGGAGAATCTCCCGTTGCACAACGAGGACGGCGTCGTTGGCCAACAGGCCTACATGCCCTGGTGGCTCGCGGGCCAGCAGGACAAACTCGACTTTTCCGGCGGCTACAAGGCGCTGACCGTCAGCGGCCGCAAGATGCCCAGCCTCAACACCGGCAGGAGCTTCGACCGCGTGTCCGAAAGCGACGGCATCCCGTTTGGCAAACAGCTCAAGGAAGACGCCCGCCGCTATTACGGCTCCTTCCAAGGCATCGGCGCGCAGGGCGCCATGGCCGCCAACGACGACTGCTATTGCGAGCTCGATCCCAAGTTGAAGGACAAATGGGGCATCCCCGCCCTGCGCTTCCATTGGAAATGGTCCGCCGACGAGCTCCGTCAGGTCTCCCATCAACAGCAGGCCATGGCTGAAATCCTCGACGCCATGGGCGGACGCTTCTTCCGCCAGCCCGACATCGACAATCCCGAAAAAGCCATCAGCCTGGGCGGCCGCATCATCCACGAAGTCGGCGGCGCCGTCATGGGCGCCGATCGCTCAAAATCCGTCACCAATCAATGGTGCCAGACCTGGGATGTGCCCAATCTCATCATGGCCGACGGAGCCACCTTTCCCGGGACCGCCGACAAGAACCCCACCCTGACCATCATGGCTCTCGCCTACCGCGCCGCCGACCACCTCATCGAAGAGCTGAACAACGGAAACATCTAGCGCCCGCCATCCGCCATCTGCCATTCTTGACCCGCCATGTCCTCTCCCCGCCTCAACCGTCGTGACGCCCTGCAATGGATTGGGGCCGCCACGGCCGCCATCCCGCTCCTCGAACGCGACGCCCCGGCCGCCGACCGATCCGGCGCCCGCCCCAGATCCGTCGTCGCCAACGGCTACGGTCCCGACCCCGATCTCATCCGCAACTACCAACCG
>JAYPGD010000291.1:6098-7512 GCA_038126655.1 Verrucomicrobiales bacterium
AGCTACGCCCCCGGCGACCTCTGGCCCCTGACCTTCGACGACGCCCAACGCCGCCTCGTCATCATCCTGTGCGACATCATCATGCCCGCCGACGAATCCTCGCCCAGCGCCTCCTCCCTCGGCGTGCACGACTTTGTCGATGAATGGATCAGCTCCCCCTATCCTGGCCAGAAGTCGGATCGCAGCATCATTCTCAAGGGCCTGGCCTGGATGGACGAGGAAGCCGCCCGCCGCGGCGCGAAGGACTTCGTCTCCCTGCCCGCCAAGGAACAACTCGCCGCCTGCCAGGAATTGGCCCGGCAGGCAAAGAAGGATTCACGGCGCTTCCCCGGTAGTTTCTTTTACCGCCTACGCAATCTCGTCGCCGGCGGCTATTACACCACTCCGGCCGGCATGAAGGACATCGGCTACCTCGGCAACACCCCGCAGACCGAGTGGAATGGACCGCCTGATGCAGTCCTGAAGAAACTCAATCTTTCCCCCCAACAATGAAGTCACTGACAAAACCATCCATCGCGCTCGCCCTCCTTCTGTCCGCCCTTGCCCTCCACGCGGACGAGAAAGGTTTCACCCCGATCTTCAACGGCAAGGATCTTGCCGGTTGGGACGTCCAACCGGGCATGTGGGAAGTCCGCAACGGCGAGATCTGGTGCACCGGCAAGGCCAAGGAGAAAAACTGGCTCATCTGGCGCCGGGAACAACCCGCCGACTTCATCCTCCGACTCGAGTTTCGCTGGGACAAGGGCAACTCGGGCGTGCAGGTCCGCAGCGACGACCTCGGCAAGTGGCAGGTCTTCGGGTATCAGGTCGAGGTCGCCGAACAGAAGAAGATGGGCCTGTGGCATCACTCATTGCTCGCCAAGGAGCACCCGAAGAAGAAGGCGCGCCACCTGATGGCCACCGCCGGCCAGGTCGCCACCATCGCCCCCGACGGCTCCAAGTCAGTCAAGCAGTCCGCCAATCCGGAGCAAATCCAGGCCCACTTCAGGAATCACGAGTGGAACACGATGGAAATCGTCGCCCAGGGGCCGAAGCTCATCCAGAAAATCAACGGCGTGGAATTCGCCGCCGTGATCGATCGCGACTCGGAAATGAGCCGCAAGCGGGGCTTCATCGCCCTGCAGGACCATGGCAAGGGCTGCGTCGTCGCTTTCCGAAATCTGCGACTCAAGAAATTGGACTGAAGCGACAAGCGCTTACGCAGAAACGTCAATCGCAACTACTTCACAGATGTAGCGTCGGCTGTGTCGGCCGAAAAACGGAACCCTCACGCGACAACCATCGAACCGCATCCTCCGCCTTCCGCCTTCCGCATTCCTCAGACTCTATCCTTGATCTGGACCCAGGTGTGGACGTGCGGATCGCCGCGGAAATACCAGACCATGTGCGGCCCTTCGATCTGGAACACATCCCA
>JAYPGD010000292.1:0-2005 GCA_038126655.1 Verrucomicrobiales bacterium
GCCCGGATCGATGGCGACACGATCGTCGTTTCCAGCGATGCGATCGCGAAACCCCAGCACGTCCGCTTCGGCTGGCACGAAACCGCCGAGCCGAACTTCGGCAACAAGGCCGGCCTTCCCGCGTCGCCGTTCAGTTCGTCGTTTGGGGCAAAGTGACTCGAGAGCCGGAAGAACAGGCGATAACCGTGCGGTTGAGGCGATCCTTGGCGATGACCTCGACCGTTGCTTCATCAGCGAGACCTGTTCGGAGTTTCTGACATCGCCGCAATGCCGAAGTCCCATATTCATATGATTCCGTCCAATCCTTGTCGCGCCTTGTTCCTGAAAGCGTTCACACTCATCGCGGGAGCGGCCCTGACGCTGCCAACGTCTCTGCTTCATGCCCAATCCAACGATGGCGGCAAACCCCTCATGGCCTACGTGGGGACCTACACCTCGCCGCTCAAGAACATGCGCCCGACGCAGGTGGACCTCCCGCCCGGAAATGGCCGAGGCATTCATCTGTACCGCGTCAATCGCGACACCGGCGCCATGACGCCGGCCGGGCTCGTGGAAATGGGCACGAGCCCCAGCGCCCTGGTGTTCAACGCCGATCGCACGCGTCTCTATTCCGCGAATGAAACGGAGCGGATCGGCGACAACGAGGCGGGGTCGGTCAGCGCCTTCGCAGTCGACCCGGCAAATGGAAAACTGAAACTCTTGAACAGCGTCAACTCCGGCGGCAAAGGGCCGGCTCATTTGAGCGTTCATCCCTCGGGAAAGTTCGTGTTGGTGGCGAACTACTTCGGCGGCTCCGTGGCGGTTCTTCCGATTCGCGCCGATGGGAGCCTTGGGGCAGCCACAGACATCAATCAGGACGATGGCAATGTGGGGCCCACGCGGGCGCCGAACGCGCCTCCCGGGAGCTTTGCTTTCAGCGGGCACGATCAACCGCACGCGCACATGATCGAGTCCGATCCATCCGGGCGGTTCGTTCTCCATGTCGATCTGGGTCAGGATCGGATCTACGTCTGGAGGTTTGATGAAGAGCGCGGGAAGCTCACGCCGAATGATCCTCAGTATGTTTCCCTGCCGCCGGGCGACGGGCCTCGCCATTTTCACTTTCATCCCAATGGGCGTTGGCTCTATTCCCTCCAGGAAGAGGGCTCCACCATTGTCTTGTTCGACTATGACTCAGCCAAGGGACGACTCACATCCCGGCAGACGATCTCCAGTCTTCCAGCCGGCTACGCCGGCAGCAATTTCTGCTCGGGAATCATGGTTTCCGAGGACGGACGCTATGTTTATGCCGGCAATCGGCTGCACGACAGCATCGGAATCTTCTCCGTCGGGAAGGACGGCAGATTGACCTGGGCGGGAGACGAGCAGACGCGCGGCAACTACCCCCGCAGTTTCAATTTCGATCCCAGCAGCCGGTTCCTCTATGTCTGCAATCAACGCGCGGACAACATTGCCGTTTTCCGTGTGAACCACGAATCCGGCGCCCTGAGCTTCACCGGCCACTACACGCCTGTAGGCAATCCCTCGATCATCGTCTTTCACGATCTTGCCGGGGCGAAGTGACGGATGTTGCGCGCAAGCCCTGGACTGGGTTGCGTTTCCGGGGATTGTGTCGGATCATTCCGGCAACACGGATGATTCGCCTGTTCCCCGTCGTTGCCGCCGCCATCTGCCTGGCGGCGACTGTCGCCCATTCAGAATCCTTCCGCTATCTGCGGTTTGAGCCGAAAGGAGAAAAGAAGAAGAAGCCCACAACCGCGCGATCTCCGGATTCGATCCGCGCATCCGACGACGTCCCGGCCCCCTACATCTACAGCCCTCAGACGCGGACCTCCTACACCAATCAGGCGTCCGTCTTCCTGCGCGCCGCCAACCAGGTCAGTCAACACATCGAGATTTCCTTCGATCCGAAAAAGGAGGGCCCGCGATCGGGCATCCAGAGTTTCACATTGGAGATGTTCGTGAAGGCGACGAACTTCTGGCAAGGCCCCGTGGCCTTCAAGAC
>JAYPGD010000292.1:2015-7405 GCA_038126655.1 Verrucomicrobiales bacterium
ACTCCGAAGACCACGACGGGCACGACCTGGATGATGGGAGCCGTTTACCGCCCCCAATGGAAACAAACCTACTACGGGGCCAACTTTCGATCGCCCGGCGGGCCCATGGTCAGATGGACCGCCGGCCACCACCTCAGCATCTCCCGCCCGCGCAAGGAGACCTTGAACCAATGGCGGCACCTGGCCTTCGTCTACGACGCCATCAAGAAGACCGCGACGCTCTATGTGGATTACTACGAATCGAAAACGGTCAGGGTCCCCTTCCCCTTGAAATGGGACGACGCGCCGCTGCTCGTCGGCGGTCAATATGACGGCGCCGGATTGAACGGCTGGATGGACGAGGTCCGCCTGACCGACACCGCGCTCAAACCCGGCGAGTTCCTCCGCGCTGTCGACGTCCCCTTGAAGGACATCGATTTCAACGCCAGGGACGAAACCTTTCCGCTCGACGCCGGACACATCGATTTTGTGGAGGGCTTCGGCGGCGTCGGCGATGGGAAGACCGACAACACCCTGGCCTATCGCAAGGCATTCCGGGATCTGGCGAACAAGGTTCCCCTCGCCTACAACACGCTCTACATCCCGCCCGGGACCTACCTCGTCTCCGACTCGCTGCGCTGGAGTCGCTTCTTCATCATGCAGGGCGCCGGACGGGACGAAACCGTCATTCAACTGGCGACGAAGGCGAAAGGTTTCGACGATCCCGGGTCTCCGAAGCCGCTTGTGACCGTGAGCAATTGGGGCGGCGACGGTCGCGGCAGCGGCAGTTCCATCGGCAACTACCTGATCGACCTCAGCCTCGACACCGGAAGCGGCAACCCCGGAGCGACGGCGCTCGCCTTCCACGCGAACAACCATGGCGCAATCGAGAACGTCGCCATCCGGTCATCCGACGGGGACGGCGTGACGGGCATCGACATGCGCGCGCCCTGGCCGGGGCCGGCGCTGATCAGGAACGTGTCCATCGACGGCTTCGACCACGCCATGCAACTCGCCCACCAGGAATACAGCATGACGATGGAAAACATCGTCATGCGGGGCCAGAAGGTCGCGGGAATCCACAACGCCGGCAATATCCTGGCCCTGCGCAGGATCTTCAGCACCAACGCCGTCCCCGCCATCCTCAATGCCTCGGCCAACGGCATGGCTGCCGTGCTCGATTCCGTGTTTGCCGGAGGCGACATGGACACCGCCGCCATCATGAATCGCGGCGGCCTCTATGCCCGCAATCTCGGGATCGACGGCTATGGCTTCGCGATCAACGAGGAATGGAAGGAGCGCAACGAGGATGAGACTTTTCAAAGCCGCAAGATTCCCGGCCCCAAGGTCGCGGAACACGTGAGTCAGGAACGGATGGTCACGACCTTCGACTCGCCGCGCACCGCGCTAAAGCTCCCGATCGAAGACACGCCGAAAATCGACCGCGGCGATCCAAAGGAAGACTGGGTGAACGTCCTCAAATTCGCCTCCAAACGCCGCGGCAAGGACTGGGCTCCCGCCATCCAGGCGGCCATTGATTCCGGCTCAAGGACCGTCTATTTCCCCCAGGGCGCCTACGAAGTCGCCGACACCGTGATCCTGCGCGGTGACGTGACCTGCCTGCTCGGCATGAAGTCATCGATCCGGCGAATGACCGGCGTTCGCGACGATCGGCCCGCTATGCGGTTCGAGCAACCGGACGCGGAACGGATCGTCGCCATCGAACGCCTGCAGGTGGAAGGCTTCGTGCACGCCTCCCCCGCGACGCTTGTTGTCCGACATGGCGAAACCGCGCCCTATCGAAACGAGGCCGGCTGCGGAAAGCTGTTTCTGGAGGATGTGGTCGCGCCGCGTTGGAACTTCGATCATCCGCAACAGGTCTGGGCGCGACAATGGAACGTCGAAATGCACGGCGACGGCCCCTGCATCGTCAACCGGGGCGCAACCATCTGGAGCCTGGGTTTCAAAACGGAATACGAAAGCACCAAACTCCTGGCCACCGACGGCGCCAGGACCGAGATCCTCGGAGCCTTCATCTACCCCATCGGCGACATCCCCTCCGACCGACCCATCTTCGAAAACCGCGATTCCAGCATGTCGCTGGTTTATGGAACGAGCGTCTACCGGGCGAACCACAAGATCCACGTGCGGGACGTTCGAGGGGAGAAAACCGAGGACGTGGGAAACGACGCGCTCACCTGGCGCGGCAGCCGCGCTCGGATGGATTTGTTCAACAGCGCCGCCGAATGAATCGCAGAGCTCCGCTGAAGGCGAATCCAGAAGACTCCGCTTCTGAAGCCATTGTATTCCTGAAGGCCTTTCCTGACGGCATCGATTGGCGGAATCCGCCTCAACGCAGTTCCGCCTCCGTCGTTTCGCGTGTGTTCGCATAATTCGACGGCTTATCGAGCAACCCCGATCCCTCGTAGGGCTCGACGGGCCGGTAGAACAGACTCACAAGTTCCGGAGAAGCCGAGGTCCGCCAACTGGCGGGCGAAGAGGCGGGAATTCATGCGCCGCGAATGTGTCCAGAGAGGAAATCGGAATAGTCCTTCCACTGCGCCGAGTTTCGCCGGGCAAGGGTGGCATGACTGACCTTGATGGCCGCGTCTTCACGATTGATCGCCTCCCCGATGAGTTCAGCGTTCTCCCGCTCCATTGCGGCCAACTTGTCGTCGAATGCTTTTTTGACATTGGCCCTCGCCGCCTCCCTAAGTTTGCGCACGCGTTCGGCGGCGGCCTCCCGTCGCGCGATCGCGGCAGCCTGTTGTTCCCGATCAACGGCCTCCAACCGCGTCCGCTCGTTCGAGGCGTCAATTGCGACCTGGTTGATGCGCAATGCGGAATCCGCGTCGGCAATTGTGTCCCGGGCAACGGCAACCGCATCGACCGCGGGCGCGACATGGGCAACCCGACCCTTCGGTGTTGAAGATGCGGGGGTGCCAACAGGCGACAACCTTCCGGCGTCTCGCTTCACGCCGAAGGCAATTGCGCCCACGACGCCCGCCAAGACAAGCAGTTGCGCTCGGCGATCCATAAGTCTCGGTTACCGCTTGATCGGCGTGAAATGCGACCAGGTGAAAACAGCGTAGGCTGCCGTCAGAATGAATGTCCGTGCTCCGATTCGCATGCCTTGGCTGGATGTCGGGAGGGAAAACAATGACGCCGCCTGACGAGATTCAACGTGGTCCCGCTTGAGTGTTGGACGACGCGCTATCGAACGTCTTCGCAGGCCGATCCAGGAGACCGGAGCCTTTGTAGGGTTCCGCCGGCTTGTAGAACTGGCTTATCAATTCGGGGGAAGCTGGTGTCCGCCAACTGGCGAACTTCGCGACAGGCGCGGGCATGCCCGGTCAGGTGGGCGCCGTGGAAGGAGTGGCATCGATCGCGGTGACCCCAGAAACCAGGAATCTGGACAGGTCGTTCCACTGATCCCGGTTCCGCTGATCCACGGTCGCGTGACTGACCGCGATTGCATGCTCTTCGCGTTTGATCGCCTCTTCGACCAAGACGGTGTTTTCTTCAGCCATGCTGGCGATCCTGGCGTCAAACCGTTCCTTCTCTCGCGCCAGCGATGCCTGCCGAAGATTCCGGGCGCGGCTGATGGCGGCCTCCCGCCTCGCTTCGATCGTGCGGGCCGCCTCCGCTTGCGCCCGTTCGCTTTCAGCCAACGCAAGCGCGCGTCGCTCCTCCGCCTGCAAGACCTGCTCCGCGCCGGCAATTGCCGCCGTGAATGAAGCTCTCGACTCCTTCGCCGCCGCAAATTCAGGAACAGGACCTGCCATCCGGGCCGAATCCCCGGAGCCGGCCGGCGGTTGATGCGTATCCGGCGACGGCCGCGCGGCGACGCCCACTGCGGCCACAACGGCCATCAATACGATGACATCGATGAATTGAAAACGACGCGTCATGGAAATCCTTTCACTGACCGTTTTGAAGTTGCCCCGGCAAGCGCGACCGCCGGCTGGGTTGAATAAACACCGGGGCGACAGGCGTTGATTGTGCGCCTCCGGTTTGAATGCCGCTGGGCGCGCTCTGCCCGACCGACCTGGCTCCTTGCGTCCCAATGACGCCAGGGGTCGTCGAGGGCGCAAAAAGAGTTCCAGAGCCGAACCCGAAACCCGAACCGTTGTTGACCAATGTCGTCGGCGGCTTCTGCGCCTCGATCATGGCGGCGTCCGCCTGCTTCATGGCCGCCAAGGCCTTGGTGCGCTCGTTGTCCAACTCCGCCAATTTGGCCTGCCGGTCAAAAGCCTCCTTGCGCAGTTCCTTGGCCAACGCCATCCGCTCCTTCATCGCCTCTGCCTGGGCCTTGTGCCGGGCCAACTCACGTTCCCGCTGGGCTTCCTTGCGTCGCGCGGCCTTTTCGTCCATCTCATCCTGCGCGCGCTGCGCTTCATAGGGATCGATCCCGAGATGGGTGAGGATGCCGGGATGAAGCTCATCAACTTCAAAGGTCACCGGGAGACCGGCTGAGGAACGGAAGGCGAGCTTGGATCCATACTGCCGGCTGAATTTCATGTCCGTCCCATGAAGCTCGCCTTCGGGAGAGACCAGTTCCGGAAAGGTGTAGGATCGGGTCTCCTCGCCGGAGGAATCGGTTCCCGTCTCCACAACCGGCGCCTTGACCTGGGCCTGCAGATGTTCGATCACCTCGGCGCTCAATGGCGGGGGAGCCGGCCGGGCAACCTGCGCCGCTGCGGCAACCGTCGCCGGACGATTCGTCAACGCAGCGGCGCCTGCTGCAGTTTCTCGGTGGAAAGCTGGAGAATCTCGGACAGTTCAACGATCTGCGCCTCCTGCTCCAGGATCTTCTGAAGTTGTTGGGTTTGAACGGCCTGCGATTCATTCCGCGCCGCCCTCACCTCCCCGGCCAGACGGGAATTATCCCGGGTCTGCCAGAGCGCAAAGGCCATCGCGACAGCAACCGCCAAAACGAGGGGAACGCTCGAGGATCTTCCCTGTCGGATGCGCTTGGGCATAAAAATTCCTGATTCTTCCTGCAGACCTTGTTTATGACAACGGGTTACCCATACGATGCGCCGGCCTGTCTGTCAAATCGAACGAATCCCGCCCCCCCACAGTTCCATCGCTTTTTTGTCTCGAACACTTGCCTCACCGGCAAAAACGGCTAACATCCCGCGCCTTATGAAAGAATTTTGGCTCGCAACCTTCATCTGGCTCTTCATGGCCCTCGCTCTCGCTTGGAGCATTCTCCTGGCCGTCAAGGGGAATGCGTTCCCTCTTCTGCTGGTGACCGGAGCCTTCGCTTTCGGCATCGGCAAGATCGGCTGCGCGCCACACTGACACTGAAAGAGAGCGAATCCACGTTCGCTGCTTCAGTGTTCGGGGAAAGAAAAGTGGAGCGGGTGAAGGGAATCGAACCCTCGTGTCAAGCTTGGGAAGCTTGC
>JAYPGD010000293.1:0-7399 GCA_038126655.1 Verrucomicrobiales bacterium
CTTGGGATTTGGAGCTTTCAAAAAAGTGAATCTCTGGAGCGCCATCGATATCGGGTTGAAGGAGATCCGGGCGAACAAGGCCCGGTCGATCCTGACGATGTTGGGTGTGATTCTCGGCGTCGCGAGCCTGGTGGCGATGTCGGCCATGACCAAGGGGATGGAGAACGGGATGAAGGAGGCGTTGGTCGCGGCCGGCGGATTGGCGACGATCCGCATCGAGCACGAGGACGATCTGCCGTTGGATCAGCGTCACCTTGCCGATCGCGCGGTCGGCGTCACCATGCATGACGTTCATGCGCTGCGGGAAAGCGCGCCGTTGCTGCACGAGGTGACGCCCTTGATTGAGAAATGGGGCTTCCGTTCCGGCATCAACATCTCCCATCGGGGCAAGCGCACGCGGCCCTACAAGTTCGCCGGGACTTGGCCGGACATCCTTTCGATCGAGCAACACACGATCGAGCACGGCCGCATGTTCACGCGCTTCGACGACGCCGAGGCCCGCAGCGTCTGCGTGATCGGGACCGAGATCCGCAACGAGCTCTTCGGCAATCCCGACGACACCGGCGAGACCGTCGTTCCGATCGGCGAGACGATCTTCCTGAACAACCAGCCGCTGACGATCGTGGGCATGTTCAAACACTACGAAAGCGAGGCGTTTCGCAAGCGCAAGGAGGAGGCCCGACGCGAGGCCAAACGGGCCGAAGCCGAGGGCCGCGAACCCAAGGAGACGCGCATGCGCGACGAGTTCATCTTCCGCCTCAAGAACAAGTCGATCTACGTTCCGCTCAGCACGATGCTGCTCAAGTTTCAGCATGAGGAGAACGCGCCCATCGGCGACGACGCCCGACTGACCACGCTCAAGATGAAGATCCGCGACATCGAGGACCTCGAGCCCGCCATCCAGCAGGCCTACAACGTCCTCATGCACACCCACCGCGGTATCCAGGACTTCGAGTTCCGCACGAAGGAGGACGACGCCGAGGAGGTCGGCGCGGCCATCAAGAACGCGCGCCGCAGCGGCGGCATCATTGCGGCGATCAGCCTCATCGTCGGCGGGATCGGCATCATGAACATCATGCTCGCCAGCATCACCGAACGCGTCCGCGAGATCGGCATTCGGAAGTCCGTCGGCGCAACCACGTTGGATGTGTTCGTCCAGATCCTGGTCGAGAGCGTCGTGATCTCATTGATCGGCGGCGCGCTGGGGCTGGCGACCTCGATCGGTTTGATTGAAACGCTGCGCATTCTGACGCCGACCGCGAACGCGCCCATGTTGACCGCGCCGCCGATGATCCTGGCGTTTTCCTGCAGCGTCGCCGTCGGCGTGGTCGCCGGTCTGTTTCCCGCCATCAAGGCCTCGCAGCTGCACCCGATCCAGGCGTTGAAGTATGGATGAGCGGGAATCGTCCCGCTTGCCTGCCCCGCCATCGCAACAGCTTCAGAGATGTAGCGTCGGCTGTGTCAGCCGAAAAGCGGCGCCCTTATGCGACAGTCTTGAAACCTGTGTGAAGCGCGTTGAACATCCTTCGCCGGATCGCTAATACTCGGGACAACCGAACAGAACCTCCCAGCTCATGCGTCATCTCCGTATTTCCCATCGCCCGTGTCGTCCCGTTCCGGTCCTGCTGTTGTTGGCCGGCCTTGTGGTTTCGCTTGTCAGTCCGTTCCCGGCCCACGCGGCCGCGTTGCCGCCAAAGGAGAAACTTCACCTGTTCCTGTTGGTCGGCCAGTCGAACATGGCCGGCCGGGGCCGGGTCGCGGAGCAGGACAAACAGCCGCATCCGCGTGTTTTGGCGTTGTCCAAGGATCTCGAATGGAAGCCCGCCGTGGCGCCGTTGCATTTTGACAAGCCGGGCATCGTCGGCGTGGGCATTGGCGGAACCTTCGGACGCGAGGTCGCAAAGACCGATCCGGACATCACCGTCGGCCTGATCCCCTGCGCGGTGGGCGGCTCGCCGATCGACGCCTGGGTCGAGGGCGCCTTCTACAAACCGACCAAGAGCCATCCCAGGGACGACGCGATCAGGCGCGCAAAACATGCGCTCCAACATGGCGAGCTGAAAGGCATCCTCTGGCACCAGGGCGAATCGGATTCCAAGGACGGCCTCGCCGAAACCTACGAGAAGAAACTGCATGCGTTGATCGCGCGCTTTCGCAAGGAGCTGGATGCGCCCAACGTCCCGTTCATCGGCGGGCAGATGGGGCAGTTCAAGGAACGGCCCTGGAGCGACGCCAAGAAGCGGGTCGACCAGGCGCACCGGGACCTTGGATCCAAGGTCTTTCGCGCCGCGTTCGTCAGTTCCGACGGCCTGAATCACAAGGGGGACAAGGTGCACTTCGATGCGGCGGGTTTCCGTGAGCTGGGACGACGATATGCGAAGGCGTATTTCGATCTCACCGAGGCCAAGGGCGCCGTCATCGACAATCCGAAGCTGCCCTTCACCATCGAGCGCACGGTGGCGGGCAGGGGCTTTGATGAAACCTTCTGCTGGGTTCACGCGCGCGCCGGCGCCATTCCGCCCAAGGCCGGCGGCAATCTCTCCGACAAGCCGCTCGTCGTCATGACACAGCAGAAACTCAAGCTCAGCGGATCGGATGTCTTCTACGCGTTGAACAGCTCCTTTTCGAAGGACCTCGGCGAAACCTGGTCGACGCCCGCGAGGCAGGATGTCTTCGCGCGGCAGAGGGTGAGCGACCGCATCGAGATGACCGTCTGCGATTTCTGGCCGCGCTTTCACAAGCCGACCGGGACGCTGCTTGGAACGGGGCACACCGTGGTCTATGAGGACAACAAGGTGAAGCATGTGCGCGAGCGGGCGACGCCCTACTCCATCTACAATCCATCGACGCACACGTGGTCGCCCTGGAAGATCCTCCAGCTTCCCGACGAGCCCCGGTTCAGGAACGCCGGCGCCGGCTGCGTTCAACGCTACGACCTGCCGAATGGCGACATCCTGCTGCCTTTCTATTTCAAGGAGCCGAGCGCCAAGCAGTTTTCCGTGACCGTGGCCTGGTGCCGGTTCGATGGCGAGACCCTGGGCTACCTCAAGCACGGCAGCGAATTGACCGTCCCGGTGAAGCGCGGCCTGTACGAGCCGTCGGTCACCGGCTTCGGAAAGAAGTTCTACCTGACCATGCGCAACGACGATCACGGCTACATCTCGGTCAGCGATGACGGCCTGAACTATTCCGAGCCAAAGAAGTGGACCTTCGACGACGGCTCCGACCTCGGGAACTACAACACGCAGCAGCATTGGGTGAAGCGTCGGGAGGGTCTGTTTCTGGTCTACACCCGGCGCGGCGTCGGCAATGAGCATGTCTTCCGCCATCGGGCGCCGTTGCTGATCGCGCAGGTCGATGTCGAGAAACTGCAGATCATCAAGGCCACGGAGCAGATTCTGGTTCCGGAGTTTGGAGCGCGACTTGGCAACTTCGGCGTCACCGAGGTGAGCCACAATGAAACCTGGGTCACTGTCACCGAATGGATGCAGACCAAGTCGCCGCGCGCGCACGATTATACCATCCCCATGGGCTTCGGCGCCGACAACCGCGTGTGGGTCGCCAAGTTGAAGTCGCGGTGACTCCCGTTCTACTCTTGGACGCGAATCCATTATGAATACATACAACCACCACCTCGACCGCCGTCGTTTCCTCGGTTCCGCAATGCTTGGAGCCGGCCTCGCAGCGACAGGATTCCCATCCTCGTCCGCCAGGGCCGCGACCTCCGCCAAGGACGCGCTCAAGCTCTTCGGGCCGGATCATCCGAACCCGGTGATCGCCAAGGCGCGCCAGTTGGCGCTGAGCGTGTTGAAGCCGAGCAAGCGGGACCTGGAGCATGGCCTGGAGCTGCACGCCAATTCACTGGTGTTCGATTCCTACGGCTTTTCCCCGCGTTGCGCGATCGATGGCGAACGGATGAAGCGCGCGATCGCCGCGAACGCCTCGGCGGTCGAACTGCAGGACCTGCGCGAGGACATGGGCATGACCCGTTGCGTGACCGACGCGAAGGAGCGCGAGGAGTTTGAGCAGGCCTGGCGCGCCTCCGGCGTGACCTGCATCTTCCAGAACGCGGGCGAGGAGGGGCAGGCCCCCATGCGCCTGCTCAAGCGTCTCTCCAATTTCACCTATGTCACCGACATGATGTCGGACTTCATCGTCAAGGCCTCCACGCCGGCGGACATCGAGGCCGCCTGGAAGGCCGGCAAGCGCGCGCTCTACCTGACCGGCAATGGCGTCCCCCTGACGCAGGACTGGGTCAGCGTGCCCGACGAGATGCGTTACATCCGGGTCTTCTACAAACTGGGCATCCGCATGATGCACATGACCTACAATCGGCGGAACATGATCGGCGACGGCTGCGCCGAGCCGGCCAACGCCGGCCTCAGCGATTTCGGAGTCTCCGTGGTGAAGGAGCTTAATCGCGTCGGCGTCATCGCGGATGTCGCGCACTCGGGTTGGCAGACGAGTCTGGAAACGGCGCAACGATCCGAGGAGCCCATGGTGGCCAGTCATTCCGCGGTCGCCGCGATCAACAAGCACATCCGCGCCAAGCCGGACAACGTGATCGAAGCCATCGCCGACACCGGCGGCTACATCGGCATGGCCTGCATTCCCGCCTTCCTCGGCGGCGATGGCGACATCCGGATGCTGCTGTATCACATCGAGCGCGTCGCCAGGAAGTTCGGAACGGAACACGTGGCCATCGGCACGGACGTCTCCTACACCTCGCGCAATGCCTCGGCGGAGAACAGGAAGGCCGGACGCGCCCCGCGGGCCCGCACCCAATGGCGCTACCTCTGGCCTCCCGGATCGCTGACGCCCAAGCCGCAGGCCTCGCAGACCATGGCCTGGACCAACTGGCCATTGTTCACGGTCGGGTTGGTGCAGAAAGGGTTCAAGGACGACGAAATTCGCCGCATCATCGGCGGCAATGTCATGCGCGTCAGTCGGGCGGTGTTGAAGGAAGGGTGAGGGCGGGCTTCCCTTCTTCTGAGAATCTGCTTGGATGCCCGGCATGAAACGCATTCTCGCCCTCTGTTTCTCACTGTGCGTCGCCGGCGGCGCGACGGTTTCCACCGCTTTCGCGGCCGACGACAAGCAGGCCGGCATCGGCGCCCATTTCAAGGGGCCGGTCGGACTGCAGCTGTATTCCCTGCGCGCGGAGTTCATCCGCTACGGCGTGCCCGAGACGCTCAAGAAGGTCCGCGACATGGGCATCCGCAATGTGGAGACCGCCGGGACCTACAACCTGCCCGTCGGAAAATTCCGCGCCCTGCTCGACAAACATGACCTCAGCGCCCTGAGCGCCCACTTCTCCTACAACGACCTGCGCGACAACCTCGACAAGGTCATCGTCGAAGCCAACACGCTCGGCGTGCGCTACGTCGGCCTCGCCTGGATTCCGCACAAGGACGCCTTCGACGAGCAGGAGTGCCGCGACGCGATCAAGGTGTTCAACAACGCGGCCAAGCGTCTGAAGCGCGAGGGCTTCGTCTTCTTCTACCACCCCCATGGCTACGAATGGGCGAAGCATGGCGACGGCACGTTGTTCGACCTCATGGCGAAGGAGACCAGCGAGGACGTGAAGTTCGAGATGGACGTCTACTGGGCGCATCACGCCGGGCAGAACCCCGTCAAGCTGATGCGCGAATACTGGGGCCGCTGGGACCTGATGCACCTCAAGGACATGAAGAAGGGCGTCGAGACCGGCATCACCACCGGCAAGTCCGACGTGAAGTTCAATGTCGTGCTCGGAACCGGGCAGATCAACTGGCCGGCCGTCCTGAAGATGGCCCGGAAGACCAAGATGGAACTGTATCTGATCGAGGATGAGTCGCCCCGGGCCGAAGCCCAGATCCCGCAGACGCTCAAGTATCTCGAGGGCGTCGAGTGGAAGTGATCGCGACGCCGGCCGGATCATCGCACACATGAAGACCGCCATTCCCATCGTCCTGGCGCTCGCGGGCCTCGCGTTCGGCGTTGTCCAACTGCAGGCCGTCAGGAAACTGCGCGCTGAAAATGCGGCCCTGCGCGCGCGCCTCGCCAATATGCAGGCCGAGGGAGAAGCCGCCACGCGGGAATCCGGGAAGCTGCGCGACGCCGAGGTCGCCCGGCTGAAGAAGCAACTGGAGGAACTGCACCAACTGCGCGGCGATGTGGCGCGCCTGCAGGGACAGGCGGATGAAGCGGCCCGGCTGCGCGCGGTCAACGAACGACTCCGCGCCCGGACAACGGCCCAACCGACAGCCGCCGCCGCGGATGGCCTCACCGCCCCGGTCGAGCCCCTCCCGTCCGTCCAACCCAACAGCTTTCCCAAGGCCAATTGGAGTTTCGCCGGTTATGAGACCCCGGAGAACGCCCTCGTCACCGCCATCTGGGCCATGCAGCAGGGCACGCCCGAGACCTACCTCGACAGCCTCGCGCCTGAAGAACAGGTCCGCATGGCGCAACGTTGGCAGGGCAAGAGCGAGGACGAGATTGCCGCCAAGCATCAATCCGACGTCACGCGCATCACCGGCATCACCGTCAACGGCCGGGAGGACATCGACGCCGACAACATCGTCATGAACGTGCAGATCGAGGGCGTCAACCGCGCCGAGAAGGACTCCATGAAACGCGTCGACGGACAATGGAAATTCGCCGGCTACCTCCGCGAGCCGGAGCAGTAGTCCGCGCCGCAAGTCAGGCTCGGCGCGCCTGGCAACTTTGGGCGCTCCATGGCCTGACAAGCGGGGCATCGGGGTATCCGGGGTGTCCGGGCGGAAAGATTGAAAAGGGTCTGGTCGGGCTTGAAAAGGGTCAGATCTGGGTTTCTAGGGTGGCACTGCATAAGGGTTGCGTGGGCTCTGCGGTCTTTAACGGCAGGTCAGTAGCGGTCGCTGACTGAATGCCTGTCCGATAAGAGAGTCCATTCTTCAATCGATCTGTAGGTCACCACCAAATCCTTGAGGATGTTACTCTTGGAAAATATGGGGCCGTTGCGGCAAGTCAGGGATTTTGTCTTGGGCCAAGAGTCGATAACCTGTTTCTGTGATCTCAATCGCCGGGGAAAGCGCTTCTTCGTCACGCATGACGATAGTACGCTCAAGTTTCTTTAGGATCGTTTGAGGCAACTTCTTCAGAAACCGCGAGGGAATTCGGTTTGCCAGCGGATTGCTGAACTCAAAAGTAGTCACCTCCGTCCCAAAACAAACGATTGCTCCTACTGGGGCCTCGCGGTGGAATTCCACTCCCTCCCCTGGAAGAAGCTGGATACCTCCGGTGGAGAATCCGATATTCGGGAGGTTAACACGTTTCCAAGTCGAGTTCGTCAAAACGTAGTGATTGATTCCGAAATCCCATGTCGGGGGCGGGATTGAAAGTGCGGGGCGGCTATTCGGCGAATTGAGCGTTCCAGTGC
>JAYPGD010000294.1:0-7368 GCA_038126655.1 Verrucomicrobiales bacterium
TGGCGTTGCCGGTCCGGGTGCGGGGAGTGAGCATGGAGCCGACCTATCGGAACGGAAAGGTGAACCTGATCTATCGGTTGTCCTACCTGAGGTCACAGCCCCGGCGCGGCGACGTGGTGGGGGTCACCTTCACGGGCGAGAGCGTGCAACTGCTGAAGCGCATCATCGCGCTTCCGGGGGAGACTTTCCGGATCACCGAGGGCGTCGTGCTCATTGACGGCAATCCCCTGAAGGAACCCTATACCACCTTGAACGAATCGTGGACGACGAAGACCGAGAAGACTCTGGGCGCGTTTGAGTACGTCGTCATCGGGGACAATCGCTCCATGGGCATGAATCTGCACACTTGGGGCGTGGTCGACCGGTCCCGCATCGTGGGAAAGGCGGTGTTTTGATTTGAAGAGGCTTTTGATCATACTCGGCATCCTGGGGGTTCTGGGGTACGGAGCGGCCCGGCTCTGGCTGATCCTGTTCCCGGGCGATGAGGCGGAAATCCGCGAAATGCTGACCGAACTTTCCGAGGCGGCTTCTTTTCGAGGCAGCGACAAACCGCTCTCCCAAATGGCCAACGCGGCCGAATTGGCCGGCTTCTTCACCGAGGACGTCGAAATACACGCCAAGGGGCCGGGCGGGGAACTGCGTCGGGTGAAGGGCAGGTCCAACCTGCAACAGATCGCTGTTTCGGCGCAGTCCATGGGAGGCGGTCTGTCCGTGAGTTTCAAGGATGTCCTCGTGCAACTGGGCGATGAGGCGGGGCCGGCAAGTTGTCGCCTGACCATGATTGCCAACGGATTGAGTGAACCGACGCCGTGGGTGCAGATCCTCGAGTTGGAAGTATTGGAATCGGACCGCGGCTGGAAGGTGGCCAGAGTAGAGGCCGTCGAAGCGGTTGAGCGGATTCAGTGATCCGATCGAGGCGCCACATCTTGCGGGGAGCCGGGCGGCGGGTGGACTCTATAGCGTTTTTTGCTTCAATTTGACCTTGTGATCGGGGCGGGCTTCCGCTAGAAGGAACAATCTCCCGTTCGGACCGTGGGCGGCCGCTGTGGTGTGGTGTGTTCCGGTTTCTTCGATTGGAGATGATATATCTGGCTTGATCGCCGTCCTTGATGATGGAACTGGAAAACACCAACACTGACGTAGATTTGGAATCGGCATGTTCGCACGAGTCGAGGCCGAAGATTCTTGTCGTCGACGATGAGCCGGATGTTCTGGAGATCATCACCGCCCTGCTCGAGATGAAAGGGCACGAGGTCATGGCGTATAGTGACCCAGACGAAGCCTTCGCCGCGTTCGAGAACGAGACGGTGAAGCCGAACCTGATGATTTCTGATTACCAGATGCCCAAGATGAACGGGCTGGAGTTGTTGCAACTCTGCAAGGCCGAGCATCCCGCGCTCCGCTGCATCTCCGCCAGCGGCACCCTGCAGATCGATGACATGCAGAAGTACGTCAATCGCCCTGACAAATTCCTTCCCAAACCCTTCCGTTCCAAGCAGCTCTGGGATGCGGTGGACGAAATGTTGGAGGATTGATTACCACGCGTAGGAATCCGGATTTCCAAAGCGGTCGAGAAACAGACCAGCCTGACCGAGGCTGAGCTTCTCCAGGGTTCCCACAACGGCTGCGGCGGCCTCCTCGATCGACAGATCCGCATCGCCGCCGCCCATTTCTGTTCGCACCCAGCCCGGGCTCATTGCTGTCGCGATGATGCCTTCGGGTTTCAACTCGTGGGCCAGGGTGCGGGTGAACATGTTCAAGGCGGTTTTTGAGGGCCCGTAACAATAGCGGCGGGAGTCGGACTTGGTTGTCATGGTCGCGGCCCCGGAGGACAGGTTGAGTATTCGTCCGCGGGCGCTCTTGCGAATCAGGGGGAGAAAGGCCTGGGTCACGCGGATCGTTCCCAGGTAGTTCACGTCCATTGCGGCCTTGAACTGCTCCAGCGGAACCTCGCCGAATGCCTCATCGCCGCCTTCAGGATAGACGCCGGCGTTGTTGACCAGAATGTCCATGGAATCCACGTCGGCCGCGATCGAGCGCCCCGCTTGCTCGACAGAAGATTGATCTGTCACGTCGATCTCCAAGAGATGGACCTGATCGGGGTTTTGCTCGGTCAATTCGCGCAATTCCGGGGCGGCGTCCGGTTGGCGCGCGCCGGCAAAGATGCGCCAGCCTTTGCGCAGGGATTCCCGGACCAGGCCAAGGCCGATCCCGCGGTTGGCTCCGGTGATGACGATGTTTTCCATGGGGGGATGTTGGATGAGGGGCGGGCGCCTGTCAGGCGGGGATTCATCAGATCCGCGCCACTCCGACCGTCGCAATGCATCCAGCTTCGGGCTCGAACTGACGGAAGAGCCATTTCGAACGTTGCGTCGGATCGTGGGAGGTGTCCGCCAATTCGGGAGTCCCGTCCTGCGCGATGTTGAACGAGAACCGATCCAGCGGAATGCGGAGCCCCAGCCCGACGGCCTTGATGTAGGCCTCCTTGGCCGTCCAGATCCGGAAGAACCGATGTTTCAATTCCTCGCCCTCGAGACCGCGCAGCGATTCAGCTTCGGCGGGAGCGAAAAAACGCCTGGCCAGTTTTTGAAAGGACACGTTGTCACGCAGGCGTTCGACATCGACGCCGACCTCGCGACCGACCGTGACGGCCAGGACCGCGGTGTCTGCCGAGTGAGAAAGGTTGAAACGGATGTCGCCGGGATTCTGGGACGGCGAAATCATGGGTTTGCCCTGGGCTCCATACTCGAACCGAACGGCCTGTGGCTGCAGCTCGGCGACCTCGGCGAGCAGGGTTCGCATCGAGGCCCGCGCCACCGCGAACCGATGTCCGACCTCCGGGATCTTGAATCGATCGAAACGGGCCCGCTCATCCTCGGAGAGAAGGTTGACGGCGGCGGGGAGATGAGCGGGCGGGGCGGAGAGATTGATGCGCCAGACTTGAACGCCCGAGTCGCTTGGGAGGGACTGGCAGGAGTCGCATTGGGGCGTGAAGTCCATCCGCTATCGAGCGTTGGTCATCGCAGGCGGTCCAGTTCCGAGCCGCTCCAGCGCCCGCCATTCTGAAGGACCTTGTGTGGTTGCCCGATCTCTTCGCAGGCCGCCACGAATTCATCGGGCTCCACGGTGTTGAACTCGAACATGTCGTAATGGCAGGGAAGGACGATCTTGGCTCCGATGTCCTTGGCGAGTTGCGCGGCTTCGCGGCCGTCGAGATTGCCGGCGACGCGACGTTCGGGCTTGTCGCCGTTGATGGGCAGGATGGCCACGTCGACGTGGAACGGGCGGATGTAATCCACCATGCCGTCCCAAAGCTTGGTGTCGCCGGCGTGATAGACGCGGAACATGCCCATCTCAATGATGTAGCCGAGGTAGAGGTTTTCCTCCCATTCGTTGGTGTCGAGTTCGTTGTGCGCCGCGGGAATGCCCTGAAACCGGAATCCGCCAGCGGGTTTCGTCCGTCCGGAATCCATGCCAATGAAGATCTCGGGATCGACGTCCAGCCGCTCGGCGGAAACGGCGCGGTTGGCCTCCGGCACGATGAGCTTCATGCGCGGATTCTTCTCCCGCAACGGATTCAGGGTCTCGGGGTCGAAATGATCGGTGTGATTGTGGCTTGAGGTGACCACGTCGATGAAATCCAGTTTATCCGGTGAGATCACGATTTCGGTCATCCGGATGTGCGGCTTGTCCGTCTCCGCATATTTCTTCGTCAGGGAATCGGAGAGGTAGGGGTCGATCAGGGCGTGGCGGCGCTGCCATTGGATCAGGAAGCCGCTCTGGCCGAGCCACCACAGATGGAAGTTGCGCCGATCGGTCTCGCCGGCTTCCTTCACGTCGGCCAGAAAGGCTTCGTCCTGGAGAATGGGTTTCTTCATTTGTCTCTCATCCACGAATGGGCGCGGGGAATTCAGATTCAATTCTCGTCATGCGGCTTCGCCTGCCTACAGACCGGCTTTCATGTTGTTCACGCCCGCGACCATGTGCTGCAGTTTCTTCTTCGCGGCCCAACGCGCGGTCTGGCTGAGACCGCAATCCGGCGCGAAGGAAAGACGGTCGGCCGGCGCGTGTTCCAAGCAGGCCTGCACGCGGCTTTCAATCTCTTCAACCGATTCGATGTAATAACTCTTCACGTCCACGATGCCGACCGCGACATCGCGTTTCTTGGAGATGACATCGAGGACTTCAAGCTCGGAGAACTCCCGGCTGGCCATCTCGACATGAATCTCATCCAGATGCATGTCGAGGAAGTCCGGGAACATGGGGGCGTAGCGGCGGAGTCCGACGGCGCGCCCTTTGAAGTTGCCGAAACAGAGGTGCGTCGAAAGCCGACACTTGCCGACGATGGGTTCGACTGTGCGATTGAAGATGTCCACGAACAGTTTCGGGTCCTCCCGGTGCGCGTAACAGCTCATCGACGGCTCATCCACTGTGATCTCCGTGCAGCCAGCCTCGACCAACTGGGTGAGTTCGTGGCGCACGATGGGGAGCAGCGCTTCCGTGACGGCGTAACGGTCGGTGTATTGTTCGTTGGGAATCAATCTGCCGCTCAACGTGTAGGGGCCGGGAACACTGGCCTTGAGCGTGACGTCAGGCGAGGATGACTGCGTGGCCGCCAATCGCTTGAAGCGATTGAAATCTTCGACCGTTCCCAGTCCTCGCGGCGCGCTGAGTTCACCGGTGATCTTATGCTTGCCGCGTTGGTCGTGGGCCGGCGGACCAAAGTGTCGCGGGCTGGCGGACTCCATTTCAATTCCTTCCAGGAATCCATAGAACGACAGGTTGAAATCCAGGCGCGTCTGCTCGCCGTCGGTGATCACGTCCAGGCCCGCGTTGAGCTGGTCCTGGATCGCGACCGTGACCGCGTCCTCGATCATTTCCTCGCGGTCCGCGTCGCCGAACTCCTGCAGATGCCAGGTGGCGAATTCCAGCCAGCCGGGAAAGGGGTAGCTGCCGATGACGGAGGTGCGTAGGGGATGGTCTTTCATGATGTGTGAAGTCCGCCGGGAAGAGCGGGGAGTGTCTCAACCATTCTTGCCGAGATTCTTGTAGAGTTCCGCCATGCGTCGCCCGTGTTCGTCGTAGGCGGATTCAAATAGCTCCACTGCCTTTTCCGGACCGCAGATGGCGCCGGCGGTCAGGACCTTGGGAGGTTGGCCGGCCAGGGTCAGTCGTTCGGCGACTTCGGCCTTGATGGCGTTGATCAACAGGCAGCCGCCAACCGTCGACCCCGGCGCGACCGGGGTGTCGAGGCCTTTAATGTCCACCATGGCGTCGCCGACTGGAGCGCCGGTATCAAGGACCAGATCCGCGAAGTCCTGCAGCTTCTTTCCGTCGGGATGCTTGCTGACGCTGGCCTCGGAGTGCTTGTAACTGACGATCGCCACGACCCGGACGTTCCGCTTCTGAAACTGCTCCGCCATCTCGATCGGCACGATGTTGCAGCCGCTCGACGAGACCACCAATGCGCTGTCTTTCTCCGATAGGTCGAAGTTGCGGACGATCTTTTCCGCGAGGCCGGAAACGTTTTCCAGGAACATCGCCTGCCGCTGCCCGTTGGCGCCGACGACCAGGTTGTGAAAGGTGAGCGAAAGCTCGACGATGGGATTGAAGCCGGGGAAGGAGCCATAGCGCGGCCACATCTCCTCCACCAGGATCCGACTGTGCCCCGAGCCGAAGACATGAACCATCCGGCCTGCCAGGATGCTCCCGGCGAACCAGTTGGCCGTCTGTTGGATCGCGGCCTCCTGCGCCTCGACGATAGAGGCAAGTGCGCGGCATTTGGCAAGATAGTCGGATGAGGCGGACATCGGTGGCGACGGTAACGTTTCGTCGAAAGACGAGAAAGCAGGATTTCAGGGCAGGCGAACTGCGGTGACAGGCTCAATACTTACGCACGAGATTTGACCTCGACCGAAGGCTCAACTCCGTCCGACTCATTGCTCTTACGACACAGAGGGCACGGAGAACGCAGAGTGCGACGGGGAGAGCTTTGGTGACAGGCTCAACGGCAAACTATGGTGACAGGCTCAACGTCCGAGTCGGCCCTCGACATCCCCGCCTTTCTCTGCCACATTATCTCCAACGTTAGGAGACGTTGGTTTGTCATGCGCCGCTCACGCATCATTAAAGAGGACGCCGATGCTGTGCACCACTGCATCGGTCGTATCGTCGGAGGTGACTTCCTCCTCGGGGATTCCGAAAAGGAAACCTTGCGGATCATGTTCCGCCAGAACGCCGCCTTTGCCGGCGTCGAGATCATCACCCACTGCGTCATGAGCAACCACTTCCACCTGCTCGTGCGCGTGCCCGTCGACCGCACTGTCCCGGACGCCGAGATCCTCCGTCGGGTCCAGGGCTATTACTCCAAGAAGAATCCCGTGCGTGTCGCCATCGAAACCGCCATGGAAACCGGCGGACTCTGCAAAAGCGTCCGGGAGCGGATGCTCGCCCGCATGGGCGACCTTTCCGTCTTCATGAAGGAGCTCAAACAACGCTACTCCCGCTGGCACAACAAGCAATACGGCCGCTTCGGAACCCTCTGGGCCGAACGCTTCAAGTCCCTCTTGGTCGAGAATAGCCCCAGCGCCATGGCCACCGTGGCCGCCTATATCGACCTCAATCCCATCCGGGGCGGCCTCGTCTCCGATCCCAAGGACTACCGGTGGTGCGGCTACGCCGAGGCCGTGGCCGGCGACAAGGAAGCGCGCCGCGGCATCATGACTTTCCTCGAACCCGACAATTGGAAAAAGGCCGGCCCTGAATATCGCCAACTGCTGTTTGTAGAATCGGGCGTCGCCGGGCATTCGGACAAACAGGCGCTCGATCGCGAGGCCATCAAGAAGGTGATCGATGCCGGCGGCGAACTCACCCTGCCCGAAGTCCTCCGCGTGCGCGTGCGCTACTTCAGCGACGGGGTCGCCCTGGGTTCCAAGGACTTTGTCGATTCGGTCCGCGCGGAGTTCCGCGAACATTTCGGAACCAAGCGCAAGACCGGCGCCCGAACGATCGGCAAGGGCAACGCCATTCCAGGCCTCTTCGCCATCCGCGACCTGCGCGGCGACCGATTCACATAGCGGGAGCCTCTCCACACCACTCATTCCCCTGCCTTCAGGCCCAAATCCAAGCCCGCGACGGAGAACTCCGCCCGGCCATCTCCCGATTCCGCCGATTTCACCCCGATTCATCGCGGATTCGTCCTTCAACCGCCGCAAATCCACCGCTGCCACGAGCGCACGCCTCTGAAGTTCCCCGTTGAAGCCGAAACGCAGCCGTCCTCGCTCCGGATGTCCACTATGAGCCTGTCACTTTCCTTCGGACAAACAGGCGCTCGATCGCGAGGCCATCAAGAAGGTGATCGATGCCGGC
>JAYPGD010000295.1:0-7342 GCA_038126655.1 Verrucomicrobiales bacterium
ATTTCCAACAATGTCGCGCTCCAACGTCACGTTCCCATTGGCCTGCGCTGTGTTTCGCGGGTCCGGGTTCGGTGGGTATTCATGAGGGCGTGTGCGCTACAATTGTTCGACATGAAAGCGGACCCCGGGCAGACTGCCGACCTTTCCAGAAAGCCTCCGCGGGCGCCCGCATGCCTCAAGACCGGGCTTTTACGAGTCCATCAGGGCGTCATGTCGGACGCGACGGACTGGAACGGATCAGAATCATCATGACAGAACATCGCCCCATCCAATCAACGACGATCGGAGCGCCGAGCATTGCTCGGCGGGAACTTGCGCAAGGCTCACGAATGCCGAGCAATGCTCGGCGCTCCTTCATCTTGGGTTCGGCAGCGCGCGTCCTCCTTGCCAACCTGGCATTCGTCGCGTTCACGGGCTGCGACAAGAAGGAGGAGGAGGAAGCCAAGGCGAAGGCCAAGGCGGCGGGTCCCCCGGTGATCAAGCCGACGCTGGTGGAACTGGAAGGCGTCAAGCGCGGCCCCATCGAGGCGCTATTGGAACGCTCGGCTCCGCTGGAGGCCGAGGCTCAGGTGCAGGTGTTGGCGCGGACGCAGAATCCCGCGGTGGAACTGCTCGTCGAGAAGGGCGACACGGTGGAGAAGTGCCAAGTCCTGCTCCGCCTGGAGTACGACCGGCAGAAGACGGAGTTCGATCAGTCGTTGGGACAGATGGAGCAGGCGAAGATCGATCTGGCCAAGAAGCAGAGCCTCTACGACCAGGACCTGATCAGCGAGACGGAATACCTGACCGCCAAGTTCAACTTCACCCAGGCCGAGCTGCGGCACGAGAACAACAAGCGTCAACTCGACTACACCGAGGTCCGCGCGCCGATCAAGGGCACGATCACCAGCCGCACCGTCAAGGTAGGCGACACGGTCAATATGGGCACGCCCATCTTCAATATCATAGACCTGGAATCCACGGTCGCCCTGATCCATGTGCCCGAACAGTACCTGCCCCGGCTCAAGGTGGACATGGACGCGCGGCTCACCTCCACCACCTATGGGGACAAGGTCTTCCCCGGCTACGTGAAGCGCATTTCCCCGATTGTCGAGGCGCGCGCGGGAACGGTCGAGGTCGTGGTCGCGCTGAAGGAACTGGGTCCGCTGCGGCCCGGCATGTGGGTGGATGTGGAACTGGTCCTGGACACCAAGGAGGACGCCCTGCTCATCCCCAAGCGCGCGATCGTCTATGACAACGACCAGACCTATGCCTTCAAGTCCTTCACGGACCCGAACGGCGTCAAGCGCGCCAAGCGGTTCCTCGTCGAGCCGGTGAACATCGACAAGGAACACATCGAACCGAAGGAGAACTTCGCCGAGGGCGACAAGATCGTGGTCGCCGGCCAGGTCGGCATGAAGGACCTCGCGCCCATCCGGGAGCTTGGCGATCCCAAGACCATTGCGAAGCCCGAGGCGGCGAAGGGCGGCGGCCAGGGCAAACCGGGAGCCGCGCCGGGCAAGAAGCCGAAGAAGAAATGAAGCTCCGGAGATGAAGCTCCAAATCCCAAGCTCCAAGCTCCAGATCTCAAATCGGAGCGCGACTGTGTCCCGGCTTCGGGACCAGCCGCAGCTGCCTTCGAATCACAAGCGTTTTGCCGGGGAAATGGCCCATGTCGCCGACCGTGTTGTTGCGGCTGGTCTTCGACACAGCCGCGCTCCGTCCCTACACGGTCCCACGAACTCCCGTCGCCCTTTGGAGCTTGGGATTTGGAGCTTCTTTGGAGCTTGGAACTTGGAGCTTGGAGCTTGTTGCCTTCCGCCGAATCCCCCGGCGAACTGATCTTCCCTTCACGTCCGAACGCCCATGCACTCCTCCCACCAGGATTCGAACTTCACCACCGACCGACCGGTTGCGGTGTTGATGGTCTTCGTGGCGGCGGTGGTGTTTGGCTACTTCTCCTTGGGGCAGCTTCCGGTGACGTTGATGCCGGAGATGAGCTACCCGACCCTGACCGTGCGGACGCAGTATCCCGGCGCGGCGCCGGAGGAGGTGGAGAACGACATCAGCCGCCCCATCGAGGAACAACTCGGCGTGGTCGGCGGCCTCAACGAGATCAGCAGCATCAGCCGCGCGGGCGTGAGCGACGTCGTGCTTGAATTCGTGTGGGGCACGGAGATGGGCGACGCCATCCAGAACACCCTGGAGAAGCTCGACACGGTCTACCTGCCGCAACAGGCGGAGAAACCGCTGCTCCTGCACTACGATCCCTCGCTCGACCCGGTGATGGAATTGAGCCTGTCCATCGCCGGACCCGGGGGCGGATCGGATGACGAGGCCAAGGGCGATGTGAACGCCGCGGCGCGGCGGCTCCGCCGCGTGGCCGAGCTGCAGGTGAAGCGCGCGCTGGAGCCCATCTCGGGCGTCGCGGCGGCGCGGGTCCGCGGCGGATTGGAGGAGGAGATCCACGTGCTGATCGACTCCGCCAAGCTCGACCGCGTGAACATCTCGATCAACCAGGTCCTCGACAAGCTGCGCGCGGCGAACATCAACGCCGCCGGCGGCCGGATCCGCGAGGGCAACGCGGAATACATGATCCGCACGATCAATGAGTTCGAGAACATCGACGAGATCGCCAACACCATCGTCTACCGTCAGGACGGGCGCGAGATTCGGTTGAAGGACATCGGCGTCGTGGTCTACGGGCAGCGGGACCGCGAAATGCTCACCCGGACCGACGGCCGGGAAAGCGTCCAGATCGATGTCTACAAGGAGGCCGATTCGAACATGATTCACGTCGGCGAGCGCATCAAGGCGGCGGTCGGCGGGCTCGATGGCGACCCGCAGACGACGCTGGCGGGGAGGCTGCTCAAGGATGAGGGACTGGCGCTGCAGATCGTGGCGGATCGTTCCATCTTCATTGAGAACAGCATCAACGAGGTCAAGTCCACCGCCATCACCGGCGGCGCCTTGGCGATCGTCGTCCTGCTGTTGTTCCTCCGCGACCTGCGCACGACCTCGATCATCGCGTTGAGCATTCCGATTTCGATCTTTGTCACCTTTGCGCCGCTCAATCTCCTGGATGTCTCATTGAACATCATGTCGCTCGGCGGCCTGGCGATGGGCATCGGCATGCTGGTGGACTCCTCGATCGTCGTGCTGGAATCGATCTATCGCTGCCGCGAGGAGGGCGACTCTGTCCGCGCGGCGGCCATCCGCGGCACGAAGGAGGTTCGCGGCGCGGTGATCGCCTCGACCCTGACCTCGATCTGCGTGTTCTTCCCGATGGTGTTTGTCGAAGGACTGGCCGGACAGGTCTTCAGCGACCTGGGTTTGACCGTGGTGACCTCGCTGGTGGCGTCGCTGATCGTGGCGATCCTCTTCATTCCGATGCTGGCCAGCCGCACGGGTTTGAAGCTCAAGGGCGGCGCGGGAATGGTGTCGCATCCCTTGGGCGGCTTCAACGGACGCCTCACCCCGGCCTCGCTGGTCTTCCGGGTCATCCTCCCGCTGGCGGCGCTCATGGTTCTGATCGTCGGGACGCGCGTCGGCTACGTCGACTGGATGGAAGGGAAGGCGGAGGCGGCGGCCATCGAGAACGGCATGCCGCCGCCGACCGAGGAGGACAAGGTCGATCGCAAGGAACTGGCGCTGGAGACCTTCAAGAAATGGGGGCGGATCTTCGTGATCCCGCTGTTGGCGGCGTTCGCCAAGCTCCGCTTCGGACTGAAGGACAAGAGGGGCAATTCCTTCACCGGAATCTGGTCCTCATTCCGGACCTTCGCCGACAGCCTGAAGGGCAACATCTTTCTAGCGATCATCGCCTTTCCCTACGTGCTGCTGCGGCTGCCATTGGCCTTCGTCATCGAAGTGATCGGCCTGAATCTCGCCTGGCTCGTGCGGCTCGGAGCCGGCGTCATCTGGCTGAAGTTCCGGATCATGGGATTCCTGAAACGGATCTTCGTCCGGAAGAAAAAAGAAATCGATCCGGAGGCGGAACGGGGGCTCTACCCGAAGTTGCTCCGACTCGCGCTGAAGTTTCCCGGGGCCATGGCCATGCTGGCGGTCGCCTGCTTCGGCGTGACCTGGGTCGTCGGGAAGCAGCTTCAATCCGAGTTGCTGCCCGAGGTTCGCCAGAACGAATTCACCTTCGAGGCCGCCATGCCCGTGGGCACGCCGCTGGACGCGACTGTCGCCACGCTGGGCCAGGTCGAACAGGAGATCCTTTCCCGCAAGGAAGCCCTGCAGATCGACACGCTGTTGGTGATGTACGGCTTCGACACCGCGAACATGAAGCGATCGGACGAGGGCGAGCATTCGGCCCGGTTCAAGGTTCTGCTGAAGAAGACCGAGACGCCGCATGAAACGGAGGACCGGGTGATCGAGGAGATGCGCGACCTGTTCCAGAACGTGCCCGACATCAACGTCCGCCTGACCCGGCCCGTCCTGTTCAGCTCGAAGAAGCCGGTCGTGATCCAGATCAACGGCGAGGACCTGGAGGAGCTGAAGAGGTTTTCCGACCAGTCGACGGAGCTGTTGTCCAAGGAGCCGGAACTGGCGGACGTGGAGCCGACGCTCCGAACCGGCGCGCCGGAGGTGCAGATCAGCTACGACCGCCAACAGATCGTCCGCCATGGCCTCAACATCAACTGGGTCGCCAGCCAGGTGCGCGACTTGGTCAAGGGCGCCGAGGCCACCCGGCTCAACCGCCGCGACCGGCGCGTTCCGATCGTCGTGCGCCTGGATGAGGGGGACCGCGAACAGGTGGCCGATGTCGGGCAATTGACGATCAATCCGGGCGGCGAGACGCCGATTCCGCTCAATTCGATCGCCGAACTGACCGTGGGCGAGGGGCCGAGCGAGATCCGGCGGATCGACGGCAAGCGCGTGGCGCTGGTGCAGGCCAACATCGGCGGCGGCTCGCTGGGCGCGGCGGTCGACGCCGCGCGCCGGAATCTGACCGAGGGCATCGAGTGGCCGGTCTACATGGATTTCTTCATCACGGGCCAGAACAAGGAATGGGAGCGCAGCCGGGGCAGCCTGTTCCTGGCGCTGGGATTGAGCATGTTCCTGGTCTACGTGATCATGGCCTCGCAGTTTGAATCCTTGATCCAGCCATTGATCATCATGTTCACCATCCCGTTGGCCTTCGTGGGCACCGTTCTCGGGCTCAAGTGGCTGGGGATCAATCTCTCGGTGGTCGTCTTCCTCGGCATGATCATGCTGGCCGGCATCGTGGTGAACAACGCCATCGTGCTGGTGGATTACACCAACACCCTGCGCGGCCGCGGCATCGTCCTGAAGGACGCCATCGTCAAGGCCTGCCGCGTCCGGTTGCGGCCCATCCTGATGACCACCGCGACCACCGTCCTGGGCCTGCTCCCGATGGCACTGGGACTGGGCGACGGCGCCGAGATCCGCACCCCGATGGCCATCGCCGTGATCAGCGGACTGCTCACCTCGACGCTTCTGACCCTGCTGATCATCCCGACGATCTACTTCATGTTCGCCTGGGCGGGTGAACGATTGTTTGTGGACGCCGACGGAGAGGAGAACGCATGAGCGCCGCAATCACTCGACACTCCGGAATCTTCTGCCATCATCACCTTCAAGCAGGAAGGTTGGTGATGAACAGAAATCTGAAGAAGCTGGAGCTGAAGCTCACCAATGTCGCCAAGGCCAGTCTCGAAGAACTGCTCCTCGACTATGAGGATTTTCTCCGCCAGAAACGTCTGCGGAAATGGGACAAGGACGACCCTGAAGCTCTCGTCGTCCGACGACGTTACAAATCCTACCCGCAATGCTGGTTTGAAAATCGCGATGATTCTGACGAATTGCTCGATCCCTATGACATCGAAAGGGCGGATCCCTCCACCGCCGCCAACACGATTCTCTGCCTGATCAATCAGGCCATCTACCTTTTGAAACGCCTCGTGGATTCTCAGGCGGCCGCCTTTGTCGATGAAGGCGGGTTCACCGAACGGCTTTACAACACGCGAAAAGCGCGCCGCGGCAAACCTTGGAACCTCTGAGGAGACCCCCATGCCCTCCGACGACAACACGGTGACGAAGATCACCCGGTTCTCCCTGGACCGGAGGATCACCATGACGATGGTCTTCCTGACCATCATCGCCGTCGGTCTGATCGCCGCCAATCGCCTGCCTCTCGAGATGAACCCGCGCGGCCTGGAGGGGCATTACATGTCCATCCACGCCCGCTGGAACGTCGGCGTGCCGCCGGAGACCATGCAGCGGATCTCGCTGCCGATGGAGGAGGAACTGAGCACGGTGCGCGGCCTGGATCACATCACCACCCATGGCTACAAGTGGGGCGGACGCATCGAGTTGCGCTTCAAGCACGGCACCGACATGGACATCGCCTACCGCGAGGTGCGTGACCGCGTTGAACGCGCGCGGACCCGCTTTCCCGAAGGGACGGAAAAGCCGCACATCTACAAGCACCAACCCGGCGCCGAGCCCATCGTCAGCTTCCGCATCGCCTACGACCAGGACTCCGATTACTACGAGCTGATCCAGAAGCACGTCCTCACGCCGCTGCAACGCATCGACGGCGTGGCGGACATCGACTTCCGCATCTACCAGCGGGAGCTCAAGATCGAGGTGGACAAGGACAAGGCCGAGGCCCACGGCATCAACATCCGGGAACTCGCAAACCGTCTGCGCTCGGACAACTTCACCCTCGCCAGCGGCCACGTCATCGACGGCGGCCGGAAGTACACGCTGAAGTCCTCCAGCTCATTTGAGAACATGCATGCGATCAAGGACATCCCGGTGAAGCCGGGCATCTTCCTGCGCGACATCGCGACGGTGTCCTTCGAGCCTGAGGAGGCCGAACAACTCTACCGCTACAAGGGCATGCCGGCCAATGGCATCAACGTGAAGAAGGAGGGCGAGGCCAACACGGTCGAGGTCAGCCAGCGGGTGGTCGACACCATCGAGGAGATCAAGCGGAACCCCGAGTTGAAGGGCTTCGACCTGAGCGTCTATCGCGACGAGGGCAAGGACATCATCAAGCGGCTCACCGCGTTGATCGACAACGGCAAGGTCGGGGCGATGCTGGCCGCGATCGTCCTGTTCTTCTTCCTGCGCCAGTTCCGCATGACGATGGTGATCTCGCTCGCCATTCCGCTCTGCCTGCTGGTTGCGATGACCGTGATGTTCTTTGCGGACAAGACCCTGAACCGCCTCACCATCATGGGACTGGTGATCTGCGTGGGGCTGCTGGTGGACAACTCGGTCGTGGTCGCGGAGAACATCCACCGCCACTTCTCCAACGGCCTCTCCCGACGCGACGCCTGCCTCAAGGGCGTCAGCGAGATCGGTTTCGCCATCACCATCGCGA
>JAYPGD010000296.1:0-7334 GCA_038126655.1 Verrucomicrobiales bacterium
TGGTATTCCATGTCGGTCCAGCCCTTCTGCCGCGGAGCCAGTTTGGCGACGCCGCGGCCGTAGCGGGTGGATTCCAGGGAGACGATGTCGCCGATCGCGCCTTCGTGAATCCGCCGCATGACCTCCTGCATGCCGGTCTCATAGCGCCAGCAGAGGCCCGACACGATCGACACGCCCTTTTTCCTGGCCAGCTCCGTCGTCTCGAGGACGGAGCGCACGCCGGGCGCATCCACGGCCACCGGTTTCTCGGCGAAGCAATGCCGTCCGGCCTCGATCACCTTGCGCAGCTGCTGCGGGCGGAAATGGGGGGTGGTGGCGAGCAGGACCACATCGCAGCCGCTGTCGATCACCTTGTCGATGGCGTCCCAGCCGACGAACCTGCGGCCCTTGACGTTGAGTTTGTCTCCGTTGCCGTCCGCGCCCATCTGTTTTTCGAGCGTGTTCAGGCTTTTGTCGATCTGGTCCTCGAAGACATCGCCGAGCGCCCAGAGTTCGACATTGCTGTCGGCTTCCATGGCTTGGGCGGCGGCGCCCGTGCCGCGACCGCCGCAGCCGACCAGGCCGACCTTCAACTTCTTGCTGATCGGCGCGCCGAAAGAGGCGTTGGGAAAGGGGAGGGTGGAAACCAGGGTTCCGGCCGCGACGGCGGTGGAGGAGGTCTTGAGAAATCGACGACGGGAAGGGGGAAGGGAATCGTTGCTCATGGCTCTGAAGATCGATGAACGGGTGTTGTCTGGTGATAGGGGCGCGCCGGGGAGGCGTCAAGCAATTGACGACCGCCCCCGTAGGGCGCATTCACCGCCACTTCGGTCTGAAAAGATGGCGGCGCGGGAGCGCCGGTTCGGCTGGAGGTCGAACGGGCCTCGATTCTATTCCGCCGCCGCCAATCCCTGCAGGTAATCCAGCAGGCTGGCCAGTTCGTGCACGCTGAAGGGCGCCATCAGGCCGGCCGGCATCATCGAGGTCGTCAGGGTTTCCCGCTTCGCGATCTTCGACTTGGCGACCACGTGTTCCTGCGCGGCGATGTCGCGCAGGGTGATCTTGTCGCCGGCCTCGTTGGTGATGAAGCCGGTCAGGGATTCGCCGTCCTTCAACATGACGTTCTGCGTGGCGAATCCCTGCGCGATGGTCTTGTTCGGATTCAGGATCGCGAGGGCGAGGTCAGGGCGGCGGTAGATCTTGGCGATGTTCCCGAGAAACGGCCCCTTCTGCGGCTGGTCCTGGCTGGTCGTGTGGCAGGCGACGCAGGCCGCGCGCGTGAAGATCGCCTCGCCCAGCGCCGGATCGCCCTTGGCCTTGACCACGGCCTCGATGGCCTTCTCCTCGGTCAGTTCGGCGATCTTCGGAGTCTTGTCCGCGCCGGGAGCCTGGATCTTCAATCGCTTGGCGGCGCTCTTCGCGGTCTTGGCGACCTCGGGGTCGAAGTCCGTCAGCGCGGCGCGGATGCGGTCGTCGAGGAAGTGATTCTTCATGGACGAAGCCAGTTTGATCAGCGTGACCTTGCGCGCCGGATTCTGCCAGGCGATGTCGACGGCGTTCTGGGCGTAGGCCCTGGCCTCGAGGCCGACATTCTTGCGGGAAGCCAGTTCAAGCAGGGCCGCGTTCGCCCAGCGGGATTCGCCGGTTTCTTCCTCCGCGGCGGCAAGTTTGCCGATCGTTTCCCGTTGGTTTTCCAGCCGCGGATTGTTCAGGAAGGCCCGTTGTGCGGCGCCCTGTTCCTTGTTCGCGCCCTTGGCCATGTCGAGCGTCGCCAGGGCGGTCAGCGTGGCCGGCAGCGCTTCCTGGTGATCGACCTTGGCGAGCCCCTCGACTGTCTGGGCCAGCACGGCCGGGGATGAATCCGGATTCCTGGCCGCCTTGAACAGAATGGGCCGCGCCTTCCCGGGAATGTCCTCGACGCCGGCCAGTTGCGCCACCGCGGCCGCCACGTGGGCATCGTCAGCGACGGCCAGGTCGATGATGCGCTCCAGCGCGTCATTGGATTGGATGCGGTTGCGGTTCATCTCCTTGACCAACGCGGCGGCGTCCGCGGGTCTGGCGGAATCCAGTTCCGACTTCAACGCCGCGAGAATCTTCTCCGACTCCTCCCAGGTCGCCAACTGGTAGTAAGGCCCCCGGGTGTCCGGACGCGTGCCCCAGCTGTCGCCCTTCCATTCAGCCTCGCGATGATACAGCCGGCAGAGCGCGGAAAGAATCGCGCTGCGGGAGGCGGGCTGCTCGTTGCCGTTCAGTCGTTTGATCAAGCCATCGACGATCTCCGCGCGATGCATGCGCATGAGTGCGAAGGAGGCGCCCTTGCGTTGCGCGGCGCTGGAGGCGGAGGTGTCGAGCACGGCGAAGCAGGCGTCGCCGGCCTCCAGTTTCGCCAGGGCGCGGTAGGCCGTATGCGCGATGACGGGGTCGTTGTCGCCGAGATGGGCGGCGATGGCGTCGGCCGCGCCTTTTGCTGCCTGCCGCGCGGCTGCAACCATGGCCTCCACCCGGGCGCGGGCGTCGGGGCTCTTGAGGCCCTGGACGAGCAGGTCGACGGGCGCTGTTCCGCGCCGGCCGGCGGTGATGTCATCGAGTCCCATGTCGCCCAGGGCGCGCAGGACATAGGGTTGCAACGCCGCAGACTTGGCCAACGGCGCGATGATCCTGATCACGCCGCGGCTTTGATCGGCGCTGACGCCGCGTTGGGCGATGGCGTAGAGCGCGGCGACGCGGGAACGGAGTTCCTTGCTCTCATCGCCGGCGAGCTTCACCAGGGCGGCCGTGGTCTGTGCATTTGCGGGACGACGAAGCAGCGATCTTTGCGCGGTCAACGCGCGGATGTGACTGGGCGATTCCAATTGTCCGACCAGTTGCGCGTCGCTGAGCTTCTCGAAATCCGGCAGGGGCTCGGGGGTGAAGCCGGTCGGCTTGACGCGGACGATGTAGCCGACTTCCGGCCCGTCCCAACGAAAGGTCGCCGGGCCTTTCCAGCTCGCCTGGTAAACGCGGCTCAGGGCGTCCACGTCGGCGTCGGTCGGGCGCGTCATGCGGATGAAGGGCTGCGGTTCGGCCACCTCCTCAAAGGTCGCCCCCCTGCGTTTCACCGAATGGCGAAAACTTGCCGTGCGGCCCCAGTCACAGGTGAAGGGCGCGTTCGCCCAATCCTTGGGAAAGCCCGGTTCGTGGATGTAGACCGAGCCGCAGCCGGAACCGCCGCCGTAGTCGGCCAGCGGCTTGATATGCTCGTCGCCAAAGTTCTTGTACATCCGCGGGTAGCCATGGTCCTCCAGTCCGGTGAAATGATGAAAGCGCACATCCCAACCGCCGCCATCGTTGGTGTTGTCCCGTGCGAACAGGTCGAGCAACGGACTGGTCGGCGTGCCCAGGATGTTGCGCGTGCCGGTGGCGAAGAGTTCCAGGCCGCTGCCGTCGGGCCGGAAGCGGATCACGCCGCCGCCGCGGTGTTGCAGATGACGACCGTCCGTTCCGACCGCGTCCAGGAAACCGAAGTCGCCGCCGGCGATGTAGATCCAGCCGTCGACGCCGAGTTCCAATCCATTGGTCGTGTGGTCCGCCGGCCGTCCTTCGAATCCGAAGGCGATGCCCTTGATCAGGATCTTCGAATCCTCGGCGACGCCGTCCCCATCGCGATCGTGGTAAACGCTGATGTGCGGGGGGTGCAGGAGGTAAAGCCGGTCGTGGTCCCAGATCAGACCGCGCGGCGAGTCGACATCCTTGACGAACTCGGTCACCTCATCGGCGCGGCCGTCGCCGTCCTTGTCCCGCAGACGCAACACGCGGCCGCGGCCCGGATCGCGGCCCAGGGAGCCATTGCCGTCGCTGGAGACGTAAAGGTCGCCGTTGGGCGCGGCGGCGACATAGACCGGGTAATTGGCTGTCTGCCAAGGCGCGAAGAGCGAGGTTTCAAAACCCTCGGGGACCTTGGTGTCCTTCAGGATCGCGGCCTCCTCTGCGGCTGTCAGCTTCACGATCTTCGGCTTGATGTTGCCGCCCTTGGCAAATGGATCATTGGCCGCCTTGTTCAGGGCCTCGGCCGCCTTCTTGTCGGCGCCCTCCAGCTTGGGATGGATCGATTTGATCCCTTTCCCCTTCACAGTCAATTCCCAGAGGCTGATCCACCCTCCGCTGGTCCTGACGCCGGTGACGCGGAGGAAGCGCAGCGTCTTCGCCGGAAAGGCGTCGGTGGTATTGCCGCGTTTGTCGTTGTTGGTCGCATCCTTGATCAGGTCCCAGGACTTCCCGTCCAACGAGCCTTCCAGCCTGTAGCCATAGATGTTGTTGGAGCTTTCCCAGACGATGGAGACCTCTGAGATTTCCTGCGGCTTGGGAAACTCCAGCTGCAGCCATTGCGGCTTGCTGCCGTCGGAGGCGCACCAACGCGTTTCCTTGGCGCCGTCCACCGCCATCCAGGGAAAACGCCCGCCCTGCACGCTGCTCGCGGTCATTTTGACGAGCGTGGCGTCCTTGGGGGCGGGGCCGAGGACGGTCTTCGGTTTCGGCTGCGGTTGGGGCTTGGGCTTGCCCTTGACGAACTTGATCTCGTTGTCGCCGGCGTAGGGCTTCAGCGATTCCTCGTTCAGGCGGTCGCAGGCCCACAGGAGCCCGCGCGTGATCATGTTGAGATAACGATCGTCGGCGACGGTCTCGGTATTGTGGCCGAGGGTCGTGCTGAAACTGCGCGCGCCCTGTTTCTCATTGGTCCAGGCGACGACGTAGGAAACATGTTTCTCCTCGCCGTTGCGCTTGATGAGCTGCGTGCCGGTCGCCAAGGGGTGCGCGTCGAAGACCTGCACATTGTTGTAAAGCTCCTCGCGGATCGTGGTCCAGTCCTTCAACGGCGCGGTGATCGGATGTTCCTTGTCGACGAACCTGACATCGATCGGGACCTGGGGACCGTGGCTGGTGGACTGGATGCCGAGATGTTTGAACCAATCGTCCGTGCCGGTGCGGAAACTGTGCATCGCGCAATGCAGATGGACGGCCGGGATCTTCTGGTGCGCGGCGAGCACGCGCTTGAGGACCGCCAGGTCGCGGGAGCCCGCGGCGCATTCGTCGTGGATGATCACATCATAACCCTCCGCCCAATTGGGATTGTCGTAGAGCGGCAGCGGCGGATTGACGGACTTGTCATCCGTCCAGACGACATCGACCCGCACATTGGCCCGGGCCTGGATGCCTTCGGAGACGACCTTGTGCTGGCCGGCGTAGTCGTGACAGCAACCGCCGGCGACCATGAGGGCGCGGAGAGGCTGGGCCGGAGCGGCGTTCGCGGACAAGGGAATCGCCAGCAGGACGACCGCCGGAATGAGAGGAAATAGGTTTCTTCGTTTCATCTGGAAAAGGGTCGGCGTTCTAGCCGAATCCTCCCGCGGCGTCGATTCAATGTTTGGGGATTTGGACCCGAGGTTTTATGCTGCCCCGCGAAATGGGATACGTCCTCGGCATTCTGGTTCTGGCGACGCTCGTCTTCGTGATCGTGAAGTTCGCGGGAGGCGGCCGCGGCGGCGCAGGCGGCGGGGCGGACGCCGAGATGAAGCGTCTCGGCAACGACGCGCGCATCGTCGCCGAGCGGGAATACAAACTGAAGCTCACCCACGACCGCGCCTCGGTGAAGGACCTGGAGGACGAGATCCTGCAGGACCTGCATCACAACCAGCTGATCACGCCGTACCCCGAGGACGAACTGGCGGAATTGTGCCGCCTCTGGGGCGCCTATGTCGGGGAGGTCCTGCGACGCGTCCGCCCCGGCGTCTGGCGCGCGCGATCAAGGCACGGCAACCGCCGCCCCATGCCCTTTATGCTCGATCGCGATCACGAGGTCTTCCCCTGCTCCTGGGTCTACCGTCGCATCAAGCACGGCCCCGAATACGGCGTCCACGCCAAGGCCTGCGAATTCGCCGACAACCGCGACAACCCGAACTACGCCCTGAAGGGGGCGGAATAAAAAAGCCCCGACACGCAATCAAGCGGTCGGGGCGCGATGGTTTCGCGAACGCATCAACGTTCGGCAATGTCATCGGCGCTCTTGCCGATGGCTGCGAGTCCGTCGACCTTGGCGACCTTGTCTTTCGCTGCCGTGGCATTCCACGGGAGCGAGCGTTCGATCGCCGCCACGGCGGCTACACCCTCGTGGAGCAGCAGTCGATCGTTGTCGATCAGGCGATCGGCGAGAAAACGGGCTCGCTCCAGGCCGTGATTGGCCGCGATGGTGTACCAGGCGTAGGCCTGGACCGGATCCGACGGCGCTCCGAAGGTGTATTCATGGGCGGCGCCCAGCTTGGCCATGGCCGCGACTGAACGACTTTCCGCCGCGCGGCGATACCAGGCCAGCGACTTGCGGTGGTCGCGCTTCACCAGCTGCCCGTTGAGATGAAAATCGCCCAGGAGGATCTGGGATTCCACGGAACCCTCCTTCGCCGAAGCGAGATGACGGTCCACGTAGGCCCGCATGGACGGAGAATCCGTAGTCACGACCACGCGGCTCAGGTCGAGGGGGCCGGTCCCTTCCGTTTCAACGGCCGCCTTGACGCTGCGGGACGGCGGATTCGGCGTCCATTTCACGCGCAAGCGGCGGGAATGACCGGACTGGACGCTCCGGGCGCTCGGCTCCGAAAAGGCGGTATGCCGGCCGGATTCGTCGATTTCTCCGGGTCGGGTTGAAGGGTCGGCGGAGGTTGAAGCCGCCGAAAAGACGACAAATGCGCTGAGCGCGACGCTCACTGCGCCTCCGAGAGTTGCTGATCTACTTCCTTGTAGCGTTTTCATGATCCGTTCCGTCTGAGTATCCGAGGCCGTCTTTGGCCCTGCTTATCTATCGGACCGCACGGAACGGACTTGAGAAAAAATCGGGGGCCCGGACCGGGACGGAGTGAGCGCTGATCGCAACCAATCCGCGAGCCCGGGACATTTTGCCCTTTCGCGCTCACGCGGAAACGGCATGCTGTGCGCCATGAACCAACATCCCGCCCGTCGTTTCGCGCTGTCGCTTCTTTCGCTCCTGTTCGTTCTTGCCATTCCCGGCCTGCAGGCCGCCGCGCCGAAGCCGGTCAGGGGCGGCTACGGCATCGTCGTGCTGCCGGACACGCAGATGTATTCCTGGAAGCATCCCCATGTCTACGAGGCGCAGACCGAATGGATCGCCGAGAACGCGAAGCGCTACAACATCGCCTACGTGATCCATGTCGGCGACGTCACCCAGAACAACGTGAAGGTGGAATGGGAGGCCGCTGTGTCCGCCCACCGGAAGATGGCGGATGTCGTGCCCTGCGCGCTCGTGCCCGGCAACCACGACCTCGGCCCCGGCGGCAAGGCCCGCTCCCGCGATTCGCTGATGAGCGATT
>JAYPGD010000297.1:0-370 GCA_038126655.1 Verrucomicrobiales bacterium
CGCCTGGTGGAAGACCGCCCAGGACACCGCGCTGTGGAAACTCCGCAACGTCCAGCCCGGCAAATACTCCGTCGTGCTCGAATGGGCCGCGCCTGACTCCTGCGCCGGGCAGGAGTTCCTCATCGCCAATCAATCCGGCTCGATCCAGTTCCGTTCCAAGGTCGCTTCGAGCGGCGGCTGGGGAAAGTTCCTCGCCCAGTCGATCGGCGAGATCGAACTCCCACACACGTCGGTCAACCTGTCTTTGAATCCGACCTCGAACATCAAGGCCGAGGACCTCTTCGACCTGCTCCGGATCGTCCTGCTTCCCGAAGGCTCAGCGCAAATCAAGAAATACAAGCAGGCGCGCCCGGCCTCCGCCGCGACTCAA
>JAYPGD010000297.1:380-6187 GCA_038126655.1 Verrucomicrobiales bacterium
CGCAAGGAATTGCCCGACAATGCGCCCGCCGAGGTCGCGCCCGCGCAGAATGGCGTCTACACGCTCACCGCGGACACGGCGTCCATTCACGGACCCGATGCCGAAATCCTCCAACCGCAAAAGGCCATCGCCGGTTGGACCAGCCCGTCCCACGCAGCCGTCTGGAAATTGAAGGGCGTCAAGCCCGGCAAATACGACGTCCATGTGGACTGGGCCATGCCGGACGCCTCGCGCGGCAACCTGCAATCCGCGCGCCTTTCCATTGACGGAAGCGTCGTGCGAGTCGCCCCGATCCGCACGACCGGCGGCGCCGATCGTTACGCCCGCTTCATCATCGGGACAATCGAGTTACCCGAAGGCGATCACGATTTCGGTTTCGCGCCGAATGGAAACGTTCGTTCAACCTGGGTGCGGCTGCGATCGGTGCGCCTGGTCCCCGCCGACAGCGGCGAATTCAAGATTCCGCCGCTCACCGTCCCCGAAGGTTTCGAGATCAGCGCCGCGGCCATTCCGCCCCTGGTCAAGCACCCCATGATGGCCTGCCTCGACGACCGCGGCCGCATGTTCATTTCCGAATCAGCCGGCATCAACGCCAAGGCTCCCGAACTGCTTCAGAAACGCCCCCACAAGATCCTCATGCTGGAGGACACGGACAACGACGGCGTCTACGACAAGTCCAGCGTTTTCGCCGAGAACCTCGTCCTCCCCAACGGCGCGCAATGGCTCGACGGCTCGCTCTATGTCTGCTCCCCGCCATATGTCTGGAAGTTCACCGAAACCAACGGCGACGGCAAAGCCGACGAACAGACGCCCATCAACGGCAAGTTCGGCTTCAACGGCATGTCCTCCGCCTTCCACGGCCCCGTCCTCGGCCCCGATGGCCGCCTCTATTGGTGCGGCGGCCAACACGGCTGGACGCTCGGCGATCCCTCGCCCGGATTTGATCTGAAAGGTCCCTGGACGAGCCGCACGCCCGGTGTCTTTTCCTCCTGGCCGGACGGCTCCGACACCGAGGACCGCGCCCACGGCGGACTCGCCAATCCAGTGGAGGTCACCTTCTCCGCTGAAGGCGAAGTCTTCGGCACGGTTGCGGTCTACGACGGCGTGAACGGCCGCCACGACGCCGTGCTTCACTGGATGCACGGCGCGAAATACAACCTCAACCGCAGCCGCGGAACAGACCTGCCGCAAACCAGCTATCCGATTCTTCCCCCGACAAGCCGTCGCGGCTGGGTCGCGCCTCCCGGACTCACCCGCTACCGCAGCGGCGCCTTCGGCGAAGCGTATAAAGACGACATCTTTCTCTGCGAGTTCAACACCCACCGCGTCTATCGCCTCCAACTCGAACGCAACGGCGCCAGCTTCACCTCCACGGACCAGGTCTTCCTCGAATCCAGCAGCCCCTACTCCCACTTCACCGATGTCTTCGAGGACGCCGACGGCAGCCTGCTCGTGGTCGATACCGGAGGCTGGTTCCTCTACGGCTGCCCCACCTCCTCCATCGAAAAGCCCGAGGTCCGCGGCGCGATCTATCGCATCCGCAAGAAGGGCCAAACCGCGCCGCCCGATCCGCGCGGCCGGAAGATCGACTGGGCGAAGACGCCCCCCGAAAAGCTGACAACGCTGCTCGACGATCCCCGGTTCGTCGTCCGCGAGCTGGCGATTCAACAACTTGCCCGCCGCGGCGACTCCGCCATCCCTGCGCTGCGGAAAAGCCTCGCCGGATCAAAAAGCGCGCAAGCCCGCCGCAATGCCGTCTGGGCTTTGACCCGGATTCCTTCGCCCACGGCGCGCGAAGCCGCCCGCGCGGCGCTGAATGACGAATCCGTTTCGGTTCGTCTCACCGCGGCGCGAAGCGCCTCCACGCGACGCGACAAGGACGCGCTCCCGTCCCTGCTCAAGCAGGTCGTCTCGGACGAGCCCGCCATCCGCCGCGAATGCGCGACCGCCCTGGGCCGCATCGGCGACAAGACCGCCGTCCCTGCCCTGCTCAAGTCCCTGGAAACCGCCGCCGGCGACCGCTTCCTTCAGCATTCGCTCATCTACGCGCTCATTGAACTCGACGACGCCCCGGCCGTCCGCTCCGGCCTCCGCTCTCGCCATCCGCTGGTTCAACAGGGCTCCCTCATTGCGCTCGATCAGATGAAGGAAGGCGGCCTCACACCCGACGACCTGAGCGGCGCCCTGAAGTCCGGCGACGAAACCCTCCGCAGCCACGCGATCCGCATCGCCACGGCGCGCAAATGGGCCGCCCCCATCAAGGACCGCTTGCAGGCCGGCTTGACCGCGGCCACCGACGCCACGGCTCCCGCGCTCACTGACACGCTGCTCGCCTTCGCCGACGTGAAGGAAATTCAGGATCTCATCAGCGCCGGTCTCGTCTCCGGGGACCTTCCTCCCGCCGCCCACCGCGCGCTGCTCCGGACCGTCGCCCTGGCCAACCTCAAGAAAGCTCCCGCTCCCTGGATACAGGCCTCCGTCGCCTTCCTGGATTCCCACGACCCCGCCACCTTGGACGTCGCCATCGAAGCCGCGGTCAAACGGAGCGGCGGCGCCGCGGATCCCAAGTTCGGAACAATCGCCCGAAAGGGCTCCCTGCCCCGCGAAACCCGGATTGCCGCCATCGCCGCGGTGGCGCCCCGCGCGAATCCCCTGCCCGCCGATCTCTTCGCGACCCTGCTTGGCGAATTTGAAGCGACAAGCTCCCCCGCCCGCCGCGCCCGGGCCGCACGGATTCTCAGCGGGAGCCGGCTTGCCGATTCCCAACGCGCGCAACTCCTGCCCATCATCCGCGCCTGCGGTCCGCTCGAACTGGCGTCCCTGCTCGATGCCTTCGTCTCCGACAGGAACCCCGACTCCGGAACCGCGCTGCTGACCGCGCTCGGCGAATGCGCCGCACGATCCGCCCTGACGCTCGAACAACTCCAGGCCATCGCCGCCCGTTACGACAACCCGCGGGTTGCAACGCTCGTCCAGCCGCTCATCAACGAACTCCAGGCCGGCGAAGCCCAACGCAACCAACGCCTCGCTGAACTGGAAGCCGGCCTCCTCCCGGGCAATCCCGACCGGGGCGTCGAGGCCTTCAAGAAGGCCGCCTGCATCGTCTGCCACAGGGTCAAGGGAACCGGCGGCAAGGTTGGTCCCGACCTCAGCCAGATCGGCGGCATCCGCACCACCCGAGACCTCCTCGAAGCCATCGTCTACCCCAACGCCAGTTTCGCCCGCGAATACGAACCCATGACCGTCAACCTCAAGGACGGCGAGGCCCTCCCCGGCCGCATCACCCACGAGGACGAGACCTCGATCGACCTCATGAACGTCGCCGGGGAGATCTCACAAATCGAGCGCGACAAGATCCAAGCCATCGAGACCTCCGCCATCTCCCTCATGCCCGCTGGCCTGGACCAAGCCCTGACCAATCAGGAACTCTCCGACCTGATCGCTTACTTGCGGGGTTTGAAATAGCGTCGCAGGCCCAACCAAGGAGGGGCGACATTCCTTGATTGACGCCCGTCGCCTCGAGGTCCCGGAGGAACAAATGAATGCGGTTTCAATGTTGTTCCGAATTCCGCATTCCGTATTCCGCATTCGACTGTCCCGGACGGACAAAAGAAGGTAGCCGGTGTGTGAAGGGAGGAACGACCGAAACCACCGGAACTGCGCAACGATAACAAGTCAAAGCCCCGGCAGGGGCGATGCGAACCACCGACGCATCGCGCGTTTCGGAACGCCCCTGCCGGGGCGCGGCAAACTGTGGACGAACTGACCGGTGGTTCCAGACGCTTCGCGCCTTTCACCGACCGGCTACCTTCTGTTCGCTCCTCCGGAGCTGACGCATCAAGCGACGCTGAACGTTCGCCTTCCCTCCCCGCGCCTTCAACCCAGCAGCTTGACCAGCGGCGTTCCTTGATCGGTGATCGGGACCGGTCGGTCGCCATCGAAGAGTTCCTTGCGCGGGTCAATTCCCAGATCGGCGAGGACAGTGGCAAAGAGATCCGGCACGCCGCAGGGGTCTTCGACCGCCTTCTTGCATTCATCATCCGTCACGCCCCACGCGCCGCGATGCTTGAGACCGCCGCCGGCCAACACGACGGAAAAGGCCGATCCCTGGTGCCCGCGTCCGCCGCCGCCATCGAAAGCCGAGGGGCGCCCAAACTCCGTGTTCACGACGATCAGCGTCTTGTCGAGCAGACCGTGCGCCTTGAGATCTGCGATCATCGTGGCCATGGCCTTGTCGAGTTCCTGGATCAGCAGGTGCTGCTTCAACTGCCCGGCATTGTGCGTATCCCAACCCGTGCCGTTCACGAAGTTCATGTTGTGTGAGACCTCGATGAATCGGACGCCGCGCTGAATGAGCCGCCTCGCCAGGAGGCAGCGCTGACCGAATTCCCCGCCATAGGAGTTTCGAAGGTCGCCCTTTTCCGACTTGAGGTCGAAGACCTCCATGAACTTGGGTCCGGACAACCGGAGGCTTTCCTCCAGCGCGTCGTCATAACCCGCGATCGCGGCCTCGCCCCGGACGTTGCGCGCGCTGTCGCGCATCCGCGCGAGCAAGGCCTCGCGCCGGGACTGACGGGAACCTCCAATGCTGTCGGGACGCTTCAGTCCGGCCGGCCCGGCCTCGGTGTCGAGCAGGTAGAGAAAGCCCGCCTTGGAGCCCACGAAACCCGGGCCGCGCGAAAAGTTCGGATAACCGATGACGACATAGGCCGGCACGCCTTCGGCAACCGCGCCCCGCTCGGCGGCCACGATCGAACCCAACGAAGGATACACCGTCGTGCCGCTGACGTTGCGGCCCGTGTGCATCCGGTTCGATGCGGCGGCATGCTCATCGATCACGTCATGATTCACCGTGCGCACGGCGGTGATGTATTCCATGGACTTGGCGCATTGCTTCAGATGTTCGCACACCTTCACGCCGGGAACCGCGGTCTCGATCGCCGGGTAGTAACTGCCGGACTTCTTGGCCTTGGCGTCGCCGAGTCGCTTCGGGTCCCAGGTGTCCACCTGGGCGGCGCCGCCGCCAAGCCAGATGTGAACGCAATGTTCGGCCTTGCCCTTGGGAAAGCGGATCGCCTGCGCGGCGGGCTCCTTGCCAAAGGCGACACCGGATGCCCCGGCCAGGGCCAGTCCGCCCGCGGATTGAAGAAAATGACGTCGGTTCATGGTATGCAGATCGGCTGAGGGCTTCATGATATCGTTCAGGGAAGATGGACAAATTCGGGGGAGTTCATCAGCGACCAGAGCATGTCCTCCAGCCGTTCGCGCCATCCGGCGCGCAGGGCGACCGTGGGCGGGTCGCCTTCGCGGGCCCGCTTCTCCAATTCAATCTTGATCCGGTTCGCCTCCTCGGAAAGGTGGTTCGACCAGGACACGTGCTTGAGCGGCCCGCGCCGGATGCGGGGCGGCCGCTTGTCCTCCGGCACGATCCGTCCGGCAAACCCTTCCTTCAGCAACTCTGTGTAAATCCCCCGCTCTTCGGCATTTGGACGACGCGTCAGGACCCGGAGGAACACGCCGTCGATCAACTCATCCAGCGACAAGTCCGGCTGCAGGGCCAGGGCGGTCAGGGCATGATCCTCGCTCAAGGTGGTCACCCAGACGCCCAACGAACCGTTCCCCACGATGGCCGGCTGACGCATGGTGGGGTCGGTTTCGCGAAGGCTCTTCGGCTCCTGCCGCGACGGCCGCCAACCAAAGTTCTCCAGCACATCCACAATCGCCTGCGCCTGCGGAATCGCGAGACTGGGGCGATCGCGCTCGTTGGACAGCGAGGTGAATTCCCAGGCCCGGCGCGGATGGCCGAG
>JAYPGD010000297.1:6197-7329 GCA_038126655.1 Verrucomicrobiales bacterium
CCACCCCCCAACCCACAACCGCCAGCCCCGGGCAAACGAGCTGACTGGGTAGTTCTCGTGGGCTCGGATATGTGTTTAAGAGCCAGGCCCGGCGCGGATGGCCGAGACTGATCATCGCGCTGGCGCTCTGCGTGCCGTCGTTGTCCATCGTCAATTCTTCTGATTTCAGCGGCTTCCCGGCGACGAAGAACAGGGAATCCACGACCTGTTCCGCGGTCATGCGCCTTTGATCGGGCGCGGAGAAATCAGGCTTCACTCCGGAATCGCGCTGACGGGAACTGCGCTGGTAGGCGCGGGAATTGAGGATCAGGCGGGCAATGTGCTTCTGGTCGTAGCCGTGGGCGACAAACTCCCGCGCAAGCCATTCCAACAGTTCGGGATGCGAGGGCTTCGACGCCTCCCAATCGTCCACCGGATCCACGAATCCAGCCCCCATGAACTGCTTCCACAACCGGTTCACCACCACCTTGGGAAAACGCTCGTTGCGCGGCGAGGTGATCATGGCGGCCAGCCCCTCGCGGGTGTCGCCCTTGGTCCGGATCAGCGAGTCATCCAGATCCGCCAGGAAGTTCTCGGCGAACGGAGTCGGCCAGTCGGGCTTCACGGTCGATCCCGGTTTCAAGGTGATTTCGATCAGCGGCTTGCGCCCCTCGAAGGTCGTCGCCGGCACGGAGGAACTGGCGGGCAGCTTGATCGGATCGCGCTTCAACATCGCCGCCAATTGGAAGAGATCCTCCTGCTTCGAATCGTGATAGGGCGCGTCGTGACAACGGGCGCACTTCATTTCCACGCCCAGGAAGGCCGTCCCGAGAATGTGCGCCTTGGCCGCCATGGGCACATCGTTCTGCGCCGCCAAGCCAAAACCCGCCGGCCCGCCGGCCTTGGCATTGCCCCGCATCATGACGAGTTCGGTGACGAAGCGATCCATCGGCAGATTGTCCTGCAGCGCCTCGTGAATCCAGAAGCGGAACGGCCCGGAGTTGTTCAGGCTCGGCTTGAGGATGTTCGGATTCTCCGCCAGCACGTCCTGCCAATAGGCCGTCCAATGGTCCGCCCAGCGATCGTCGGCGAGCAACCGGTCAATGGCCTTCGCCCGGCGGTCGGTCGCCGAGTCCGCGAGAAAGGCGTCAAT
>JAYPGD010000298.1:0-7318 GCA_038126655.1 Verrucomicrobiales bacterium
GGTTTGGAGCCGGCATCCGTGGCGCCGTTCCGCAGCCATTGCTGGATGACGCCGGAGGTGGTCAGGGAGCCTCCGCCGTTGACGTCGCAGGGCATGAGGGCGTTGAGCCAGGGGGCTCCGTTGATGTCGCCCGGGCTTTCTATCGCGACGATCAGATTGCCGCCCGTGTGAAGCCAGGCCTGCAACGCCATGGCCTGGGGCGCGCTCAGGTCCAGCGCGGACTCGGAATTGAGGTAGAATGCGTTCATGCCCTCGAGCGCGATCGGGTTGTCAGGCACGATCGGCACGCGGAAGCGCGCGGCGCGGGGACGGTTGGCGTTGTCTCTTCCGGCGATCTCCGGAAGGCGCGGAGACCCGGGAAAGGTGCGCGAGAGGGCGCCCATGAGCGGCGCGTCCCAGGCCATGCCGATGCCGGCGCGGATGTCCTCCTGCTCGGCGACGGTCTTGCCGCGCTCGTCGAGAAGCCGCGCGTTCCAAGTCTGAAAGCGTCCGCCTGCGGCGAAGACCGGGATCACGATGCGCTTACGGGTGTCCGTGGGCAGTTCGACCACGAACCGGCGGACGTTGTCGCTGCCGGTATTGGCGGCGCCCAGTTCGACGACGCCGGTGAAGGAGGGGCCGTCATTGTTGATCTCGCAGGTGACGGGACACCAGTTCGCCTCGCGGACGACGCCGTCGTTTCCATAGCCGAGAAAGACGTCGAACTGCAGCGCGCTGACGTTCAGGGGAGACAGGAGAATGGACGCCAAAATTCCCACGAAGAAAAGGGTCTTCGGGGGTGAATCAGACTGGATGGAATGTCGCCGGCCTCCCTGAGCGCTTGTCATATTCCCTCTGGTTGTTCGTTGTGACTTGCGGGGAAACTAGTCTCCGCCGGCGCGTTACGCAAACGGAAACCAAGCGCGGATTCAGTCTGCGTCGGTCAGCGGCAGGCACGCCAGCAGGCCCCATCGGAAGAGCGGGGTCCTGGCCGGATCCTGGAGCCGGATGCCGTGCCGCATGGAGGCGCGCACGGCGGCGAGGCCGCCTTCCTTCTAGGCTCGGTTCCATGCCCGCAGCCGGGGCAGGGCCGGACATTCCGGAGCCCGTTCGGCGAGTCGGAGTTCCAAGGCGTCGCTTTGCTTCAGTCGGCGGAGCAGACGGCGCCGAGCGGGGTTGTCGGAAGCCTTGGAAGGGAGCCGGTCGCGCCAGCGGGGGGAGCGGGAGATGGGATTGGAGTTCGCGTCGTGACGCCGGTGATCGGTCAGGGCGTCGGCGAGGTAATGGATGTGTCCGGTTGCCGCCGCGATCAGGGCCAGCCACCAGTCGTGGTTGATCGCTTCCGTCGGGATCGGCGAGGCCAGACGGCGCAGCGGTTCGTTGAGCATGGCCGAGCAGCCCGTGACAAAATTCTGCGCGAGCAGGAAGCCCAGGGGATCGTCGTCCGTGTGACTCGCGGCAACCCTGGGGCGCATGGAGGGCGCGATCTCCGCTCCGGTGGAATCGATCAGACGCAGGTCGGTGTGGAGCAGGGCGGGGGCTGCGGGCGCGGTCTTCCTGATCTGGGATTTGAACGCCGCCAACATGCGTTCGAGGCGGTCGTTCGGCCAGAGGTCATCCTGGTCGCAGAAGAAGCAGAGGCCTGTCTCGGGGGCAGCGGACAGGAGTTGGCTGAAGTTTCCGGTGGAGCCCTGTCGTTGCCCGCCGGGGAGGATCTCGATCCGTCGATCCCGGGCCGCGAATTCCTTCAGGACCTGCGGCGTGCGGTCGGAGGAATCGTCGTCGCGCGCCAGGAGTCTCCAGTTTTCGTGCGACTGGGCGAGAATGGATTCGAGTTGGGCGGGGAGGAAGCGTTCGCCGTTGCGGGTCGCGAGCAGGATGACGGCTGAAGGCGGGTCGCTCATTCGCCGACAAGCAACGACGGTGAGACCTTGTCGTCGCCGACGCCGAATCGGGGGAACGCTTTCAGGGAGAAGGTGGCGGCGATGGTGTAGTCCTCGCGGCCGGAGCTGGAATCGCGGACGCGGAAGGTGAGCGCCGTGGTCCAGCTTCTCAGGTCGCGATAGAGGGTGTAGTACTGTTCCTGAAGCCGTCCTTCGCGCGCCTCGAACAGGTGCTGGGTGCGCAGTCCCCAGTCCTCGTTGAAACGCAGGTAGAACGTCCCGTAGATGGCGTTGGCGCCGGAATCGGCTCCCAGCGCCGGGATGTCGCGGATGTAGCGGTGTCCGACCGAGAAGCTCCAGATGTTGCCCGGTTCGAAGGTCATGTAGTTGTCCGACTGCTGGAACACGCCGTTGTCGATGTCGTAGCGGGTCAACGAGGTCATGCTGAGCCAGTTGCGGGGCTGGAAATCGATGGTAGTGAACGCGTCGGAGAAGGTCTGCTGGTCGGGGCGGCGGCGCGCGTGCCAGTCCAGCAGGATTGACGATGTCAGGACATCCTCCACCCGGTCGTTGCGCTTGGTCTGGAAGGTGTTGCGCAGGCCGAAGCGGATGGTGTTCTCACTGTCCACGGCGTCGATCGAGTTGAACTGGGGATATTCGAGCGGCAGCAAGCGGAAGGTGGGGAAGCGCGTGTCGAACTGCGGCAGATTCGGCGGGATCTCGCTGGGCGAAGGGACGTAGACGTAGTTGACCGAAGGCTCGAGAATGTGCCGCAGTTCGTGGATGTCGAGCAACCGGCTTTCGACCTTTGGGAAGACGCGGGACGCCTTGAGGGAAAGTTCGGCGCCCGTGTTGAAGACGAAGCGGTCCTCCTCCGTGAATGGAATTCCGGGGCCCTCGGACTCGCCGTAATGGGTGTAGCGCCCGCCGATGCGCGGCTTGACGTTGAGCCAGCCAAAGAAGGTCCTGGGCAGCGCGACCTGATGAAAACTGTCGCCGCGCCAGGCGGCGAATTCGGGGAAGGCGTTGTTGGCAAACTGATGCCGGAAGTAGCCGAGCGAACTCTCGCTCTCGTAGTAGAGGGGCGTCGCGCCGACCTGCTGCGGCAGTCCGGACAGCCGGACATCAGGCAGTCGCTCCACGGTGTCGAAGAAGTCGTTGACCTGCGGTTGGGCCAGCGCGTTGAGGCTGAAGTTGCGCCAGAATTGGCTCAGCTCGAAGAAGGTCTTGGGCTGCGGGTCCCGCCGGTACTGGCTCTCAAAGAAATCCCGGATGAAGAACTCGTCGGACTGCCAGTTCACCACGGCGCGCGCGGTCGTGGAGTCCCGGAGTTTTACCCGGTGGGTGAATTGCAGGCGATGCCGTTGGCTGTCGATCGGCAGCGCGAGCGAATTGGTCGCCGCCGCGTCGTCCCGGGCCATGTAGAACTTCGCCATGCCCGATCCGAACCGGCCGAGGTTGTAGTTCAGGTCTGGGCCGCCGCCGAAGCCGCGCTTCTGCCGGTAGTCGAGATTGATCGAGCCGCTGAGGTTGGTATTGGCCTGCCAGTTGTAGGCGCCGAGGATGTAGGGGCCGTAGAGGCTGCGGAAGCCCGGGGTCAGTTCGATGTTGTTCGGATGCCGCTCGGCGTAGTCCCGGCGGTAGTAGGGCCAGTAGAAGATCGGGACCTTGCCGACGTAGACCGTGGCTCCATAGGCCGCGATGCGTTTGCCGGGAAAAACGATCAGGGTCTTCGCCTTGACGCGGTAGACAGGATTCTCCACGTCGTCGGTGGTGAGCATGCCGTCGCTGGCGGTGTAGACGCGATTGAGCAATTCGTCCGCGGCGCCGTCGTTTTCCTTTGCCGCCTGGCCCGGCGCGTCCTCCAGCTTGGAGCCGGTGAGGTTCCGTCCGGATGCGAAGAAGGGGGTGTCGCCGACCTTGAACCGATCGCCTCCCATCTCTCCGGTTGCGAAGTTGTAGCTGAGGCGTTCGCCGACCCAGAGCGTCGAGCCCCGCTGCAGGCGGACATTGCCCTCCGCCGCCGTCATGGTCGTGTCGCGATTCACCGAAAGCCGGTCCGCTGAAAGGGTGACGTCCTTGTAGGTCGCGCGGACGCCGGAGGGGTGCGTGGCCGCGATGACGGTGTCCTCCAGCGAGGTGAAGTTCGCCTCCGCGCCGGAAGCGGCCTCAATCACCAGTTTGGCGTCCTCTTCGGCCGCCGCCGCTTTCGGGGCTTCCTTCGCGGTCGCGCCGGACTCGTTCTCCGCGGCGAAGACGCCGGCGTTAAACAACAGGCCGGTCGTCAGAATGATGAGAAACCGTTTCGTCATGAGGCGGCGGCATCCAAGCAAATCAAACCGGCCCCGACAAGCGGGTTTTCCGGATGCGGCGGGTTGCTCGGCGTGCAGAGATTCAACCATTGAGGCGCAACCCGTCAGATGGGCCCCCGATTGTCGCGGAGGATCGTTGCCGCGGCCCATTCGGGACGCATGACCTATTGCCAAGAAAACCACCGGTTGAAACCGGCGGCTTCCTTCCTCGACCGCTTCGCGGTCCGAGATGCTCACGCGGGATCTGTGGACTATGAAACGACAAGCCGGAGCGGGATACAATACGTCCTCCCTGAGCGGGACTCAGAAAATTCACCCCAGCTTATTCCCGCCAAAGGCCTCCTTCAGCGAATCATCGATGACGCAGCGGTAGGCTTGCATGCGCGCGACGAGGGCGCCTTTGGAATCGATGAATTCGATGTCGGCCTTGGCCTGGCGGCGTTTGGCGTCGGTGACCTTGGCCACGATGCGGACGCCGTCCTTGGGGAACCTGCGCTTGAATTGGCGGTAGCTCGCGGCGGCGGTGGGGAGGGACGGTTTGTCGTTCTGTTGCCAACTCCAGAGGATGAGCATCTGGTAGGCGCAGTCGAGCGCGAGGGGATCGGTGATCCAGGTCCCGCGCAGGGGATCGGTGATCCAGTTCTTCGGCGAGGGCGCGCAGTCGACCTGCGCGGCGATGCCCTTTTCGTCGCAGCCTTCGAGGCGTTGGATGCCTTGGAAATCGGGTCCGTGGAAGAGGAGGTGGCCGGCGTAGATCTCGTCGCGTTCGCGGGAGTCGGCGGCGAGGTCGGGCGCGGCGGCGGGCTTTTCGGCCTTCGGCAGTTTGGCGGCGAGGATGATGTCGCCGCCGGCGTGGGCGACGCGTTTGCCGTCGCGGTGGCTGATCAACTGCGCGGGGACGATGGTCTGCCCGTCCTCCTGGCGCGCTTCTTTGGTGACGACCTGCAGGGGCTGCGCCTCGTCGGCGTCGAGCATGACGCCTTTGAAGACCTTGAGGTTGTCGATGCCGACGAAAGCCATGCCAGGGTGACCGTGCAGGGCTCCGTGGGCGAGCAATTCGGTGGAAAGGGCAAGCGGTAGGACTGCCTTGCCGCCGATCACGTGCGACGTGAGGCAGGGCGTGTTGGCGACGCTGACGCTGCGTTCGAAGGCGACGGATTCGTCGGCTGCGACCGACTTGGCTTCCGCGGACTTGGCGGGTTCTTCAGGCTTGGCCGAGGCTTTGACCTTGTCCTTTGTTGCGCCTTCTCCGAACGGGGCGAGCACGACGACCTCGACGGGTTGTTGTTCGCCGGCCGGGGTGGAGAGTTCCTTGACCAGGTAGTCGGCTCCGGCGCGAGGTTCGATGAGCCCAACGCCTTCGGCCTCAAACACGCGGCGAAGGGAGGCGTCGACCATGCCGCCGTTCCAAGGTCCCCAGTTGACGGAGACGACGCGGCAGTCGGGACGGCGTCGCGCCTCGGACTGGGCGAGCTTGTTCAGGACCTCATTCGCGACGGCGTAGTCGATCTGGCCGACGCGACCGTAGCGGCCGGTAAAGGAGGAGAACAGGGCGACCACCTTCAGGTCGTCCTGCTTCGTGGCCTCGAGCATGGCCTGCAGGCCGTTGACCTTGGTGGAGTAAACAAGTTCGAATTGCTCCGCGGTCTTGTCCTCAATGCGACGGTCGGCCAACACGCCGGCGCCGTGAACCACGCCGCGGATGGGGCCGAGTTCCTTGCGCGCCTTTTCGACGACGCTTCGGACAGCGTCGCCATCGCGCACATCGACCGAGCGGTAGACCACCTTTGCGCCGGCCTCCTCCATCTTCGCGATGTTGGCGTTCATCTCGCGGTTGGACATCCAGCGGCGATATTCGCGTTCGACTTCCTTCAAACCGCTGGAGCCGTTCAGGCGGCCATGGATGGCCTTCTTGATCTCGGATTCCTTCTCAATGCCGGCCAGCCAATCGGGCTCGGCCTGCGGCGCGGAGCTGCGTCCAAGCAGGACGAGGGTCGGGTGAAATTCTTCGGCAAGGGCGATGGCGGTGGAGGCGGTCACGCCGCGGCTGCCGCCGGAAACGAGGACCACGTCGCCGGACTGCAACGGCATGCCTCCGCCCAGCGAATCGATCGAAGTGGACTGCAATTCGATGGCATTGCGGGTCTTGCCGGCGAGCCCGACCTCGACCGGTCCTTCGCGGAACATCTCGTCGACGATCGCCTTGGCGGCAATCTTGGAGTCGCCGGATTCGGCGTCGATGTCGAGCGCCTTGCAATGCACCTCGGACCATTCGTGGCGGGCGGTCTTGGTGAGGCCGGCGAGGCCGCCGGTGACGGGATTGCCGTTGCCGTTCAATTCGGCGAGGCCGAAGGCTCCGTCGAGGCGGGAAACCGTGACCAGGGCGGAGCCGCCATTGGCTCCGGACTTGCGAAGCGCGGGGCCGGCAAACTGGATCAATCGGAAGGCGGCGCTGAGGAAACCGCCGCTGGTGTCGTTCTCGGGCCCGACGATGATCAGGGCGTCCAGCGATTTCGGCGCGTCCTTGGCGAGCAGGGCTTCGACCGTTTCACGCCTTGGCGTGAACTTGGCGCGCTTGAGTTTCTTCTCCAGTTCCTTGGCGAGATCGGAGCCGTCGTCTGCGATCCAGATTGTGGCACCGGTTTTCAGGGAAACGGCTTCCTGCTTGTGGTGGCCGTTCAACTCGACCGGGGCCAACACCTGGCGATCCAGGCGTTGGTTGGCGACCGAAGATGCGGATTCAGTCTCGGGCTTGACGGTTTGCGCCGAAACGGGAGCGGTTGTTTCTGCGGAGCCCGCCGCCGCGCCGCAAAGGAAATTCACGACTTCCTGGAGTGTCTGAAGCGCGCCCAGATCGTTGGGCTTCACTTCGGGGGCCTCGGGCAGCGCTGTCTGCAGCGCGGACATGATTTCGACGCGCTTGATGGAGTCGATGCCGAGATCGGTGTCCATGCCCATTTCCAAGCCGAGCATCTCGACGGGGTAGCCGGTCTTTTCCGCGACGACGGAGAGCAGGGCTTGGGAGACCTTCTCCGGGGAAAGCGTTGAGTTCGCGGGGGACTCCTGCCGAGCAATGCTCGGCGCTCCACTGTCGCCGGCCTGGCAGAGAAAATCGACGACCTGCTGAAGTGTTTCGAGCGCACC
>JAYPGD010000299.1:0-7315 GCA_038126655.1 Verrucomicrobiales bacterium
TACTATGAGTGTCTTCAGAAGGTTGGAAAGTTCAAAACCAAGGGAACGGATCGGTTCATTAACTGTGGTTCAAATCGGAACCTTCGAATTGATGTTACCGATCAGGTCGTCTGGGACAGTGTGATCGACGTTCTGTCGAAGTCGCATCTTTTCAAAGAGAAGGTGAAACAGGAGACACTTGGAAACCGTTCAGTTCAGAAATCCACATCTGACCTCAAGAAACTACAACGGAAGATAGATGGGATTGATAGTGAGATCACAAAGGTCACTGACTCCATCGTCAATCTGAATACGGAACGTCTGATTGGAAACCTCCATCAACAGGACATTGAGAAGGTTATCCGTAACCTCGAGAAGCATCGTCTTAACCTCGAGACAGACAGAGAGTCCCTGGCATCTCAGATGCAGCAAGAGAACGAGAACCGAGTTTGGATAGATTGGTTGAAGGAGTTTGGTAAACGGATTGATGACCTCCGTGATCCATCTCTCTCAGTGGAAGAGAAGAAACGTTTCCTCGAGGGAGTGGTCGATCAGATAGATGTATCGTCCGTCGATACCCAGACCCATGAACTTCAAATCAAGTTTGCGTTCCCATACGTTGGTGACAAACTGGTTCGTGACACAGGTAAGGGAAAGACTGCGAGGTCTACCGTGAAGGGTGGACGCAAGGTCAAAAAGGTCAGGACCAATTTGTTAAAAAAATCAGTGAAGACGCGGGGGACAAGTGCGATTATCCAGTAAAATTTACTTCGTTACCGTGGAGTAGATTTGTTGGGGGGGGTAGGGAATGACCGGGCCGCCTGGGCGGCACCGGCACATTCCAACCGTCATCTTCAATACAGCCGGGACTTAAGACAGGCTGTTCAGCGTCGCCAGGACCTCGTCCGGATGATCGGCCGGGGTCACCTTGGGATAAACCGCGGCGACTTTGCCGTCCGGGCCGACGAGGACGGAAATGCGGCTCGGTCTGGCCGATTCCTCCGTGGCGGCGCCATAGGCTTTCGACATCGACATGTCCGCATCGCTGAGAAGGTCATACGGGAAGTCGAATTTTTCCTTAAACGCGCGATTATCGGCGGGGCTGTCTGCGCTGCACCCCAGGATGACCGCGTTCTTGCTCTCGAAATCTTGGATTCTATCACGGAACCCGTTGCCTTCGATCGTTCAACCGGGGGTATCGGCTTTCGGATACCACCAAATCAGAACGTATTTTCCCGAATGGTCGGAGAGCGAAACGGTTTCGCCCGCCTGATTCGGAATGCTGAAGGCAGGGGCCTGATCACCAACTTTGACCATGGTCTGAACTCCCTGTTTGCGTAGGAAGTCTACTTACCCGATTCGGTTTTGCTCTACCAGCCTCTGTGGGCTAGCGGCGCAGCGGCCGGCCCAGCTTGTCGGTGAATTTTCCGATCGCGATCATTACAAAATCGACGATCGTCCAGATGCCGAGCCCGCCGAGGGTGATCAACATTAAAATCCCGGTGCCGATTTTACCGACGTAGAAACGGTGAAGCCCGAATGCACCGAGGAAAAAGCAAAGCAGGAGAGCCGGCACGAAACCCTTGTCGCTCATTTCATCCGAATGCGCCTCGTTCGCTGTCATATTGAGTCTCCTTGCCGTTATTTGAATTGTCCCGGATAGGCGATGCTCAGACCATTCCCGTCCCGGCACTCCCCCACAAACAGACGGTAGGTGACGTAGACGGTGTGGCCGACATCGGCCAGCAAGAGGATCAGGCCGAACGATTGGACGGCCGGATCACCGTTAGATAAGCAGAGTATGCCGCCGATGAACATCCCCAAATCCGCCAATCCGTGCAGCCAGTTGCCGATGTAGAAGTGATGGATGCCCATGATGCCGAAGATCATCGAAAGAGCGACCGCGATGCCATAGGATTTGGGCGAGACGGAATCCGTCACCAAGGCCCTGCCATCGACGTCGGGAACGCTGCCGTGTTGGTTTATCATCAAATTATCATAGAATAAATTTGTTTTGGGATAAACCGGTATTTGCCAAGCGGCGAAGTCGACGGCGGCCGCGACAACGGAGATCACGGAAATGACCTTAGAAGCGCGACTGGAGAAACTGGAGGCCGCCCACCGGATTCTCCAGGCGAAGGAGGATATCCGCCATCTGATCACCCGCTACGCGCGGGCGATCGACGAGAATGTCGGGGCGGAGATCGTCGATATCTTTACCGAGGACGCGGTCTCGCAATCGCTGCCCTGGGGCGCCGGGCGCCTGCAGGAGGGCCGCGACCGGGTCGTTCGCTCCGTCACCAACTACATCGCGACCTTCGAGAAGCCACGCCGCTTTATCATGAACGAACAGATCGACGTCACCGGCGAGCGCACGGCGACGGGCTGGGCCAATTGGTTCGTCGTCCAATCCTTCAAGGGCGAGTCGTACTACGGCTGGGGCTTTTACGAGTGGGACTTCAAGCGCTGCGACGACGATATCTGGCGGTTTTCCAGGATGATCATCAATCTGGAAAGCATGACGACCCTGGATCGCGGCTGGGGCGATCCGCAAAAGCGGGTGATGGACTATCCGAGCTGACGGTCAGATGACCAGCGTCTGTCCGTAGTCCTTCAACCACTTCCGCCGTGCTTTGTGATCCGGTATGACGGCCTCGACGCAGCGCCAGAAATCCTTCGAGTGATTGAGGTGATGGAGATGCGCCAGCTCGTGGACGACGACATAGTCCGCGATTCCGGGCGGCGCCATGACGAGTTTCCAGTTATAGGTGATCTCGCCGCCGCCGGTGCATTTGCCCCACATGCTCTTGTAGTCGCGGAACGAAATCCGGCGGGGAGCGGCGCCCATCAAGCGGGCAAAATGGTCGGTCCGGTCGGCGAAGAGCGCCGCCGCCTCCGCCTTGTACCAGCGCAGGAAGGCGGCCCGGATGCTGCGGGCCCGGCGTTCCTGGGTCTGGGCGCGGCGGGCGTGTATGACGAACGTGCCTTGCTCCAATTCGGCATTCGCCTTGGGCCCGTTCAGGACCCGCAGGGGGTACGCCTCGCCCAGGAACAGAAACCGCTCGCCATCCACGAACTCTCTGGCGGCGACCTGCGGCAGCGCCGCCTGCCTTTGCAGCTTCGCGCGGATCCAGGATTGCTTCGCCGCGATCAAGGCTCGGATCTCGCCTTCCGGCACCCGCTGCGGCGCCAGGACGTTTACCTTGCCGTCGCGGATCGATATCGCGATGGATTTCTTGCGCCGGGTGCGGCGCACCGTAATGGGAGCACCGTCGAACGTATCGAGGAGATACGCCCCGGCCGCGTCAGGCATCGGGGGCGTCGGTGGGCAATGGGAAGGCTTCGGCCAAGGCGTCGAGGCGGCCGGATTCCAGCAGTTCGAGGATGGCGGGCACATCGCTCTCTTGCGCGCCCATGATGTACGGGCCGTTCGGCAGGACGCGCATCGTCGGCCCCAGGTGGCATTTCCCCATGCAGTGCACGGATTCCACCCGCCATGGAATGCCGCGTGTATCGAGCCCGCCGGTAAGGGCCGCCACCATCTCCCTGGCGCCCTTCGCCCCGCAGGACGGCAGGCGGTTTCCGGCGCGAAAATTCACGCAGGCCCGAAGCCAGGGTTTTTGCTTATCGTCGGCCGTCATTTCCACGCGCGAGACTCCAAGTCGGGGCCGGGATCTTTGCGTCAGGCATTCAACGTTTGGCAAGACGCTCATATCTTCCTACCCTGAGAGCAGAGGATATGCCAACGGCTGCATGGTCCCGCAAGCAATGATCGAAATTTCAACTTCACATGGTTTTTCCCAATGACTGATATTCCCGTAACGGCCCCTTTCGACGGATCGGCGATTTCCTCGGTACCCGACGCGACGCATCAAGACGTCGAAAACGCTTTGGCGACGGCGCATGCCCTTTACCGGAACCGCGACGGTTGGCTCCCGAAACCCCGGCGGATCGAAATCCTGCGGCGCGCGGCGGAGATCATCAAGGAACGGCGCGAGGAACTGGCGCTTCAGGCGGCGCGCGAAGGCGGTAAGCCGCTGTTGGACTCGCTGGTCGAAATCGACCGCGCCGCGGACGGTGTCGAGAATTGTGTCGAAGTCTTGCGTTCCGAGGGCGGGCGGGTCATCCCGATGAGCCTGAACCCGTCGTCCACCGGACGGGTGGCATTCACCCAGTTCGAGCCCATCGGTCCCGTGGTGGCCGTCAGCGCCTTCAATCACCCGTTCAATCTGATTGTCCATCAGGTGACGCCGGCGGTCGCGGTCGGCTGCCCGGTGATCGTCAAGCCGGCGGATATCACGCCGTTGTCGTGTTTCGCTTTCGTGGAAATTCTCTACGAAGCGGGTTTGCCGAAGGAATGGTGCCAGATCGTCGTTCCGCAGGACCTCGACGTCGCGACCGCTCTGGTGTCGGACCCGCGTAACGCATTCTTCAGCTTTATCGGATCCGCCCGGGTCGGCTGGATGCTGCGCTCCAAACTCGCGCCGGGCACGCGCTGCGCGCTCGAGCATGGCGGCGCCGCGCCGGTCATCCTGGCGGCCGATGCGGATCTCGACGATGCCTTGCCGCGGCTCGCCAAGGGCGGTTTCTATCATGCCGGGCAGGTATGCGTGTCGGTGCAGCGCATTTTCGCCCACTCTTCCATCGCGGAGAAAGCCGCGGCGAAACTGGCGGAACTCGGCGCGAAGATGAAGGTCGGCGATCCGACGTCAAAAGACACGGAAGTCGGGCCCTTGATCCGCACCGGCGAGGTCGACCGCGTCGACGAATGGGTGCAGGCCGCCGTTGCCGGCGGCGCAAAGTGCCTGACCGGCGGGGAAAAGCTCTCGGACACCTGCTACAAGCCCACGGTGCTGTTGAATCCGCCGGCGGATGCCAATGTCTCGACCATGGAAATCTTCGGCCCGGTGATCTGCGTCTATGCGTACGACGATCTCGACGCCGCCATCGATCAGGCGAATTCCCTGCCGGTCTCGTTCCAGGCGGCGGTCATGACGAAAGACATCGACACGGCGATGCGGGTCTATAACCGGATCGACGCGACAGCGGTAATGGTCAACGAGCACACGGCCTTCCGCGTCGACTGGATGCCGTTTGCCGGCGCCCGTCAGTCGGGTCACGGCGTCGGCGGCATCCCCTTCACGATGCACGAGATGCAGATCGAGAAGATGATGGTGCTGCGCTCGGACGAACTCTAGGGGTAGAGGGGGCAAACGCGCTCATGAGCCATTCGCACGATCACGATCACACCGATCCGCCGAGCGAGTTGGAGCTGCGGGTAAAGGCGCTGGAATCCCTGCTCGTCGAGAAAGGGCTGGTCGATCCGGCAGCGCTCGACGTCTTGATCGACACCTATGAGCATAAGGTCGGGCCGCGCAACGGAGCCAAGGTCGTGGCCAAGGCCTGGAGCGACCCGGCCTATAAGGCCTGGCTGATGGAGGACGCGACCGAGGCGATTGCATCGCTTGGGTTTACCGGCCGCCAGGGCGAGCACATGAAGGTGGTGGAGAACACCCCCGAGTGTCACAACGTCGTCGTCTGCACGCTGTGTTCCTGTTATCCGTGGCCCGTCCTGGGCCTGCCGCCGGTATGGTACAAGGCGGCGCCCTATCGCTCCCGCGTCGTTGCCGACCCGCGCGGCGTGCTGGGTGAGTTCGGCACGGAACTGCCGGAAGAGGTAGAAGTCCGAGTCTGGGATTCGACCGCCGAGATGCGCTATCTCGTGCTCCCGCAACGGCCCGACGGCACCGAAGGCTGGACGGCCGAGCAGCTCGAGACACTGGTCACGCGGAATGCGATGATCGGTGTCGAGACCGCGAAGTCGCCGGCGGAGGCGGATGCCGGATGAACGGCGGGCACGATCTCGGCGGGATGCACGGCCTCGGCCCCATCGATCCGGAACCGGAGGCCGAAGAGCCCGTCTTTCACGCGGAATGGGAGCGCCGCGCCTTTGCGCTGAATCTGGCGTCCGGGTTTCTCGGCAAATGGAACATCGACCAAGGCCGCTACGCCCGCGAACGCCAGCATCCGGCCGACTATCTCCGCAATTCCTACTACGAGAATTGGCTCGCCGGTCTGGAGACCTTGCTTGTCGAATCTGGTCTTGTCACCGCCGAGGAATTGGCGACGGGCTTGCCCGCCGGCAAAGCCGAGGGCCTGCGGGTCCTGCTTGCGGACAAGGTCGAGGGGGCGCTTGCCAAGGGCGGGCCGGCGACGATGGATATACCCATGGCGGCGCGGTTCTCCGTGGGCGACAAGATTCGCGTGGTGAACATCAATCCGACGAGCCATACCCGGGCGCCGCGGTATGCGCGCGGCAAGATCGGAACGGTCGAGCTGGATCACGGTGTCCATATCTTCGCGGACAGAAGCGCGGAGGGACTCAAGGAAGGCCAGCATCTCTATAGCGTTGCCTTCGGGGCCGCCACGCTTTGGGGCGACGGCGCGAACCGGCGCGATACGGTCCGCATCGACCTTTGGGAGCCGCATCTGGAGCCTGTCGAATGATTGCCGAAGGTCCCGATCTGGAATTGTTTGCGGGCTTGCCGCGCGACGGCGACGAGCCCGTCTTTCGCGAACCCTGGGAAGCACAGGCCTTCGCCATGGCGGTGCGCCTGCACGAAAGGGGCGCTTTCACCTGGCCGGAATGGGCGGCTGCGCTGTCTGCCGAAATCAAGCGGGCCCAGTCGGCGGGCGACCGCGACCTGGGAGACACCTACTACGAGCATTGGCTGAATGCCCTCGAAACGCTGGTCGCGGGAAAGGGTTTGATCGCTCGGGCGGATATGAACCGGCGCCGGGACCAGTGGCGGCGCGCATATCTGGCGACGCCGCACGGTGAGCCGATCGAGTTGAAACGGGGTCTCTGAGCGGCTTCCTTTGGGAGCCGAAGCGCGGTCACGATTGCGTGCGCCGCATTACGCCCGCAGTTTCAATTTTGCAGGTAATCGCTATATAGGGGGAAATCGGCGGTAGCCGATCCGGGCCCGACGGGAGAGAACGGCGTGCCCGGCGTCAGGGACATTTTTCGAGCGAGGCGCGTTATGGCCGAATATGATTACGATCTCTTTGTTATTGGTGCGGGCTCCGGGGGCGTGCGGGCGGCCCGGTTCTCCGCAAATTTCGGCGCCAAGGTCGCCGCCGCCGAGGACCGCTACATGGGCGGTACCTGCGTCAATGTCGGCTGTATCCCGAAAAAGCTCTTCGTCTACGCCTCTCATTACAGCCACGATTTCGAGGACGCGGCCGCCTACGGCTGGACGGTCGGCGAGCGCAGTTTCGACTGGCCCACGCTGCGCGACAACAAGGACAAGGAAATCAGCCGTCTCAACGGCAT
>JAYPGD010000300.1:0-7315 GCA_038126655.1 Verrucomicrobiales bacterium
GATCAAACCTCATCCGGCCAGCATTTTTTTCATCCCTGTGGGATGCCTGTGAAAGCAGGTGGGGGAATTGAGGGCTTCCATTTGTGTTGCGCCGTGAAAACGGGGCAATGGCGAGGGGGATCCCCGCGCGCCTCCCGGTCTCGGCCCGCTGAGGATTCAACAGACCGTTGAGTGTTTCAATAGAAACATGGCGGGCGCCTACTTCCCGCCGGCATTCTTTCGCAACATGGGAGCCAGGTATTTCGCGGTCTCGTCAGCGATGACGTTGTAGCCGGCGAGGTTGGGATGCCGGTCGGAGGTCCAGCCGGGGAGGTGGCCGAGAATGGCGTCGAATTCATTGTCCATGACCACGACACGGCCGCCATGCACATAGGGCTTCACCAAGGCTTAATACTTTTCGGGGACCTTGTCCACGGGGTAACGCCGGTAGTTGAGCATGTTGTATCCCTTCTTCAGTTCGGCTGCATAGCGGGGGTAGATGTCGAATACCTCCAGTTGCTCCTTTTCGGCAACCTGGCGGATGAGGCCATTGATTTCCTTGCTGGCCTCTTCGCCGGAGAAGGGGATGACCGTCATGGGGATGATGCGTGCCTTGGGGTGATCTTTCCGCAGTTTGGCAATGAGTTCATGGAAGTCCTTGGGGAAGTTTTGCTGGAAGTTGTCGCGTCGGGCGCGGTCGTTCAGCCCGTAGCGGATGAAGATGTAATCGATGCCCGGCAGTTTTTCGCCTTTTCGGGCGTAGCGACCCGAGTCCAACAGGCGCCGGATGTATTCGCCGCTGAGGCTGGAGTTGATGACATGGCACGGGGGCAGGTCGCCTTCGAGGGCGAGTAATTCTTCGATGACGGTCTCCAGGTGCGGCCCTTTGGGTTTGAGAAGACGGGGGATGCTGCCTTCGGTCGTGCTGTCGCCGAGCAGCAGAATCTGAATCTTGCCGTCGTGCTCGGCCTGGGCGACCGTGGGCGGGAGCAGGAAAATGGCCGCCAGATACAGAAGGAGATGGAGGATGCCGATTCGGTTGGGTTGCGATGAGTTCATGGTGTCAGGAAGTCGGACTCAGTCAGAAGGGGAGCGGAGTTCGCGCGATTCCAGGCAGCGGATGAACGAGTCGAGGCGTCTCTTCCAGGAGTTGTAGACCTGATACGCTGTGGACGAATCCCGCTCGCCGAGCGCCTGGTAGAGCATTGGCTCGATCTCACCGGACGGGGGCGTCGCTTTCTCGAGGAAGGTGAAACCGGCGCGGATGAGCCGTCCGCGGGCAATGAGCAGAAGCAGGCATTCCGGAGACCAGTGAGACTCGATGGAATCGTGGATTCCGGGCTTCATGAGTTCTTCTCCGGGCAGTCCCGAGATTGCTTTTATGGCTTCTTGCGCAGTCATGCAGGGCGCTTCGATGTTGCCTCTACCGTCTGCCTGAACCTGGCAGCGTCAATGGACGGGTAACGGATCAAGTTGCCTTCGATTTGACCAAATAGTTCCAGGAGTTTGTTTCGCTCTATCATTCCCTTCTCGATCAAGCGGGCGACGTCCCGGTGGTCGCGGTCGTGCCCGCGTTCCAGTTTTGCCAAGGCCTGACCATGGAGGTCGTAGTGGTAGAATTCGACATTGCCGACCCTTTCGATGAAAACGCTGCGTTACTTCCATCCGGGGATGGGCGGAATGAATTGGTCGGGAGCGGCCAATTCGATGTTCAGGTCCAGAGTGTTCTTGAGGGCGGCGATTGCCTCGAAGATTCCGGCCGGTTCCGGATCCAACTTGAGATCAACATCGATGGTGGACTCGCGCCCCGCGCCCATCAACACGATGGAACTGCCGCCGACAAGGTAGACTGTGCCCGGTCCTCTGACCTGTTGTCCCAGCGCGCGGATCAATTCCAAGATCCTCTCTCTTGTGGCGGGTGATCGCATGATTGGGTCCCGGATTGTGCCTGCGCAATCGGGTTTCGCCAACCTACATTGTTCGTTTGCCGCGTGAAATCCGGGTTTGCCAACGCGGGGCGCGCGGCCATTATGCGCGTGTCTCAACACCTGAATCACGATGAAACGATTTCTTATAATCCTCACCCTTGTCTGCCTGGTTGGAACGGGCTTTTCCCAAGCCGCCGACGGCAGACTCAAGTGCATTCAATACAACAACCCCGGTCTGGTCGTGGATCTGGGCGTCGGCCTGTGGGCCTGGCCGTTGCCGATGGATTTTGACAAGGACGGCGACAACGACCTGGTGGTCGTCTGTCCCGACAAGCCGTTCAACGGAACCTACTTTTTCGAAAACAAGCAGGGCGCGAAGAAGTTGCCGGTGTTTGAGGCGCCCGTCCGAATCAGCAAGGGCGCGCACAACGTGCAGGTGTCCTACGTGGATGGCGAGCCGCGGGTGTTGTCGCCCGGTTATGAGCACAAGGAGTTTTTCGAGAAGGGCATCGATACTCGCGTCGCGTTGCCGCTGAAGGATAAGGAGGTCTACACCAACAAGAAGCTGCGCGCGCGCCAGTGGAAGCATGTGGATTACGACGGCGACGGGAACCTGGACATCATTGCGGGCTATGGGGACTGGACCGAATACGGCTGGGATGACGCCTACAACGAGAAGGGACGTTGGACCAACGGCCCGCTGCATGGCTATGTGCTTTGGGCTCGGAACACGGGCTCGAATGAGAAACCCGCCTATCAGAAGGCGAAGTTCGTGCAGGCCGGGGGCATGAAGGTGGATGTCTACGGCTGGCCTTCGCCCAACTTCGCGGACTTCGACGGCGACGGCGATCTGGACCTGCTTTGCGGCGAGTTTCGCGACACCTTCACCTATTTCCAGAATACGGGCACACGCACGGAGCCGCGTTATAAGGCTGGGCAGAAACTGCGCCTCGGCAAAGGGCTGCTGACCATGGACCTGCAGATGATCGTCCCGGTGGCGTTCGACTGGGACAAGGACGGCGACATGGATCTGATCTGCGGCGACGAGGATGGGCGCGTGGCCCTGATCGAACACACAGGCAAGCAGAGGCGGGGCATGCCGGTGTTCAAGAAACCGGTCTATTTCCAACAGAAAGCGAAGGATGTGAAATTCGGCGCGTTGGCCACGCCGTTCGGGGTCGATTGGGACGGCGATGGAGACGAGGACATCATCTGCGGCAATACTGCGGGGTATGTTGCCTTCTTCGAGAACCTCGGGGGCGGCGCGAATCCGAAGTGGGCGAAGGCGAAGTATCTCGAAGCCGGCGGCAAGACCCTGCGCATCATGGCCGGGCCGAATGGCTCCATCCAGGGGCCCTGTGAGGCGAAGTGGGGCTACACGACGCAGACGGTCGCGGACTGGGATCACGACGGTCTGCCGGACCTGGTGGTCAATTCCATCTGGGGCAAGATCGTTTGGTATCGGAACGTCGGGAAGAAGGGGGATCCGAAGTTGGCCGAGGCCCAGCCCATCACCGTGGAATGGGAGGGCAAGACGCCGAAGCCGGAGTGGAACTGGTGGGATCCCAAGGGGAAGAACTTCGTCACCCAATGGCGCACCACCCCCATGGCGGTGGATTGGAACAAGGACGGCCTGACCGATATCGTGATGCTCGATCACGAGGGGCGGTTGGCTTTCTACAAACGGGTGAAGAAGGACGGGAGGCTCGTCCTGTTGCCTGGTGAGAACATCTTCGTGAATGAAAAAGGCCATCAGCACAACCTGATCCGCGGACGAGCGGGCGGCAGCGGCCGTCGAAAGATCCAGGTCGTGGATTGGGATGGGGACGGCCGCCTGGACATCCTGTTCAACAGCGTCAACGCCGACTTCTATCGCAACCAGGGCGAGAAGGACGGCAAGACCGTCCTGAAGAACATGGGGCCGATCGATGCCCGCAAGATCTCCGGACACACCTCCAGCCCGACGGTGGTGGACTGGGACAAGAACGGCATCCCGGATGCCCTGGTGGGCGCTGAGGACGGTTACCTTTATTACGCGAAGAATCCGCGGGCGAAGTGAGGGGGGGCGTGTTGCGTGTTGCGTGGTTGGCCTCGGTTGTTTTGGGGCTTTCGACACGATTGGTCGCCGCGCGGCGCGTCAGGGACTGCGCTTGGGAACCCCCATATTTCTCCTGTATCCCCAATCTCCAGTGACAGGAATCCCCGGATTGAAGAATTGAGCCATCTCGCGTCGGCTGCTACGAAATATCCACTCCGCGTCGCCCCGGGTATCCGACACGCAACACGAACCAAGCATCCGCCTACGTTCCGCAAAGCCAGAACTTCGTCGTGACAAGCCGCGAACCACGAACCACGAACCCCGAACCACGCAACACGCAACACGATTTATGAAACGAACCATCGCCTTTCTCATCACCCTGACCTCCATCATGTTGACCGGCTGCGTCAGTTCACTTCCCGAATACGACGGCGAGGTCGTCGGCAAGCCGGGATTGCTGCACGAGGAGTTTGTCTTCACCGACGTGCCGTTTCCGCAGTGTCATGCCTCGACCCTCGAGGAGACCGAAGACGGCCTGGCCGTGGCGTGGTTTGGCGGGACGCATGAGAAGCACGAGGATGTGGGGATCTGGTTCGCGCGGTTGACGCCGCGCGGTTGGACGCAACCGGTTGAATTGGTCAACGGCATCCAGCATGCGGACAAGCGTTATCCCTGCTGGAACCCGGTCCTGTTTCAACCGAAGGAAGGGCCGTTGTTGTTGTTCTACAAGGTGGGGCCGAGTCCGCGTGAATGGTGGGGCGAGTTGATCACTTCGGAGGACAATGGCCGGACCTGGTCGGAGCCGCGGCGTTTGCCCGAGGACATCCTGGGGCCGGTGAAGAACAAGCCGATCCAGTTGGCGAATGGCGACATCCTCTGCGGTTCGAGCACGGAGGACAAGGAAACTGGCTGGGTGGTTCACTTTGAAATCACCTCCGACAACGGCAAGACCTGGCGGAAGATCGGGCCGGTGAACACCAAGGCCGAATTCAACGCCATTCAGCCGGCGTTGCTGCGCCTTTCCGACGGGAGCATCAAGGCCCTGTGCCGCACGCAGGAGGACGTCGCTTCCGAGGTGACGTCAAAAGATGGGGGAGTCGTCTGGTCGTTGATGAAGGCCTCGAAGCTGCCGAATCCCAACGCGGGTTTCGACACGGTCACGCTGGACAACGGCACGCATGTGATTATCTACAATCACACCACCCGCAAGACCGGCAATCGCGGGCGCTTGAATGTGTCGGTTTCCGGGGATGCGGCGAACTGGCTGGCGGCCCTGGAGTTGGAGCATGAGAAGGCGGAGTTCTCCTATCCCGCGATCATCCAGACTTCGGACGGACTGCTTCACGCGACCTACACCTGGAAGCGCAGGCGGGTGAAGCATGTGGTCATCGATCCCAAGAAGCTGCGCCCCATGCCGATGAACGACGGCGCCTGGCCCGAGGGGCGGAAGCTCTGGTCGTTCCGGTAGGAGACACGTAACGGAACTTTTGGAACTCTAATCGCGCCATGGAATACTACCGTCTCTGCGAGGATGAAGGCTCGCCTTCGAAGCTGATATTCGAGGACGGAAGCCCCCGGCCGCGAACGGTGGACTCAGACGCCTCCCCGCCTCCGGATAACAAGTACCTCGGTCCGGCCTCGGACAGCGAATGGCGGTTTAAGGCGTGCTACGAGAGCATCGTGTGCCCGGTCTGTGGCCGATACGACGAGGACGAAGTCTACAATGTCGGCTTTGAAGATCCCGTCGATATAAGGATTCGGGGGGATTTTGGAGAGGTTCAGGACATCACCCTCATCAGCGACAAGTTTCTGAGCGTTTTGCGCCGGGAGAAGGTTCGCGGATTTGAAACGAAACAGGTCGGTTCAACTATTTGGCATGCGCTGCGCGTCACGGAACGGGTCGATTGCGACGAAAGGGTGATGGACGAAAAGCCTCCCAGATGCCCCGCATGCGACAGACTGAAACGGACACTTGGCTGTTTTCGCAGCGTGAGCGAGTTGACCCCGCCAAAGCGTCCGATGACGCTGTTCACTACAAAAACAGGGTGGGCGCGACTCTATGGCCAACGAACGGTCTTCATGACCGGCGATGTCGCGTTGGCGCTGCGAGCGGGACGGGTTTTGGGCGGATACTGCAACCGGATGATGAGCGGTGAAGAGGCGGCGATTGCGGCCAAGAAAGGGCCGAACTGGCTTCCTTCGGGAAGCACGGTGTTCCTGAATGGCACTGAAGGTTGAAGCCGGAATGGATGAGTCAACGGCAAGTCTGCCGCGCGAGTTGCGCGAGTTCATTGACGCGGGTGGCCGGACGATTCGCGACGAGTATGACGATTGGTCATTCCGGATTGCTTCGCGCGGAAAAAACGCCTTCGGCGAGGGTCTGCCCGCGAGTGCTGTGGCAATCGCTAAGAATGAATGCGGAGACTGTCTCTTTCTGATTTCTTCTGCAAGGAACGCTCTTTCTCGCGTCGTTTACGTGTTCCGGCACGAGGAGGACCGATGGTTTGCCTATGCGTCGGACTTCGCAGAAATTATTGAACGGATGCGGCAGTGAGTCGCCTGGATGTTTGGCTCCCTTGTTGGGGACGATCACCGGCGTCGCTCCTCCGCTTCGAGCTGATCGTAGAGTTGGTTTATGCTCATGCCCGTAAGCCCTGGGATGATCACCAGGCGGGCTCGCTGACTCCCGGCAGTCCGTCCACGCTTTCCATATTCCACTTGAGTTGGTTCTTGCGCAGTTCGGCGTCGCTTTTCTGCTCGTCGTATTTCTCGAACTGATCCCGGTTGCCCTGGAATTCGAACATCGGGACTCCCCAACCGCAGGAGTCCGTGATGCGGTCGATGGAGAGTTTGATGATCGAGCGCGCGAGCCGGGTTTCGTTGAAGAGAGGATAAAGTTCCGGCCATTCCTTGTCGGCGCGTTCGATGGCGGACGCTGTTCCGTGCAGCCGGAGGATCAGGGGATCGCGGTCGAAGGAGCAGAACATGATCACGAAGCGGCTGTTTTCCTTGATGTGCGCGATGGATTCGACGCCGCTGCCAAACCAGTCGAGATAGGCCACGGTCGTGTCGTCGAGGATCCGGAAGGAATCGAAGCCCTTGGGCGAGACGTTTACATGTCCGTCGGGGGCGAGGGGAGCCGACGCGACAAAGAACATCTTCTGTCGGGCGATGAAGTCGCGCAGCCGGTCGTCGAGTTTCTCATAGAGCTTGGCCATGGCGATGACGACTGAAGCAAGGATGGCGTTGTTCCGCAAGGGGCGGGAGAACCTCACAGTCATTCGTTTTCGCGGGCTCATCGCGCCCCTTCAGGGCGCAACACGATCTTGTTGATGATACCGGTGGTTCCAGGCGCTGACGCGCCTTCCAC
>JAYPGD010000301.1:0-6959 GCA_038126655.1 Verrucomicrobiales bacterium
GCCGAGCCTGCGACGTTCCGGGGCGCGAGCCTGCAAGTCCGGACGTCCGGCTCAGCGGGAGCTTCGCCCCACCGGCCGAGCAATGCTCGGCGCTCCAACTTGCGAATGCTCACGCCCAACCTCATTCCGCCGCCTCCTCGTCTTCTTCCGACAATTCACCCTCGTCGGACGAGGCCCCGCCGCCCGCGTCCCCGTCCAGGAAGATCACCCGGCGAAAGAGCTCGTAGGGATACTCGTCCGGCTCTGTCATCTCGGGCAACGGCTCGAAGCCGAGGCTGATCTCAATGGCCGGAGGCGCCGACCTTCCCGACCAGTTGTCCTGCCATTCCTCCCAGCCCCAGAACCGAAAGCGCGAGAAGCGGATATTCTCCGTCAATATCCGCGGCTGTGCCAGGGTGTCCGCCGGATCGCCGGACTCATCCCCGTCTTCGTCCTCCCCCGCATCCATTTCCTCCCCATCCTCCCCTTCCTTGTCTTCGCCCTCGCCGCCATCAGATTCGGAATCCTCCGCAGCGTCCGTTTCGCCGTCGCCCTCCTCCTCGTCCTCATCGGTCATCTCCTCCTCCTCCAAATCGTCAAACTCATCCAGGGCGGGGTCGGCATTCGGGTCGCGAATCGCGACCAGGGCCTGGGCCGATCGGTAGAACCCGTTGCTCCGCGTCGGACCGCCCACGTAACGCACAAGAATCAGATCCGTTTCCGGCCGGGTCGCCCGTCCCATTTCGGAGCCGCTCCATTGGGACCGATCGGGCAGGTGCGTGGTGACAAACTGGATGGAATTGGAATTGCCGCTGAAGGAGCCCGCCTTCTCATGTTGGAAGAGGCGGCGGAGTTCGTCGTTCAGTTTCTGCATGACCAGCCGCGTTTCCCGGATCTTTTCACTCTCTGCGACGGCCTGTGTCCGCAACTCCGCGGCCTGGCGGTAGAAGTAAAGAACCACCATCATCAGGCCGACCGCGATGCCGATCGCGAGAATGACCTCAAGCAGTGAGAACCCCGCCTGTAGCGCAGGCGGAGACGCCGGCGCCACCGGGGTGCTCGACTCCCCCCGCGCGCCAACGCCACCCCCGATCCGCCCCCCGGATGGCAAGGCCGACCCGCGAAAGCTCCGGTTCCCATCCGTGGGTCGGCCTTGCCATCCGGGGGGATGGCTTGCGCGCGAACGCGCAAGCCGCGCGTCATCTGAGGCGCTCAACTTCATGGCGCGTCGAAGACCGACACTTCGTTGGTGTTGACCGGCAGCAGTTCCATCAGGCGCACGACGTGCTCCGGTTGCTGATGGCGGACGATCACCTCGACCTGCTGGAGGCCGGATTCGAAATCGAAGTCCAGCGACTCCTCCGGCGTGGCGACCACCTGCCAGGTCCAGTTGGTGAAGGGCGCGTCCATGGGTTCGGGATCGGCGGAATCGTAGGAGCGCAACCCGAGTTGCAGTTCGGACATGACCGTGGTCGCGAGGTTCATGCCGTGGGCGTTGAGGCGTTGGCGTTCCACGCTGCGCACCGATGCGTTCATGCCAGTGGTGATGATCGCGGCGGCCGCGACAAACAAGGCCAGGGCAATAACGACTTCAAGCAGGACGCCGCCGTTCATTGACTTCGAACAGCTGCCCTGAAGGGGCGGAACACCAAAGCCCAGGCCGCTGCCCTGGGCTTCGTCGTCCCGGCCCGTTGGGGCTTTCGATTCCGCGAACGCACAATCTTCAGTTCCAAGTCTCATCGCCTGCCTCCGTCTCCTACGGCAACAACGTCGTCGGCTCGCTATTGGTCATCAACGGATCGTCGAAGGCGCCGCCCAAAGTGTCCGCTTCGAGTTCCGCTTCATCGAGAATCGGCAGGCCGTTCGTTCCCACGAGGCGCCGCCGCACGGAGCCGGTCAGGCCGACCAACTCCACGAGAAACCGACGCTCGTCCGCCCCCTCGCGCGAGGCGACAACAAGCTTGGCGGATTCGCTGGAGCCATCGGGAAAGAACGCAAAACGCGCCAGGGTGTTGTCTCCGGTTCCGCTTGCGGCCGCTTCGTCATCCGACGCGTCGAAGGCCTCCTCCTCCAGGTTCTCGCCGAGGATGGAAGGATTGTCCGGAGACATCAGCAGCGACTCCACGTCCTCCAGCCCGGCTTCCTCCTCCTCGTGCAGTTCCACGCTCACCAATTCATTCACCGCCCCGGCCAACGAGGGCTGCATGACGAGATTGGTGTAGAGTCCGGGTTGATTGACCGGATCCGGCTCCCACTGGATCGTCACGGTCGCCCCCGCAGCGACTTCGTTGGTGGAAGATTCCAGGACGAGGTAGACAGTCTTCCCGGAATTGGCCGCCCTCGCCCGGGCAAATCCAAACAAGGCCTCGAGCCGCGTCAGGCCTTCGTCAAGTTGCCGGTTCTTCTGCAGCGGGGCAAAACTGAAGACGAAGGCGCCGATCAACAGCAGCAGGAGCGTGATCGACAGCAACAACTCGATCAGGGTCAAACCGCGATCCCCGCGTTGGCGGCCGGCCTGCGTGAGGATCATCTACATGCGGGGAAGAATTACTGCTCGTCGGCCTCGATCGGCGCGCCGCTCTCGTCGGTCGCAGTGAGCGAGATATCATCCTCGGTCTCGGGCTGGCCGTCCGGACCGGCGGAGTAGAGCTTGTAAGGAAGGCTGCTGCCGCCGCCGGAGCCGTCGTCGAGCGAAGTGTCCGTCGCCTCGTAATTCAGGCTGTTGCCCCAAGCATCCTCAAGAACCGTGCCGGGCTTGATGTAAGGGCCAACCCACTTGTCTGCCATCCGCTCGTTTTCAAAGGTGGGCTTCGTGGTCAACGCGGTCAGCCCCCCCTCGTCCTCGGTCGGATAATGCCCGACATTCAGCCGATAGGTGTCCAACGCGCTGGAAACCTGGGTCAGCAGCAACCGCGTCGTGTTCTTCTCCGCGCCCTCCTGCTGCGGCAAAAGAAAGGCCACGATGGCTCCAGCCAGCATCAGAATGATGACAATGACCAGGAGAACCTCGATCAAGGTGAAGCCCGAAACGCGACGACGCGCTACATGTTGTTGTTTGGGTGCGGTAAGTCTCATTATGTTGTGGTAATTGCGTTGGTCGTCAGGAAACTAAGGATTCATCGACGGATGGCAAGCGGCAATTGTTCAATTATTGCCGCCGCTGGAGCGCATAATTTCCGCACCGTCCCCCTCGAAATTGCGGACTCCGAATCCCTGCGGAGATTGTCTTGTTTTGTCGGGATTGCTCGTCGCAAACTCCCCGCCCATGAAGATTCTTCGCTCCGTGGCGTTTCTCCTCGCCCTGACCCTCGCCTCAATCGCGTCGGCCGCCGCCCCAAGGCCGCTCGTCATCCTGCTCGGCGATTCCATCCGGGTGAACTACCAGTCCGTGACGAAAAGCTCTCTCAAGGACGAGGCCGATGTCTGGTCTCCCAAGGACAACTGCGCGCACACCGCCTACACCCTGGAGAACCTGAACCGCTGGCTGAAAGAAGCCGGCCGCGAACCCGCGGTCGTCCACATCAACGTCGGTCTCCACGACATGTTCCTCAACGCAAAGACCGGCAAGACCCGACACACCCTGGAAACCTACGACCAGAACCTCCGCGCCATCTTCGCCAGACTGCAGGACAAGACCGACGCCCGTATCATCTTCGCCCTTACCTCCGCCGTTCTGGAGGATCGGCAGGCCGCCTCCAAGGGATACAAACGCGTCGTACGCCGCAATGAGGATGTGGATCGCTTCAACGCCCGCGCCGCCAGTATCGCCAGGGAAATGGGCGTCGGGATCAACGACCTGAACGCCTTCATGAAGAGCAACGCCCCCGGCAAACTGCTGCGCGACGACGGCATCCATCTCTCTCCGGCGGGCATGGCCGCGATTGGAGAACAGGTCGCCCGGGTCATCTCGAAGGAACTGGGCGGCCATTCCCCACTCGAAGGCTCCTTGAAACCCTTCCTCGGCAAGTCCGGGATGACCCTGCAACAGGTCTACCAGAACGAGCGTTTTCCCAATGTTGTCGTGAGTCTGAAGGGCACGGTCATCGCGACCTGGGGCAACAAGCACATTCGCGCCCGCCGCAGCGAGGACGGCGGCAAAACCTGGGGACCGGAAATCACCATCGTCAATCCCGGCTTCCATGGCGGCGGCACAACGGTCGATGAAAACACCGGCGACATCCTGGCCTTCGTCGAGGACACGCACCCGCCCGCGCCGTTGACGATCTATCGCAGCAAGGACGACGGCAAAACCTGGACCGCGGAGAAGCCGCAGATCCTGCCGGACTCCAAGGGCAACATGCCCTCCATGCACATGAACGACCACGGCATCACCCTGCAACACGGCAAGCACAAGGGGCGACTCGTGCGTCCTTCGCGTTACTACGGCAAACGCAATCATCGCGACGAATGGCCCACCCACTACACCGGCGCGATATACAGCGACGACGGCGGCAAGACCTGGCGGACCAGCGATCCATTCCCCGAGAATGGCACCGGCGAGGCGACCGTCGCGGAATTGTCCGACGGCCGGATCTATTACAACTCGCGTGTGCACTGGCAGGAACGGCCGAAGAACACCCGCCGTCGCGAGGCATGGAGCCATGACGGCGGCCATACCTGGACCGACTTCCGGATCGTCGAGATCCTGCCCGACGGACATCAGCATCGCTCCTACGGCTGCATGGGCGGCCTCGTCCGACTGCCGGTCCAGGGCCGCGACATCCTGATCTTCAGCAACATCGACACCCCCAACGCCACCCGCGAACGCGGCACAGTCTGGGCGAGCTTTGACGGCGGCAAGACCTGGCCCGTGAAGCGACTGGTCTACAAGGGCAAAAGCGCCTACTCCTCGTTGAACGCCGGCCGCCCCGGCACAGCCAGCGAAGGCTGTATCTACCTGCACTTCGAAGGCGGCCCCAAGGGCGGCTCCGCAATCGCAAGATTCAACCTCTCCTGGCTGCTGGACGGCGAGGCCACCGGCGATGGAGAAGTTCCCGGATGGGTGAAGGAGTAGTCGGTAATCAGTAATCGGTAGTCGGTAGTCAGCCATTTGCCATTTTCAATTTGCCATCCGCACCACGCACCGCACCAATCATGAAAAACACCACCCCCGCCCTCCTCTCCCTCATCGCCGCCTTGTCCCTGCCGCTGGCCGCCGCCGCCGCCGATCAGGACACGCGCTGCTACGAGATGCGCACCTACTACGCCAATGATGGCAAGCTCGACGCCCTCAACGCCCGCTTCCGCGACCACACCATCGCGCTGTTTGAAAAGCATGGCATGACCAATGTCGGCTACTGGGTCCCGCTCGATAACGAGGACAACAAGCTCGTCTACCTCATGGCCTATCCCAGTCGCGACGCGCGCGGCAAGATGTGGAAGGCCTTCTTCAATGACCCCTACTGGAAGGCCGCCTACAAGGCCTCGACCGCCGACGGCAAGCTCGTGAAGCGCGTCGACAGCGTGTTCCTCCAGTCCACGGACTACTCCATGTTCACCAAGCCGACCCAGGCGAAGCAGGAGCGCGTGTTCGAACTCCGCACCTACACGACCAACGAAGGCAAACTCGACAACCTCAACGCGCGCTTCCGCGACCACACCGTGGCGCTGTTCCAAAAGCACGGCATCGAGAACATCGGCTACTGGACGCCGATGGACGCCAAGAAGGGCCGCGACAACAAGCTGGTCTACCTCATCGCCCACCAGAGCGTCGAGGGACGCAAAGCCTCGTTCGGTGGCTTCGGCAAGGACCCCAAGTGGCAGGCGGTCCGCAAAGCCTCCGAGGCGAATGGCCGACTCCTCATCAAGAAGGGCGTCCAGTCGCTGATGATGAAGCCGACGGATTACTCGCCAATGAGGTGATCCTCGGTGGGGCGAAGCTCCCTGAGCCGGTCGTTGGATCTTTCAAATTGATTTCCCATAGTGGCTTGGCCCCAAATCCCGCGCAGCTGCGATTCGGTTGCTCCGCTACATCGGAAGCCCGGCTCACTGTTTCCCCAACTGGCTCGCCAGGGTGAAGATCGGCAGCAGCAGCCCCAGGGCCATGAAGCCGATGCCCATGGCGACGGCGCAGAGGATGATCGGCTCCACGAGCCGCACCGCCTGATCGACCTGGCGATTCGTGCGGCGCTCCACGGTGTCGGCGATCTGCAGGAGGACCTGGTCGAGCTTGTTGGATTCCTCGGCGACCGTGATCATGGCAATGATCTGATCCGGAAAGAAGCCGCCGTCGGACAAAGGGCCTGAAAGGGTCTTGCCATCACGGACGCTTTCGGCGGCCTCCGCGATCTGGCCGCCGAGTAGGTTGGATCCGGTCGCGCCGGAACTGATCTTCAGCGCGGAAAGCATGGGCACGCCGTTGGCGAGCATGGTTCCCAGGATCCGACAGAACCGCGTGATCGCGACCATCCGCAAGGCCTTGCCCGCGACCGGGATCTTCAGCTTCACCTTCTCCAGCAACAGGCGATTCGCCTCGCTCTTCAACGCCGACCAGGCAACCGCGCCCAGCACAACCACGATCAACGGAAACACATACCATTGATCCCGCACAACGTGACTCGCGCCGAACAGGATCTCGGTCGGCAACGGCTTGGCCGCCCCGGCGAGCAACGGCTCAAATCGCGGAACAAAGAACAACAGCGCGCCCACCATCACCGTGACGCCCGCGGCGACCAACATCGCCGGATAGGTCAGGGCGCCCAGGACCTTGCCGCGCAGTTCGTCGAGCCGCTCCAGGAAATCCGACAGGCTGCGCAGCACATCCTCCAGGAACGCCGCGCGTTCGCCGGCCTGCACCATGCTGGTGTGCAGCGGCGGAAAGACATCGGGAAACCCGCGCAACGCCTCGGTCAGGGTCTGGCCATCCGCCACCTGTTGCCGGATCTCCCGCAGGACCTGCTTGAGCTTCTTGTTGACGGTGGAGCGGATCAACGAATCCAGCGCCCGCAGCATCGGCACGCCCGAACCGATCAGATCCGCCA
>JAYPGD010000301.1:6969-7307 GCA_038126655.1 Verrucomicrobiales bacterium
CGTCCTCGCCGCGGCTGTTGTCCGTCGTCCCGACCACCGACACGGGAAACAGACTCCGCTCCTCGATCAACCGCAACGCCGCCGCCTCGGTCTCCGCCTCCAGGGCGCCATTCACCCGTTTGCCGGCGTCGTTGACCGCGGTGTATTGAAATCGTGGCATGGCGGGGCGCGGGGAGTTCGGTCAATCGCTGACAACAGGGGGAAACAGGCTCCAAGCTCCGGGCCCCAAACCCCAAGTCCCTAAGGACGCCGACAGATCACAACAATCCCGACCGGACTCCAAGACTCCATTTGAGATTGGGAGCTTGGAGCTTCTTTGGGATTTGGAGTTTGGAGTT
>JAYPGD010000302.1:0-7291 GCA_038126655.1 Verrucomicrobiales bacterium
AGCGCGGCGTGAATCTCAAGTTCTCCGACGCGCAGGGCAAGCAGGAGAACCAGATCAAGGCCGTCAATGGCTTCATCGCCCAGGGCGTCGACGCCATCATCCTCGCGCCCGTCGTGGAAACGGGCTGGGAGCAGGTCCTCAAGGAGGCCAAGGACGCGGAGATCCCGGTCGTGCTGGTGGATCGGGGACTGAAGGTCTCGGATGATTCGCTCTATGCCACGCTGATTGCCTCGGACTTCGTCGCGGAGGGGCGCATGGCCGGAGAATGGTTGGCGGAAAAATCCGGCGGCAAGGCCAGCATCATCGAATTGCAGGGCACGCCCGGCGCCGCCCCGGCGATCGATCGCAAGAAGGGTTTTGAGGAGGCCATCAAGGCGCACGCCGGAATGAAGATCATCGCTTCGCAGAGCGGCGACTTCCGCCGCAGCGGCGGCAAGGAGGTCGCAGAGGCCCTGCTCAAGGTCCACGGCGACAAGGTCACCGCCATCTACGCCCACAACGACGACATGGCCCTCGGCGCGATTCAGGCGATCGAGGAAGCGGGAAAAAAGCCGGGAACGGAAATCCTGGTCGTCTCAATCGATGCCGTGAAGGGCGCCTTCGAGGCCATGGTCAAGGGAACCCTGAACTGTTCGGTCGAATGCAGCCCGCTGTTGGGGCCGTTGGCGTTCGACGCCGTGGAGAAGGCCGTCGCCGGGGAAACCCTGCCCAAGAAGACCATCGTGGACGACCAGGTTTATGATCAGTCCAAGGCCGCCGAGGTCATCGACTCGCGGAAGTATTGAGCGGGGCGGCCCGCGGTTTCGGGGCTGACTCGGGTCAGATTCCAAGTTCCTGGTCGACTTCAGAAAGATCTGCGCGAATAGTCGCCCACGTCTGGAATTGGAACGAGCAAGGATGAAGGGACGGTTCAGAGATTGTTCAAGCCGGGGCGTCGCGCTTTTGGTCGCGTTTGCCGCTGTCATGTCACCCGATGGCGTCGTTGTCGCGGCGGAAGCCCCGGTCGTCTTCACGACCCGGCAGGATCATCAGAACATGCTGGATCAGCTCGGCATCACGAGGCTGCGTCCGGGGAGGAATGCCAAGGCCGGAGCCCCCAACGCCGCGAACTACGATGAGGCCAGGGCGAATCCGCATCCTGACCTGCCGGAATTGTTGATCGCTGCGGACGGGTCGAAGATCGCGGATGCGAAAGCCTGGCGAACGAAGCGGCGGCCGGAGGTTGTTGCGGCGCTGGAACGGGAGGTCTACGGCCGCATTCCAGGGAACACGCCCGGTGTGAAGTGGGAGGTCCGCCAGACGCGCGAGGTCGAGGCCGGGGGCAGGGCGGCGGTTCAGAAGGAGCTGATCGGTGTCGTGGACAACGCAGCCTGCCCGGAGATCGAGGTGAACATCTCTCTTTCCCTGACGCTGCCGAAGGACGCGGGCGGCCCCGTGCCCGTCCTGATGAGCTTCGGCTGGACGCCATTCGATATGGAGCGGATGAACTTCCGTGGATTTGGCGACCGTCGCGGTCCCTCGAAGCGGGACACGCTCCTGGCGGCGGGCTGGGGCTGCGCAACCTTGAATCCCTCGACTGTGCAGGCGGATGCCGGCGGCTGGCAACCGAGGCGCTTCGGTCCGAAAACGGACAAGGACGCCGAGCCCGTCGGCGCCGGTCTGACGCGCGGCATCATCGGCCTGGTCAATCACGGTCAGCCGCGCAAGCCCGGACAGTGGGAGCCCTGCGCGCCTGGGGCTGGGGCGCCTTGCGGGCGCTGGATTGCCTGGAGACGATTCCCGAGGTTGATGCCCGGCGCGTCGGCATCGCCGGCGTTTCGCGCTATGGCAAGGCGGCGTTGGCCGCCATGGCGTTCGATGAACGCTTCGCCGCCGGGTTGATCGCCTCCTCGGGCGCGGGCGGCACGGCCCTCTATCGACGCGACTTCGGCGAAAGCCCGGAGAACCTCGCGTCGTCCGGCGCCTATCACTGGATGGCCGGGAATTTCATCAAGATCGCCGCCGAGGAATCCTCCTTTGGTCGACGCACGGCGGCGGACATGTCCGTCGATTCCCACATGGCGATCGCCCTGTGCGCGCCCCGGCTCACCTTCATCAGCCATGGCATTCCGGAAAAGGGCGACGCGCATTGGCTGGATCATCAGGGCAGTTTCATGGCGGCCATCGCCGCGCAACCGGTCTTTCGCCTGTTGGGAGCGCGGGGGCTGGGCCGCAGCGACAATTACCGGACCGAGAAGATGCCCGGCGTGAATGTCGATCTGCTGGATGGCGAACTTGCCTGGCGCCAGCATGACGGCGGCCATACGGACGGGCCGAATGTCGAACACTTCATCCGGTGGGCCGACGCCAAATGGGAGCGGGCGACCGCGTCCAAGCCACAATCGGAGAAAGCGGAAACACCCGCGGACACCCGTTCCCTCAAGGCCGCCGTGGGGGACCGCTACAAGCTTGGCGTCGGCGTCAGCCACCGGGTGTTGCGCAACGCCGAGGACGCGTCCCTGATCCGGCGACACTTCAGCATCCTCACTCCGGAAAACTGCATGAAGCCGCAGGGCATCCACCCAGCCGAGGACCGTTGGAACTTCGGCAACGCCGACCGCTTCGCCGATTTCGCCCGGGACAACAATCTGGAGTTGGTCGGTCACTGCCTCGTCTGGGCGAAGGACGACCGCACGGACGAGTGGATGATGACGGAGAAGAACGGCGATCCGGTCTCCCGCGAGACGCTGTTGCGGCGGATTGAGTCGCATGTCGAGACTGTCGTCGGGCGTTACGCGGATGTTGCGACGATGTGGGACGTGGTCAACGAGGCGATTGGCGACAGCTCGGACGGCCTGCTGCGGGACTCGGTATATTCCCGCGCGGCGGGCATGGATTTCATTGTGGCCGCGTTCAAGGCGGCGCGGAAACACGACCCGGACGCGCTGCTGATCTACAACGACTACAATGGCCGCAAGCCCGGCAAACGCGAGAAACTGATCCGGCTGCTCACGCAGTTGAAGGAAAAGGGCGCGCCGGTGGACGCCTACGGGATGCAGGGGCATTTCGAGTTGGGCGACAATTCCATTCCCGAGTTGCGCGAAACCTTCGATCAACTGCGCAAGCTCGGCCTCCAGGTTGTCGTTTCCGAACTCGACATCGATGTCGTCACGCGAGGCCGCTGGTGGGCTGATGGCGGGAAACATCGCGAGGAACTGGCGAACTACAATCCGTTCAAGGAGGGCCTTCCGAAGGAGGTTGAACAGAAGCAGATCGATCAGTATGTGGCCCTGTACAACTTGTTCCACGAATACCGGGACATCATCGCCCGGGTGTCCTTCTGGAACCTGCACGACGGGGAGAGTTGGCTGAATTACTTCCCCTGGCGGCGGGTGAATCACCCGCTCCTGTTCGATCGCGAACGGCGCCCCAAGGCCGTTTTTGAAGCAGTCCACGAATCGCTTGTGGCAAGGGGCGGGAAGCCCGGCAAGTCGAAGAAGTAGGCTGCATTTCTTGTGCGCTCATCACTCTCGGGCTGCGTCATCAGAGGGGGCTTCGAGGCCTGCGCGTCACCAAACAAAAGCCGCGGATCTCTCCGCGGCTTTGAGATTGTCGTGGGTGGGGGTTGGTCGGGGCTCCCGGCTTACCGCTGCACGCGGGCGTTGCCCTTCCAGATGCTCCAGACCTGGTCTTCATCGGCGGGTTGGCCGTAGTCGGTGAGCAGTGTCGCCGCCAAGGCGCCGCTGGCCCAGCCGAACTGCGCGCATTTCTCGCCTTCCCAGCCGCGCAGAATGCCGTAGAGCAGGCCGCCGACGAAGCCATCGCCGCCGCCGATGCGGTCCAGCACGCCGATTTCACGGGGTTGGATGACATGGAAGTCGTCGCCATCAGCCACAATGCCGCCCCATTCATGGAGGTTCACGCTGACCACCTCACGAAGCGTGGTCCCGTAGACCGAGCCGTTGGGGAACTGCTGCTTCACCCGGTTGATCATCTCCTTGAAGCTGTCGATCTTCGCGGCGATGTCGCTGCCGCCGGCTTCCGGGCCCTCGACGCCAAGGCAGAGTTGGAAGTCCTCCTCGTTGCCGATGAGGATATCCGCCAACTGGCCGATCTCGTGGAAAGCCTTGCTGAGTTCCTCTTCCCGGCCTTTCCAGAAGCTGGCGCGGTGATTGAGGTCAAAGGAGATCCGGCTGCCGTGCTTCTTGGCGGCGCGGGCGACGTCCAGGCAGAACTGGGTCGATTGCGGCGAAAGCGCGGCGATCAGGCCGGAAAGGTGCACGATCTGCGCGCCCTCCTCGCCGAAGATGCGCTCCAGATCGAAGTCCTTGGCGTTGAGTTCGCGGCCGACCTCGCCGGCGCGGTCGTTCCAGACGCGCGGCCCGCGGGAGCCGACGCCGCTGTCGGCCATGTTGATCTGATGACGGAATCCCCAAGGGCCGCCTTGCGGCACATCGGGACCTTCGTAGTCCATGTGGCGGCTGGCAAGGTTGTCCTTGATGAGCCGGGAGACGGGGCTGCCTTCCACGAATGCGGTCAGGATCTTCACCGGCAGTCCGAGGTAGGAGGAGACCGCTCCGACATTGGATTCGGCGCTGGTCGCCTGCAGTTTGTAGGTGTCGCTGCAGTGGAACGGCTGGCCGTTCACGGGGGTGAGTCGCGTCCCCATGCTGGTGGGAATCACGAGGGCGTATTTGGCGTCTTGCTTCAGTTCTATCATGGCTTTTCTCCGAAAAATGAGGCGGGAGAGTGCAACGAATCCCCCACGACGCGCAAGCGAAAGGTGGGCCGCGCGAGCCGGTCGAATGTTTTGTGCGGCGAACCTGTGCAGACGAGATGCGCGGCGCGCGGCCGGCAAACGGTATGAATTTCTCTCAGCGGCGACAGTCGAATACTGCATCTTCCAAGTCGTGACCGTCCCATGAACGACGACCGCATGGCGCGCATTCCTCTCAAATCCCTGCTGATTGGCTCCCTTGTATTGACCGGAGCGGCGCTGTGTTGTCTTGAATCCGCCGGCGCTGCCGAAGGAATTATTCTGGAATCGACGACCGGCAGCGAGGGGCGGTCATCAGCGACCGCGACCGTCAGAATCGGCGAATCCGGGGAAGTTTCGTGCGGGAATGACTTCAGCGCGTCTGGGCGGCTCGATATCCCCGCGGTCCGCGGCTCGGCGTTCCATTTCACCATCGATGCAGTTTCCCGGGCGGATATGACCTCGGGGCCGGATCAGGGCGCCAAGTTGGCCGATGGCGAGATCGATCGGGACAATTCGGGCAAACTCGGCGTGCGGGGAGGCACGAACGGCATCAATGGGCGTGAAGGGCTCTTGTTGGGTCTGGATGGAACCGGGCTCAATCCGAAGTTCGGTTGGCAATTGACTGGAATCCGCTTCGCCTACGTCGGCGACGGGGAATCCTACGCCATCGTCAATCGACGCGATACCACCCGCGGCCTGGCCGGCGATACGGATGGAATGATTGATGTTTCCGGACTTGGTCTCTTCGTTCGCGGCGGGACGGTGAATCGCGAATTGGCCTCGGTGTTTGCCCGGGACACTGCTGTATCGGGTAGTTCGGGCTTTCGCATCACCGCATTTCGGTTTGCCTTGGCCGCTGAGCCGGTTGCGGACTCCAGCGTTGCGATGGAATTGCCCCGCATGCATTTCGCGGATCGGGTCAGCGGGCGGCCATTTTCCAAGGATCCAGCGGTTGTGCGGTTCAAGGGCCGCTACCGGCTCTACTATTCCGTGCCGCCGTACAAGGGCAAGACGAACCGGGGGTGGACGATCGGCGTCGCGGTCAGCGACAATCTGGTCGACTGGGATAAGCGGGGTGAACTGAGCAATACCGGCGAAGCGGAGGCCAAGGGCTTCACGGCGCCGGGCGCCATCGTTCTCAACGGCAGGATTCACCTCTTTTACCAGACCTACGGCAACCGGGAGAACGACGCCATCTGCCATGCCTGGTCGACCGACGGTCTGAACTTCACACGCAATCTGAGCAACCCGATCTTCCGCCCCGCCGGCGACTGGAATTGCGGCCGCGCCATTGATGCGGATGTCATTCCTCACGGCGATAAACTCCTGCTCTATTGGGCGACCCGGGATCCGGACATGAAGGTCCAGATGCAGGGCGTCGCGGCCGCTCCCTTGGACAGCGATTTCTCCCGCCGACAATGGACGCAGTTGAATCCGGACGGTCCGATCCTGGCCCCCGGAATTCCCACTGCATTGGACGAGGCCGGTCTGGATCTGGCCTGGGAAAAGAACTGCGTCGAAGCCGCCGCCATGGCGGGTCAAAACGGGCGGCTCTACATGTTTTACGCGGGCGGCTACAACAACGATCCGCAGCAGATCGGGGTCGCCGTGAGCGATGACGGCGTTCGCTTCAAGCGGCTTTCAGACAAGCCGTTCCTGCCCAATGGTCCGCCCGGCAGTTGGAACTCCAGCGAGTCGGGACACCCCTTTCTTTTTCAGGATGACGACGGGCAGGATTACCTCTTTTTTCAGGGCAATGACAGCCATGGCCGGACCTGGCATCTGTCCGTTGTTCCAGTCGATTGGGTGGATGGCGTCCCCGCGCTCGCGCCAGACAAACTGCCGAATTGACGCGTGTGCCCTTGGATGGTCCGCGCGTTTTCCCGTCACGCGGCCATCCGGAAGTGTTCATCTGGGCCCGGAACTGGATCTACGCGGCATCGTTTCTCATTCGAGCGCGCAAAGTATCTTCCGCAGCCCCATGGATTCCAGAATGTCCATGGCGCCGGGCAATCACCCACACAGACTGTATATATAAACACTCAATGCTCTGTATATGGTGATTTCAGTGACTGGATATACAATATATAGCATGAAATCAGTTTCTCTGTTGAATCATAAGATAGTGGTGCGCGCCCCCGATCTCCTCCAGGCCACGACGTCAGGGACGGCCCGCAACATCGCGGCTTGGCCCGTTCATCTCCAGTTTGAACCACTCCGTTTCACGGTCGTTGAGCGGTAAAAAAGAACGATTCATTCGAAAAAACTCCGAAAACGGTGAGATGGAGCGCGTTGAAGGCAGCCGGTCCCACGCCGCTTTTCCGGTTCTCCCCTTATGCGTCGCATGGCAAAATCCCGCCGTTTCGCGCGCTTTCCTTATAATATCTATATATAGCGCATCAGGTTCTACGCATACCATATATTGTGCTCAACGGCTTTCAGGAGGAAAGGTGTAAGCTGCGGCGGGGGCAAGTGAGGTATAGAGGCTGCAAAAAAATATCACAAGCATCCCACAGGGGCATGAGTCTGGCGTGAAACCTCCGGTTTTCGAAG
>JAYPGD010000303.1:0-2918 GCA_038126655.1 Verrucomicrobiales bacterium
ACCTTTTGTAGTGTGGGCTCTGTGAGCCCATCGTGACTCCATCGCCTGACACAGGCGACGCTACATCCTTTTCCTTCGGGACTTCGAGACCAGTTCGAAACCCATGGGCACACGGGCAGGGGTTTGCCCCTGGAGGGCAGGGCGGTGTAGTCTGGGGCATGCATCCGATCCTGAGCCATGTCGAACATCGTCCCTGGCCCCTGCCGGAGCGGGCCTGGTTCATGCACATGAGCTGGGAGCATCTGGCGTTCCTGCATTGGCGCGTGGACGCTGAAGCCGTTCGCCGGCAATTGCCGAAGGGGTTGGAATTGGATTGCTTCGATGGGGACGCGTGGCTGGGCGTGGTCCCTTTTCTCATGAACCGGGTGCGGGCGCATGGCCTGCCCGGCATCCCTCCGACCAACCGCTTCCTGGAGCTCAACGTGCGGACTTATGTGGTCTGCAACGGCCGTCCGGGCGTGTGGTTCTTTTCACTGGATGCGGCGAGCAGGTTGGCGGTCTGGGGAGCGAGGACGCTCTTTCATCTGCCCTATTTCAGTGCGGCAATGACTGCGACCTGGGGAGATCGGGTGAGCTATGAAAGCAGACGGACGCACCGGGGCGCGAGGGCGGGCGAGTTCAAAGCGGAATACGAGCCGACCGGGGATGTGTTTCGCAGCGATTCCGGCTCTTTGGAGCATTGGTTGAGCGAGCGATATTGCCTCTATTCCGCCGACGCAAAGGGCCGGCTTTGGCGGGGAGAAGTCCAGCATGAACCCTGGCCCTTGCAGCCAGCCAAGGCGGTCATTCACAGGAACACTCTGGGCGATCTTCCGGGCGTGGCGTTGGACGGGGAGCCGGACAGCGTCCTGTTTGCCCGCAGGATCGACGTGCTCGGCTGGGGGGTGGAGGCGTGTGGGGGGGGGGCGTAGCCGCAACCGTCAGGTTGCGCAGCGGGCCCATTCTTGGAGCGCCGAGCATTGCCCGGCATGGCCTTGAAATGCCGAACGGTCTGCCGAGCAATGCTCGGCGCTCCGAATCGGATCAATCGACCCCGGACTTGAGCAGTTTGCGCATGGCTGCCTTGAGGATCTTTTCGCTCTCCGGCGAGACGCGCGACACGCGTCCTGTTTCGTAGCCGCCCTGGGAGTAGGAGATTTTCGTGCCGATGTAGCCGGGGTTGTATTGTCCATAGGCGGCCATCGCGACGTGGAGGTCGGGGCGCATCTTCTGCGCGGCGAGTTGGTATTCCACGAATAATTCCCCTGGCAGGTAGAGAACGCGGGCGTCGCTGATGGAGAGGCAGCCGATGTGAATCCGCCTGCCGGATTCAACCCGTCGTTTGTAGACGATCGCCCTGGCGGCGAAGCAGCGCTCGCGTGGATGCAGCTTGGTGTTCTTGAGTTTGGCCAGTTCCTTGGATTCGATGATGGTGTCGCGGACGGGCAGGGCGACCGGTTCGAAGGACCAGTTGAGGTTCAATGCGTTGACCGGAGTCTTCTTCTGGGAATCCCATGCGGCCTTCATGCCGGCCGCGAGACGCTGCGCGAGAATCGGGCGGACCTCGGGGGAGCCGTTGTTGTACTTGCCGGCTCCGACGTTGCCGCCCGCGCCGGAGAAGTGAATGTGCTTCACGCCTGGCAGGGCTTTCTCGCGGGCTGCCCGGGCCATGCCCGGGAAATCGAAGCTGACGCCCCCCTTGCCGTAGTAACTCTGTGGATGCGTGGCATAGTGTGTGAGAACAGCCAGGGGCCTGTCCTCCTGCCAGAGGGAAACAAGCTGGACCTTGGGGTCGATGACGCCTTCGGGCGCCGCGATGGCCTTGGGATTGCGGGAGGAACTGAAACGCACGATCGCGACCTTGCCATCTTCACCGAGAATCCGTCGGTTGGAGGCGACCTTCTCGACGATGCCGCTTCCCGTTCCGACATGGGTGACGACCTGCGGGGCGTCCAACGAGGCCCTGGCCGCTGCGGCGACGCGCTTGAAGGCGTCGCGGGCAAAGGCGGGATCGAACATGAAGCCACTGAGACCGTGTTGCGCGAGCAGTTCCTCGGTTGAGAAGTCGCAGGCGGGGGCGTCGTGCTGGTGCAGGGTGTGGACGGCCACCCTGTCAGCGTCCGTGCCGGCGGCTTCAGCCAGTTGGTTGCGGATGGCGTCGTGGCCGGCGTTGCCGATGCCGACCCAGTCGAAGGCGCAGATGACGATGGGCTTGCCGCGGCCGATGAGGATGAGGCCGCGGGCGCTGAGTCGGTCGACAATGCGGGCGGCCGGTTTGATGCTGCCATTGCACAGGGGCGCGCCCAGAGGCGGCGTGACATCAGCCTCAAAGGTCGCGAGGTAGATGGGCTTGGTCTCGGTTCCCCGCGATGCCGGGGAAGCGGCGGGCAACGGTGTTTGGGAGAGGGCGTCGACGGCGAGGCTCAGGAGCAGCGCGGCTGTTGCTATGGCGGGTTTCATCTTGCTTGGGGCGCCTGGGTTTTCCAATTGGAGCGGATCAATTTGGACAATTTCGAGATTGTCCGGGAATGGTCGGGGTTGCCGGCCAGATTGTGCATCTCCAGCGGATCATTGCGCTGGTCGTAGAGTTCGGCGCCCTTGTCGCCTCGGTTTTCACCCCATTCAACGTAGCGCCAACGGTCTGTCCGGACGCTGAACCCAGGGGCTTCGCGGAAGGTGGTCTGGATGAAGGCGGGACGATTCCAGCGGGCTTGGGGATTCTTGAGCAGCTTGACCAGGCTGACGCCGTCGAGGTCCTTGGGCGGATTGAGGCCCGCGAGGTCTGCCAAGGTCGGGTAAATGTCCACGAACTCGACGATGCGTTCGCAGTTGTGGGAGTCTGGCTCCATGCCGGGAACGCGCAGGATCAGCGGCGCGCGGGCCGATTCTTCAAAGAGGCTGTTTTTTCGCCAGAGGCCGTGTTCGCCCAAGTGGTAGCC
>JAYPGD010000303.1:2928-4110 GCA_038126655.1 Verrucomicrobiales bacterium
GCCCAGAGCACGACGATCGTGTTTTCCCGCAGGCCGGTTTGATCGAGCGCGGCGAGCAGACGGCCGACCTGGGCGTCGACAAACGAGACGCAGGCGTCGTAGGCGAGGATGCATTCGCGCGCCTGAAGCTCGGTCGTGCCGAAGTTGGGCCACTGGGATGTCGAGGCGAGCGCCGCCGCGGGGACGGTTTCGCGATAGTTCGGCGGAAGTTCAGGCAGGGGCGTCTTCGCAAGATCGTACAGTTCGAAGTATTTCTTTGGGGCGATGTAGGGGATGTGCGGACGATAGAGCCCCGCCGCGATGAAGAAGGGTTTGTCGCGATGCTTCCTGAGCAGGCGGATGGTTTCATCGACGACCTTGCCGTCGGTCTGTTCCTGATCGGTCCCGTCCGCCTTGAGGTAGCACATCTGGTCGGGCAGGGGGAGTTGAGGCGTGTAGACGGTGAGCAGATGTTCCTCGTCCTTGTCACGGCCGCGCGGATTCACGACCTCGTGCCAGGACGCGGGATCGTCCGGTCCGCTGGTCCCGATGTGGGTGGGGTTGGCCTGATGATAGATCTTGCCCACGCGCGCCACGTGATAGCCGTTCTTCATGAACAGTTGCGGCAACGTGACGACATCCGGAACCAGGTCGCGGAAGAACATCCGGTTGTGCGTCATGCCGGTGGTGTTTGGACGCAGACCGGTAAGCACGGAGGTGCGGCTGGGACCGCATGAAGGATACTGACAGTAGGCGCGGTCGAAGCGCACGCCCTCGCGGGCCAACCGATCGATGTTCGGCGACTGGATATGCTCGAAGCCGTAGCAGCCGAGGCGCGTGTTCAGGTCGTCGATGGCGATGAAAAGAACATTGGGCGTGGTCGTGGCCGCGGCGACCGCCAGGATGCCGGCGTGGAACAGGGCGGTAATGGCCGTGAGGCGACGGAGGAACATGAGCGCATGAGAGCAGACACGGATTCCCGCAGCAAGGGAATCTGCGTCGCCAATGTTCTTCGGAGCGCAAATGCGTCGGGTCCAGATTCGCGGGCGCGGCCTGTCCTGAACGCCGTCGGTTGGCTGCGATGCTGCGGCTGGTCTTCGACGCGGCCGCGCTCCGAAGACGTTGTTTCATCCCGGTTTCAACCGCGCCCCCGATGCTCCTGGTTGTACCCTTGAATTTGCCTTGCCGTGGATCGGGCACTAC
>JAYPGD010000303.1:4171-7278 GCA_038126655.1 Verrucomicrobiales bacterium
AAGCAGAACGTGGTTGAACGCTTTTTGAGCTGGCTGGCGGAGGCGATATATCATCGCCCCCGCTGGTTCTTCTATCCGGTTCTGGTTCTGTTGCTCTTGAGCGTGTTCGCCACGGTGCGTTACTGGAAGGTCAGCACGAGCCGCAACGACCTGGTCGACGCCAACGCGAAGTATCACCAGAACTTCCTGAAGTTCCGCAATGAGTTTCCCTCGATGGACGATCTGGTCGCGGTGGTGGAGAGCGGAGACATGGTGAAGAACCGGCAGTTTGTCGAGCGGTTGGGGGCGAAACTGATGGCAAGGACGGAGCTGTTCACCAATGTCTTCTACAAGGGGGACTACACCCTGCTGGGGCCCAAGGCCTTGTTGTTCGCTCCGGAGGAGGAATTGCAGACCATGCGGGACCTGTTGGAGGACTATCAGCCGCTGATCCGGCAGTTCGGGCAGGCGACCAACCTTAACTCGCTGTTCACCTTGGTGAACAACCGGTTCCTGGCGGCCGGTTCAGCGAAGAATCGCGGGGAAACGTCGGAGGAAACCGACGCCCTCGTCGAGGCGTTGCCGGCGTTGGAGCGGATCGTGGTCGAGGCCAATGAAAGCCTGAAGCGTCCGGGAACGCCGCCTTCTCCCGGGGTGACCGCGCTCTTTGGCCTGGGGGCGGAGGCGGAGGAGAAGATCTACATCACCTTCGACGGCGGCAGGACCTACCTGGTCACGGCGCATGCCGTGAGCCGGGACCTAGAGAGCGACGCGGTCGAGGTCATGCGCGACCTGATCCAGGAGACGCGGGGGGAGGTGCCGGGCGTGAATGTGGGGTTGACCGGCGAACCGGTGCTGGAGTTCGACGAGATGAAACAGGCGGAAAGCGACACGATGCGCGCGGCGGTCGTGGCGCTGGCCATTGTGGCGATCATTTTTGTCTACGCCTACCGGGAGACGGGGCGGCCGTTGAAGGCGACGATCTGCCTGTTGGTCGGCCTCGGTTACACGCTCGGGTTCACGATGTTGACAGTCGGAAGCCTCAACATCCTCACCATCACCTTCGTACCCATCCAGATCGGATTGGCGATCGACTTCGGCGTGCACCTGATCACGCGCTACGAGGAGGAGCTTCGACTGGGGGCGGGGCAGTTGGGGTCGTTACGGCGCTCGATGACGCACACCGGCGTCGGCATCCTGACCAGCGGCCTGACCACGGCCGGCGCCTTTCTGGCGATGGGGCTGACCGGTTTCAAAGGGGTCCGCGAAATGGGCATCATCTCCGGCGGCGGGCTGATCCTGAGCCTGATCCCGATGATGATTCTCCTGCCAGTGCTGCTCCTGCGCGGACGGCAGAATGAGATGGACCGCCCGAGGGCGCCGGAGAGCCCGGAGGACGCCCGCGGGGCGATCGAGCAGTTGTGGCTGAATCGTCCGAGATGGGTGGTCGGCTTCGGCGTCGCGCTGTCGCTGATCTCGCTGACCCAGTTTACAAAGGTTTTCTTCGACTACAATCTGCTGCATCTGCAGACCGAGGATCTGCCCGCGGTCGAATTCGAGATGAAGCTGATGGAGAATTCGTCGAAGTCCGTCCTGTTTGGCGCGGTGGTGGCGGATTCGCTGGAGGAGGCGGTGGAGTTGGAGAAGCGGCTGTCGCAGTTGTCCACGGTTTCCAGCGTCGATTCCATGGGGAAATACCTGACCGAGGATCAGGACCGGAAACTGAAGCTGGTGGGGGAGATCAAGGCGGTCCTGGAGCCGCTCTATTTTCCGCCGGTCGATCTGAAGCCGGTCGCGTTGTCGGAATTGAGCCGGACCCTTTGGTCGCTGAGCGGTTATCTGGGGCAGGCTAAAGAGGCCCTGCTGAAAGAGGAAGGTCAGGCGGAATTGTTGGCCCATGTGGGGTCCCTGGACCTCGCCTTGAGGGACTTCCGGGTGGCCATCAACGTCGATGATCGTCGCGGCGCGCCGGAACAGAAACTGGCCGCATTCCAGCAGGCGCTGTTCTTCGATCTGCGCAACACCCTGGAGGCGATCCGGAATCAGGACGACAGCAAGCGGCTCACCGTGGACGACCTGCCGCCGACGCTGCACGACCGCTTTGTCGGCGTGACCGGCAAGCATCTCTTGCAGGTCTATCCGAACGACGATGTCTGGGATCGCGCGTTTCAGGAGAAGTTTGTGGCGGAGCTGAGATCGATTGACGAGAACGCCACGGGCACGCCGGTGCAGTTGTATGAGTACACCACGCTGTTGAAGGACAGTTTCGTGGAGGCGGCGGGATATTCGTTGATCGCGATCACCGCGCTGGTGCTGCTGCATTTCCGCAGTGTGTCCTGCGTGATTCTCTCGTTGTTGCCGGTGACCCTCGGGGCCTGCTGGACGGCCGGCATCATGGGCTGGGTGGGCATTCCCTTCAATCCGGCCAACATCATGACCCTGCCCCTGGTCATCGGCATCGGGGTCACCAGCGGCATTCACATCCTCAATCGCTTCGCCGAGGACGAGAATCCGAGCATTCTCACCAAGAGCACCGGCAAGGCCGTGATGGTTTCGGCCCTCACCACCATGGCCGGTTTCGGCAGCCTGATGCTGGCGAAACATCAGGGCATCGAAAGTCTCGGCTATGTGATGTCGATCGGCGTGGCCGCCTGCATGATCGCCGCGTTGACCTTCCTTACCGCGTTGCTGACAATCCTCTCGAGCGTCGGGTGGAGAATAAAAAAACCCAGTAGCGACAAGTAACTTGCCGCTACTGGGCTGGGAGGAACCGAGGTGAAAGCCTCAATAGGTCTCGCACGTTACTGGATTGGAGAGCGATGTCAACGTTATTGTTGTCTTTTTTGGGGTTCCGTCTCATTGAGACCCGGGCTGTAACGTTAACTCTTCGGGTGGATGATCCGGGCCCCGACGCCTCGGGAAATGTCTATTTACATGATATTCACAGACTTATGAGCTTTTCTGTGGGTGGAAAGGAGGCTGTAGGGAGGGCGCGACGGGCATTGGAATCTTTTTGCCGCCCGGAAAAAGGTTTGGAAAACGGCCCGGTCTTGCGGAAACTCCCCGGCTCCCGAGAAACGCAGACCTATAGAAACCAGATTTTGACCTTATGAGTCCGACCGAAGCGC
>JAYPGD010000304.1:0-5814 GCA_038126655.1 Verrucomicrobiales bacterium
GAAGTAGAGCGTGGAGGGCGAGGGCTTGCGACCATGGCCGTCGGCCCAGATGGCGGCGAAGTCCGGGTGACCGCCGAGCGCCCGGCGGGCGTAAGCGTGGTTGCGTTCGCTATCCTTCGTGATCTGGGCGGTCAGGGTCCAGGTCCCGCCGTCGTCAGAGCTCTGCCACAGGGCCATCTCGCCGCCGGGATTGTAGGGCTGGGGGACGGGTTGTGTCGGGCCGATCACTTGCATGCGGCCGTCCGGTTCGATCCAGAGGGAACCCATGTCGTAGTTGTTGTCGGACGTGGTGACGGGGTGAAACTTCCATTGCCTACCGTTCCAACGGGCGATGGTCCAGGTGCGGGGATCATTCCGGGGGCCGGATTGGTAGCCCTTGCTGGTGATGTAGAGAATGACCGGACGTCCCTCGGCGTCGTAACGGATATCCTTCAGGTAGACCTTGAGTCCTTCGGCTTCGTAGTCGCGCACGAGCGCCGGATTCTTGGATTTGCTCAACGGGAGATTGAGACGCTCGCCATCGACGGTCTGCCAGGTTTCGCCGTGGTCGCGTGTTTCGACGTAATAGAGATCGGTCCGCCAGTTGAGCCCCTTCGGTTTGGGGTGGTAATTGAAAGCGGAGCCGGCGCGATCGTGCGAGGCGGCGCTGATCTGATAGTGGCCCTGTTCGATGGCCGCGATGCGCTTCCATTCGCTCCAATTGACGCCATCAGGACTGGTCATGCAGCAAATGGTGCGCGCGGCGGGATAGTTATAGCGGGTGAAGAAGCAGATGAAGCCGCGATCCTTCACATGCCAGGCCTGCATGAAGGAGAAGTTGGTGATGGGAATCCGTTCGCCGTTCTCAATGCGGGTGGCGGGCATCAGGTCGAAAGCGTCGATGTCGTAGGGCTCCCGGCTGCGATGAATATAGGACGGGCGTGACGTCCCGTGGGAGGTGGAGAAAATCCAGATGTAGCCCTCGTCGTCGAGTGAGATGACGGGATTGTCGTGGGCGTCGTTGGTGCGTTTATCGAGCAGGATGGCGGGGCGGGGGACGGTTCCGGTCTTGTGATCGAAGAAGGACACCATGTGCATGAGATGGCGGTTGTCATCTTCAGTGGTTCCGCCGTAGCAGAAGAAGGTCTTGTCGACCTTGCTGGCGTGGATTGCGAAGGGTTTGTGCTTGGCGCAGTAGGTTCCGAGACCGCCGCTATATTTGTAGACGTATTCGTCGCCGGAGGGCTGGTTCATGTACCAGATGCCGCGATAGCCGGTGTCCTTGCGATTGAGGGTGAGTTCAGCCGGGAAGAGGAATCCGGCTGAAAGGGCGAGCAGACCCAGAATCAGGCAGGCTCGGAAGTGACGGGCGGATACCATGGCGGCGTCTCAATTTCCCAGTTCGAGCAGCTCAATCTTCCGGAACTCAAGGAGTCCATGCTCGGCCTGGATGCCGATGTGGCCGGTCTTGTTCTTGATCCTGAAACAGGTGGTGATGAGACTGCCGTTCAGCTTCACCGCTAAGGTCTCCCCCTTGGCGGTGATTTCGTAGGCGTGCCACTCGCCGACGGGTTTGTAGGCCTTCCTGAGAGCCTTGAGATCGGACTTGTGTTCGAAGGGGGGCGCGCCATAGGGGATCATGGTGGCGAGGGGCTTGCCCTTCAGGGAATCCATGCACTGGACCTGGTAGCCGTTGTCGGGCCAGCCGTTTTCGTCCTTCTTGCTGGTGGGGCCGGTGCGGACGAAGATGCCGCTGTTGGCCTTGGGCTCGAGGAAGCGGAATTCCATGAACAGGGTGAAGTCGCCGTAGGTCTTCTCCGAGCGCAGCCACCCCGAGCACTTGTTGATCTTGAGGAGTCCGTCCTCGACAGAAAACTTTCCGCGGTTCTGGATCTCCCAGCCATCGAGATTCCAGCCGTTGAAGAGTTTGATTGGCTGTTTCTTCTTCTTCTTTTTGGCGTAGGGATCGATGCGGGCGGGAGGTTCCTCGGTCGGCTCCAGTTTGTGTCGGGCCATGGCGATCTTGATGGCGTCCATGGTCTCGTAGGATGGCTTGAAATTTCCGGGACGGTAGCCGGCTGCGATGAGGTAGGGGGTGGAGCCGTATTTGTTCCGCTTGTGCCAGACCTTCGCGTCGGCGTTCCGGTCGTCGAGGAGCTTGACGACCTTGGGCAAGTTCTTGTAGGCGGCCCCGTGCATCGCGGTTTCGCCTGTCTTGTTGACGGCATTGATGTCGATGCCGAGTTCGAGCAGGAGTCTGACCGATGCGATGATCTCATCCTCGGTTCCGGCGGAGGCGGCCTCCATGGTCCGGCCGATGCCGGTTGCGGCCATGAGGGCGGTGCTGTCGTCGGCGCTGTTGATCGTGGGGTCGGCGCCCAGGTCGAGCAGGGTCTTCATGAGCGGGAGATCGGCCTTCCATGCCGCGAGATAGAAGGGCGTGGCGCCGGGCCAATGCTTCTTGCCGCGACGAATGCGGGCGTTGATGTCAGCGCCGGATTCAACCAGTTTCCTGGCGAATTGCAGGCTGGTCAGGGCGCCCGAGCCGTCGGGCGGGGGGAGATCGTCGGGGCCGTCGCCGCCATCGGGCTTGCGGACCCAGGAGAGCATGTGAAGCGGAGTGTAGCCGGTGCGGATCTCGTTCGGATCGGCGCCCGCGTCGAGAAGTTTGGCGGCGAGTTCGAAGTGGCCGTTTTCGATGGCCAGGGTGAGGGGCGTGGTTCCGCGGGGGAGGCGTCCGCGTTTGGGCTCCGCGGTGTCGTTCACGTCCAGGCCGGCGCTGAGGAGGGCCTCGACCACCGCTGCCTTGCCCTGGCGAACTGCGAAGAAGAGGGGCGTGAATCCCGAATCGAGGCTGGCTCGGATATCGGCGCCGGCGTCCATCAGCAGGCGGACAGCCTCGAGGTTGCCTTCGGCGGCGGCCCACATGAGGGCGGTCTGTTTGCTTTGCCCCCTGGCGTTGACCTTCGCCCCCTTGGCGAGGAGGGCCTTGATGGGGCCGGGCGCGCCGGTGCGGGCGGCGGTCATGAGGGCGGTCTCGCCTTCGGGAAGGACGGCGTTGGCGTCGGCGCCGGCCTTGAGCAGGACCTCGGTCATCGGGCCGTTGCCGTTGAGGCAGGCGGAATGGAGCGGCGTGACCTCGTAGCGGTTCTTGGCGTCGGCTCTGGCACCGGCCTTGAGGAGGCGGTTGACCGCGGCGAGGTCGTTGTGGTGCGCGGCCCAGTGGAGGGCGGTCATGCCGTCAACCTGGGCTGCATTGACATCGGTCTTTTGGGCGAGGAGTCGTTGAATCGCAGCGGCGTCGCGTTTCTCAACGGCGTCGCCGAGGGCGGCGTCCTGCGCGGAGACGGTGAGGGGGATCAGGAGCGTGAGGAGGGGGATGGCGATTCGGGGCAAATTCATGTTTGCGGCGGAGGTTGGTTTCAGAGTCGGTTTCAAGTTCGAGCGGCCGCGCCTTCGCGGAGCTTCGGCGCGGCAAGCTCACCCCGATTTCATCCTCAATTTCCGCTGCGCGGGAGGATGAAACATCCCCTCCGGGGAGGGGCTTGATCCGGTCAGATCGACAACGGTTCGAAGAGTTCGTTCACTTTGCCATTGCTGTCGGCGAATTTCTCCATGGGGACGCCGGCTTTGTTGAGCAGGGAGAGGTGTAGATTGGCGAGGGGGGTGGGTTTGTCGTAGCGAATGTGTCGTCCGCCGCGCATGTTCCCGGCCGCGCCGCCGGCGACAATGGTTGGCAGGTTGGTGTGGTCATGGACATTGGGGTTGCCCATGCCGGAACCATAGAGATAGAGGGAATGGTCCAGCAGCGAGCCGTCGCCGTCCTTCGTGTTTTTCAACTTCCCGATGAATTCGGCAAAGAGCGAAACGTGAAACCGGTTGATCTTGGCCATGCGCTCCAACTTGTCCGGATCGTTGCCGTGATGGGAGAGCGGGTGGTGCGGATCGGGCACGCCGATCTCAGGGTAGGTGCGGTTGCTGGTTTCGCGGGCGAGTTGAAAGGTGGTGACGCGGGTCACATCGCCCTGCAGCGCGAGGAGCTGCAGATCGAACATCAGGCGCGCGTGGTCCGCGTAGGCGGCGGGGACGCCGAGCGGGCGGTCGAGATCCGGGAGATCGATGTCCTTGGCCTGTTTCTCGGCGGCCTGGATGCGACGTTCGACCTCGCGGACGGAATCGAGATAGCCGGAAACCTTCGCGCGGTCGGCGGGCCCCAATTCGCACTTGAGGCGGGCGATGTCGTCGCTGATGAAGTCGAGGAGGCTGGCGCGCCTTTTCAAGGCGGCCTGGCGTTCAGGGCCGCTTCCGCCGTCTCCAAAGAGGTTTTCAAAGACGATTCGCGGGTGCGCCTCGGCGGGCAGCGGGGTCGTGGGCGAGGACCAGGAAAGGTTGTTCTGGTAGACGCAGGCGTAGCCGTTGTCGCACTGCCCGACAAGCTTGAGCAGATCCATCGCCAGTTCGAGGGAAGGGAGTTGGGTTTCCTGGCCGATATGTTGGGCGGCGATCTGATCCGCAGTGGTTCCGAGGAAATAGTCCGTGCTTTCAGTGACCTTGGCCTTCGCGCAACTGAGGAAGGCGGAATTGGAGGTGGCGTGGGACCCGGGATAGGCATTGGCCAGCTCCATGTTGGACACGATGGTCACGTCCTGTTTGACCGGCTCTAGGGAACTCAGGATGTAGGAAAGCTGGTCAAGCTTCTCGCCCCCGGCCGGAGTCCAGCGGGTATTCTCGCAGCCCATGGGCATGAAGACATAGCCGAGGCGGCGGACGGGCTTGGCCGGAGTCTTCGCGAGCGCGGTTGCGGCGGGGACCATCGCGTCGAGCAACGGCAGCGCGAGCGAGGCTCCGGCGCCCTTGAGGAAGGTTCTGCGAGGCAGGGCTTTCTTGGTCAGAATCATAGGGCTTGTCGCATTCTAAACGGAACGCTTTTCACAATTCCAAGGATTATCGAGGACATCCGGTGGTCGTCCTTCGCGGCATCGGCGAGGATCTTTCTCACCGCCGGTCCGTCGAAATGCTCGATGCCGCGGCCGAGGGCAAAGGTCAGGAGTTTTTCGGTGAAGGCGCCGGCGAAGATCTCGGGGCGCGCGAGGAGCTGTTTTTCAAGGTCGTCGACGCCGTCGAACGGGGAGCCGTCGGGCAGCATGCCGGCGGCGTCGATGGGGCGGCCGGCCTCGTGCGCGCGCCAGCGGCCGATGGCGTCGTAATTCTCCAGGGCGAAACCGATGGGGTCGATCATGTCGTGGCAGACAGCGCAGGTCTTGTTGGCGCGGTGTTCCTTGAATCGTTCGCGGAAGGGGAGGTCGGCGTCGACGGTTCTCTCCTTCAGTTCCGGGACATTGGGGGGCGGCGGGGGGAGGTGGATGCCAAGGAGGTTCTTCATGATCCAGTCGCCGCGAATGATCGGCGAAGTCCGGGTGGCGTAGGAGGTGACGGTCAGGACGCTGCCATGGCGCAAGAGTCCGCCGCGTTGGTCCCCCGGCTTCAGGGCGACCTTGCGGAAGCGGCTGCCCTGCACGCGCGGGATGCCATAGTGTTTGGCGAGGCGCTCGTTGAGGAAGGTGTAATCCGCCTTAAGCAGGTCGGTGACAGGCCGGTCTTCGCGGAGGATGTTTTCGAAGAACAGTTCCGTTTCGCGCTTGAAGGCCTGGCGGAGGTTGTCGTCGAAATCGGGGAAGAGTCGATGATTGGGAGTGACGGAGGAGAGGTTGCGAAGGTAGAGCCACTGATTGGCGAAGTTGTTGACCAGCGAGGCCGATTTGGAATCGGCGAGCATGCGGCGAACCTGGCGTTTCAACTCCTTGGGATCGCTGAGCTTTCCGGTTTCGGCGGCGG
>JAYPGD010000304.1:5824-6817 GCA_038126655.1 Verrucomicrobiales bacterium
AGCCAGCGCCAGTAATTCATCATCCGGAATGGTGCTCCAGAGGAAGAAGGAAAGGCGCGAGGCCAGTTGGAGGTCGGTGAGTCGATAGGCGGCGCCGGGCTTGGCGCTGGCGGGCTGCTTCTCGATGCGGAAGAGGAACTGCGGGCTGACAAGGATGGCGCTGAGGGCGGATTCGATCCCTTCGTGAAACCCTTGCCCTGCCTTTTCGTTGTAGACCTCACGAAAGAACTGCATGGGGCGGTCGAGATCGGCGTCGGTTACCGGGCGTCGGTAGGCGCGGCGGGCGATGCGTGTGAGGATTTGGCGCGCGTATTGTTCGCCGCTCTTGTCGTCGCCGGGCCGGAAGCCGCCGAAGATCCGCTCCTGGCTGGGAGTGGCTCCGGCGTTCGGTTTGGCGGGGGATTCATCGCCTCCAAACGGGCCGGTGATGGAAACCTGGAAGACCGCCGGAGATTGCCGGGGATGGCGGTGGTGATTGTAGCGGGAGAGGTAGGGTTGCCGTTTGGTCTCAATCAGGGCGTAAGGTTTGGCCGCGAAGGTGACGCCGAGATTGTGCGGGCCGGCGGCGACGGTGATGCGGCCCTTCAGATTGGCGTCCACCTTGGTGTGGTCGCGGCCATTCTTCGGGGGCTTGACGGTGAAGGATTTTACGCGCTTGCGATCCAGAAGAATCTCCAGTTGGTGAGCTCCGTTGAGCCCCTCGATCTTTTCATTCCGGTCGCGGGTGAGGTGGACCTGGATCTCATACTCGCCGTCGCCAGGGAAGTGGTAGGGAATCAGGATTCCGCCGCGAGTGCCGAGCGGAAGGCCGGGGACATGCTTCTCCTGGGTTTCATCCGGCGGGACCCGGTAGGTCGCGCCGTCGGGCGGCGCCTGGGAACCGATCGCCAGACGGGCGATCTTCTGGGCGGCGGAGATGTAGCGCGTGAGCAGGGTGGGGGAGAGTTCGCCGACCGTGACGTTGTCGAAGCCCTGGCTGGAGTCGTCGGCGGG
>JAYPGD010000304.1:6827-7271 GCA_038126655.1 Verrucomicrobiales bacterium
CAACATGGCGGCGTCGACATCGAGGTGAAACAGGTCGCGAATGGCGTTTTGATACTCGGTGCGATTCATCCGGCGCAGGGTGTCGGAGCGACCGGGGTTGGGACTCAGGGACGCGAGTTCGCCGAGATCGGCTTCAAGGAGGCCAAGGACCTTGCGGTATTCCATTTCCGCCGGTCGGTCCTTCCGGTCCGCGGGCGGCATCTGGCGACCGCGGAGACGCCGGACCACCTTTTCCCAGACCTCGGCGTTCCGGGTGAGGGGCTGCTTCAGGACCGCCTCCAGATTCAGGTCGCCCTTGGTGATTTCGGAGTCATGGCAATCGAGGCAGTGATTCGCGACAAAAGCCGTGTGGGTTTCGGCGCCTGCGGCGGACGGCGTCGCGAGGCGCGCAGGCAAGAGGCCGGCGCAGAGTGTGAAACCGACGATCGTCGCCCGGAACCGTGG
>JAYPGD010000305.1:0-1452 GCA_038126655.1 Verrucomicrobiales bacterium
CCGGCGAACTCTTCATCGACCCTTGCAACGGAGGCGAACTCCTCTCGCGCAGATCCTGCGAGCAGAAGATTCGCTCGACCGGGCACGCCGTCGCCGACGCCTGGCTGGAGCCCCGGTCGGATGTCGAAATTCTCGCGCGAATGTGCGGCAATCTCTTCGCCATCTACAAGAAACAGGAGCACCCCACCGAAGCCCGCTGGCATGAGCAGTTTCTGGAAGCCTTGAATGGCGGCGGCGCGTAGAGCGGAGCCGCCAGGGCATTCGCATGAGCTGCACAAGCAATCCCCATAAGCATGTTGTAGCGCCGTGCGCTGTGTCAGCGCATTCAACGGCTGTCGCATGATGGTTTCGTTTTTCGGCTGACACAGCCGACGCTACCTCTGTGAAGCTGTTGCGATTGCTGTTCATGCCCAAGCCCTGACGGAGCCGCCGCGCGCCTTGAAAACCCCGCGGCTTCCGGCATGCTTGCGCTCATGCCCGACCTTGACGCCATCCTCAAAGCCCGCCAGGAACGAATCGACGAACTCCATGCCTGCGTCCCCGGCCAGACCGCGCTGCTGGTCATCGACATGCAATGCGGATTCATTCGGGAAGGCGCCTCGTTGGAGGTCGCCGCCGCGCGCGACATCATTCCCAACATCCGCCGCTTGATCGATGCGTTCCGCCAACGCGATGCCCCCGTCATCTTCACCGAGTTCGTCTACAGCGCCGCCGTGCCCTGTCTCCGCGGCGATCCCTTCGGAGTCGAACATCTCCCGGCCCCGGACGGCGCGGCGACGGGATTCGGATTCCCGTCGGCGAACTGCCTGATCGGACCGGGCGCCGGGGAAGGCCCGGAATCCGCCGCCACGATCGAGGAACTCGCGCCCCTCCCCGAAGAACTCGTCGTCCAAAGCCACACCTACGACAAGTTCTTCGACACGCCGCTGGATCTGGCTCTGCGCAGTCGCGGGATCGATTCCCTGGTCCTGACCGGCGTGACCACCGACGTGTGCGTGAACAGCACCCTCATCGCCGCCTCCACCCGCAACTACCGCGTGACCGCCGTCCGGGACGGCTGCGCCTCCCCCTGGCCAGACCTCCACGAGGCCTGCTTCAGCATCTGGGACAAGAAATTCGCCCGCGTCCGCAACACGGCCGAAATCGTCGCGGAAATCAAGTGACGCGAGATCCCCGGCAGGGTTTCCCTCCGTCAATTCTCGGCCGGTTTCCAGCCGCGTTTCTTCATGGTGTCGAACATCACAGCGCCAAAAATGATCGCCCCGAGCACGACGGTCTGTGTGTAGGGCTCCACGCCCAGCAGATTCAGTCCGTTCTGGATCACGGCGATGACGAAGGCTCCGATCAGGGTTCCCAGCATCCTGCCCTCCCCGCCGAAGATGCTCGTGCCCCCGATCACCACCGCGGCAATCACGTAGAGTTCATACATCGGTCCGTAGGTCGGCGAACCGC
>JAYPGD010000305.1:1462-3764 GCA_038126655.1 Verrucomicrobiales bacterium
TCTTCAACTGTGACGCCATGATCACGCCGCCCAATCCGGCCAGGGCGCCGGAGAGGATGTAGACAAACATCAACACCCGCCGCACCGGCACGCCGCTCAGGCGCGCCGCCTCGCGATTGCCTCCGATCGCGTAGACATGCCGCCCCAACACACTGCGGGACATGGTCACATGCGCCGCGCCGTAAAGCAGCAACATCAGGACAACCGCATTCGGCATCCCGAACAAGGTCGTCCCCCGCCCCAACCAAACAAACGAGTCCGGCACTTCATAGACCGACTGCCCGTCGGCCACGATGTAGGCCGCGCCGCGCCAGATCAACATCATGGCCAATGTGACAATGAAAGGCGGCATGCCAAGCAGCGTGACGCTGCCGCCCGTCGCCGCCCCCACCGCGCCGCCCGCCGCAATCGCCAAAACGCAGAAGGCGATCATCGCCCCGGCCGACGCCTCCAAGGCCCCGCCCCACTCCCGGATCATCCAGGTCGCCAACACCGCCGAGAACGCGATCAGACTCCCGACCGAGAGATCGATGCCCCCGGTGATGATCACGAAGGTCATCCCGATCGCCACAATCGCGATGATCGAAATCTGGTTCGCAATGTTCAGCAGGTTGTCCGTCTTCAGAAAATTCGGCCACCGGTAGGGCCGCGGCCGCAGGACCTCCGGGTTCCCCAGCCCCGGAAAATCCTCTTCCAGGCCGTCGAAGGTCAACCAGGTCGAGGTCGCGGAACTCCCTGCGATCACATCCAACTTTCCGCCCGCCGCCGCAATTCGACGAATCTCAGAGCGCGCATCGCGCGGTTCGCCTTTCACCCCGGCCGCGACCTCCACGCCCCCGCTCCGCAACAAGGCCTCAAGCCGATCCACAAACTCCACGTCCTCGCCCTCCCCGCGCCCGACGATCAGCACGATCGGCGCGTCGCCGCGCTCCAGGATCGCCCGGGCGACCTGATTGGCGGCCGACTCGCCCACGGGCTTCTGCTCGGAATACGACAAAGCGCTGAAGAGCGCGCACAACCCGGCCAGCACGATCAGCATGCTGTAGTCCGAAAGAACCCTGGAGACGATGGCCTTCACCGAAACGCGATCGATCTAGAACCCGCTCGGCAGGCCCGGCAACGTCGCCCTCAAAATCTCACGAATCTCGCGCTTCTCTGCAGCGGGCAGATACGCATACTCCGGCCTTGGCGCGCCCGTGTTGAGGGCGACTCCCAAAGCGCGGTAGACGCGCTGTTTGAAGAATGCCGGCAAACCCTGGAAAACCCGGCTGTAGATCATGTAGCTGCAACGCCGCTGAAACATCCGCGTCCGCAGATCGAAGTCCTTCAGCGAACGCCCGCGATCATCGGCCCGCCGATTCATCGCAAACGCCCGCTTGAATCCCGCCTCCCCCGCGACCGGCGCCGGCAACGGCTCCTCGTCGGCGAACAGGATGTAACGTGCCAGCCCTGACGCCAGGGTGTCCAGAGCCTCCGACGCATCCGCCCCGATCAAACCGCCCGCCTCATGCCGGATCTTGCGGGCCTCGTAGGCAGCCTGGATCGTCCGGTTCACAAATCCCACCTGATGCTCGTGAATCATCTGCGTGAGAATATCGCTGTGCGCGACCGGATACTTGGCGAAGCTGAACAGCTTTCCGGGCTGCGTTGGATTGCGTTGGATCTTCCCATTCACAAATCGCCCGATGGTGTTCCCCCAGTGGTTGGTGATTCCGGCGTCGCCCGTCACATACCACCCTCCATAGCGATCTGAAAACGGGATGCCGTGTCCGGTCTCCTCCTGCCGGAATGATTCCAGGCTGCCGCCACTGGGGCCGGGGATGACCGACTGCACGAGCAGCCCCGGGATGCGGCCGATCTCCCGCGCGGCGTGGCAGTTCATGCAGCGATCCGAGCGCTCCACCCGGATCGGCGCGTCGCCCCGCGGAATGTCGAAGATGTAGAAAATCCCGCCCGCCTCCGGATCGACCGATACAATCTCGATCTTCCCGCCCGGGATATAGCCCAGGTAGACGTCCTCGTTGAAGAACAAGGCCCGGGGATTTCGCGGATTGATGAAGCGCAACTGCAGGCTTGTCGTGGAAAACAACAGCATCTGCGATTCCACCGGGATCCCCAGTTCCTTCAGGAGCCCGCGCAGGAAGGACAGATCCCCGCTGCGATCCAATGCCAGATCCCCCGATTCAAGATCCGCCTTCAGCAGCGTCACGGGATCTTTCAACTCCCGCGTCCAGTAGTTGTGCGGAGCGGATTCAAATTCCTTGTGCCCCAGGGCGCCCTGCGCAACGCAGAGGCTCCATGC
>JAYPGD010000305.1:3774-7234 GCA_038126655.1 Verrucomicrobiales bacterium
ACAAACAACACTGTGAGAACTCGGAATTTCATTCGGACGTTCCCGGGATCATAAAGCGGCCGTCTCCCGGCTAACAAGCCTGACGTCGATCCCCGCGTTTTCTTCAAATAGGCTTGCCCGACCGCGTCAAAAGGCGTTTGGTGTGAATCAGAACGCGGTCCAGTGCGTCCCATGACCGTTCATTTGGCCAGAAAACGACAACTGACACTCGATATGAAAAAGATTCTCGGCATCCTCACCGCCCTCTGCCTCATGGCCGGCATCAGCCACGCCGGTTGCGGCAAGAAGGTCACCGACACCGGCGTTCTCAAAGCCTACGACGCCGAAACCAAGCAGATCACCGTCGTCGGCGCGAAAAGCAAGCTGACCATCACGCCCAAGACCAAGGGAGCCCGCAACCTCAAGGCCCTCATCGGCAAGAAGGTCAAGGTCATCAGCGAGCACAAGAAGGTCGATTCCGTCGCGGCTGTCAGCGGCTGACGCCGCCCCAATACGAATTCACAGGAGCCCGGAGAGCCTTCTCCGGGCTCCTTTTCTGTTCCCCGATCGGCTGTCCCCATGATTCTCGCCGCCGGACTCACCCCCGCCTGGCAGCAGATTGCCATCGTCGATTCCCTCGGCGTCGGCGACGTGAACCGCGCGCGCAGCTTTGTCGCCACCGCCTCCGGCAAGGTCATCAATGTCGGCATCGCGCTGCATTCCCTCGACGCGCCCGGCAAAACCCTGTCCTTTCTAGGCGGCGTCAACGGCCGCGCCATTCGTGAAGAATTCGCGGCCTCCGACATCCCGGCAAGGTGGATCGAGACCGCAACGCCAACCCGGGTCTGCACGACCATCCTCGACGATTCAAACGGCGGCGCCACGGAACTCGTCGAGAACGCCGCGCCGGTGACCGACGACGAACTCGCCGCCTACGTGGCGGCCTTTGCGGAGGAGGCGGCCCCGGCGGATTCCATCGTGGTGAGCGGGTCGCTGCCCCAGGAAACGCCGCCCGATTTTCATTCCCGGCTCCTGCAGTCCGCCGCCGGATCACAGGCCCGGTTCATCCTGGACATCTCGGGACCGGCGCTGTTGCGGGCTCTGGAGGAAAAACCCTTCCTCGTCAAACCCAACCGCGAGGAACTCGCCCGAAGCCTCGGCCGGGACCTTTCCCTCGACGCGGATCTCAGGAAAGCAATGACCGAATTGATCGACCGCGGCGCCAACTGGTGCGTCGTGACCGACGGGCCTGCCGCCACGCACGCCACCGATGGCTCCCGCTTCCTTGAATTCACGCCCCCCGGCAATGTCCCCGTCGTCAACCCGATCGGCTGCGGCGACTGCTTCGCTGCCGGACTCGCCTTCGGCCTGGATGCGAACCGCCCCATGACGGATGCGGTCCGACTGGGAATTGCCGCAGCAGCGGAAAATCTCCGCCAACTCCTGCCCGCGCGCCTCGATCGCCGCGCGGTCGAACAACTGGCCGCCACGGTCGAATGCCGCGAGACCTGAATGCTGGTCAAGAGAGGCCGTATGAAGACTCGATCGATTGGCAGCCGACGAGGCAACACGGCTCACTTGTCAACGACTTGCGGAAGAAACTGAGCCTTCCGCCCTTGCGCGCTACGCCGCGGCAAGCCTCGCGTCGGTTGCCGCTCTTTTCACACAGCCTCAAAAGAACGGAATCCAGTCGTTCGCTTCCTGAATCGTGCTCAACGGCCCGTGCCCCGGACACACCAGCGTCTCCCCCGGCAGCGACAGGATTTCCTCCCTGACCTTCGTTCGCGCCAGTTCCGGCGCGCGGTGATGCCCCCCCATTGAACCTGCGAATATCGCATCGCCGACCACCGCCACGGCCGGCGCTCCATCAGGGAAACCTTCCACGACAAAGGTCACGCCGTCATCCGCATGCCCGGGTGTGAGTCGCGCGGACACCTTCAATCTCCCCACGGAGATCGGCTCCGCTGGATTCACCCGCTGTGCGGCCGGCGCCGATTCGATCGCCGAGTGAAGCCGAATCTCAGGCCAACGTTTGCGGACCTCCCCGATCGCCGCAATGTGATCCCCATGGGAATGCGTGATAAAGAGATGCTGCAGCTTCAGCGCCCGCTCGTCGGCCAATGCAAGGATCGGCTCCGCCTCCCACCCCGTGTCGAACAGCGCCGCCTCCCCGGTCTCGGGATCCCAGGCGACGAAGCAATTCACGGCCATCCCCTGCTCCGTCGTGATCATCCGCAATTCGCGCCACTGCGAGACATCAACCGGCGCCGGTTCCCATCCCCCGGCCACGCCGCGAAGCTTCACGACGTTCAATCCCAGATGGGAGGCCGTCTCATCCAGCTTGAATCCCTCGGGAAGCCCCCCATTTTCCTCGAATTCCTCCAGGGCCTCAACCGAAACGCCTCCGACTCCGGCCACATCTTCCAGTGAAATCCCCGCGGCCTTCCGCGCCTTGAATACAACATCGCCAACATGATCTTCCAAACTCATGAAACCAGCCTATCCAGATCGGCCCCGTTTTCCAGTTCCAATGCGCGCGCCCCCGACGAAACTGCGCTGCAACAACGCGCCCCCCACTCCCACTATTTGATTGCGCGCACCTCCGATGTTCACAACTTTTGCGTCCATGTCCCGCCTCATGAGCTTCTCCGCCGCGTTGCTTGCCGCCGGCTTCGCCGCGTCCCTTCCCGCCGCCGAGCCCCCCCTTGGACGAATCCAACTCCTGGCCTCTAACTGTTCCCCGGGACCCCTTCAGCGACGACGCCTTGCTCGACCTGCGTCAGTTGAATGAAACCCGCTCCGGCCTGAACGGCTTCGTCCGCCTGAGCCCGGACGGCAATGACTTCGTCCGAGGCGACGGCTCCCCCATCCGCTTCTGGGCCGTCGGCACGGACGCCGTCAGGTTCCGTCCCGAAGACATGGATCGCCACGCCCGCTGGCTCGCCAAACTCGGCGTCAACCTCACCCGACTGCACCTGACTGTCTGCAATCCGAAGGAAGGCTCCTCGATCATGGATGTGCGCGACGATGTCATCTCCGGCGCGCATCGTTTCATCAAGGCGGCGAAGGACAACGGGATCTACGTGCTCATCTCGCCCTATTATCCCCACTTCACCCTCCCCAAGAGCTGGGAGATCGAAGGCGGCGGCTCCGAGGCCGAGGGTCTGCTGTTCATTGATGAGAAGGTGCAGAGCGCCTATCGACATTGGACGCGCGAGTTCTATACCCGCGTGAATCCGCATACGGGCCTCGCCATCAAGGACGACCCCACCGTCGCCATCCTGCAGATCCAGAATGAGGATTCGCTGTTCTTCTGGACTTCCCAACGCCTCACCGATCCGCAGCGCAGGAAGTTGTCCGCGAAATTCTCCGACTGGCTGGCGCGGAAACACGGGACAACCCTGAAGGCATGGAATGCATGGGGCTCCGGCTCCAAAGGCAGCGACAAATTCGACGATCCGGCCAACGGCATGATCGGCTG
>JAYPGD010000306.1:0-5599 GCA_038126655.1 Verrucomicrobiales bacterium
GCGGCGGGCAGGGCGGCGCAGGCGGCGGCGGCGGCGGCGGCGGCCTCCGGTTCGTCACCCGGACCAACGCGGTCTCCGAAATCGCCAACATGGTCCGCGGCTTCTTTGGAGCCTCCGGCGTCAACCTCGGACCCCAGACACAGGTCTTCTTCAATGATCGCAACGGTGTCCTCATGGTGCGCGCCTCGATCCAAGACTTGGAGATCATCCAGAACGCCATCGAAATCCTCAGTCTCTCTCCGCCCATGGTCACCATCGAGGCCAAGTTCGCGGAGGTCACCCAGCAGGATAATCGCGGCATCGGGTTCGACTGGTTCCTCGGGAACATCATCATGGGCAATGGCCTGATCGGGTCCGGCGGTACGCAGCCATCCTTCGCAGGGCAGCCCAGTCGGGCCAATCCTGTGGGAACCTTTCCCGGCGTTCCGGGCGTGGTCGGACAGGGCCAGGCCGGCGGCGGCGGCGGCGGCGGCCAGCAGAACACGCAGCTCGGCACACTCGTTCCGCCCCAGGCGTCCGACGGCTTCCTGACTGCCGGCGTGCGCAATCAGATCGGCATCGGCGGCGGTCAGGGCTCCATGCCCACGCTCGCCTCCTTGACCGGCATTCTTACCGACCCGCAATTCAAGGTCGTCCTTCACGCCTTGGAGAATCGCGACGGTGTGGACGTGCTCTCCGCGCCGCGTGTCACCACGCTCTCCGGACGTCAGGCGCAGGTCGCGGTGATCGATCTGGCCAGTATTCCGACCGGCGGTAACGCAGGCGGCCAGGCAGCCGGCGGCGGCGGCGGCGGCCAGGGGGGCGGCTTTGGCGGCGGTGGCGCCATCGGCGCGACCATCCAGTTCCAGCCGGTGTCCGTTCCCCTCGGTCCTACGCTGGACGTTCTGCCCTATGTCTCGTCAGACGGTTTCTCCGTTCAGATGACCTTGATTCCGAATTTCACCGAATTCATCGGTTTTGACGATCCGGGTCCCTTTGTCCCGCAGGCGCAGTCCGTCGCGGCGGGCGCTGTCGGCGTGCCCCTGCAGGGTATTCTCGCGCTGCCGCGCTTCCGTGTCCGAAGCGTCGTCACCAGCGCCATCATCTGGGACGGCCAGACCATCGTGCTCGGCGGCCTCATCGCCGAGGATGTCCGCAACGTCAAGGACCGCATCCCCGTACTGGGCGACATTCCGCTTATGGGACGCCTCTTCCGCTCCGAGTCGAAATCGACCAGTAAGAAGAACCTGATCATTTTTGTGACCCCGACCATTGTCGATCCGGCAGGCAATCGCGTGAACACCGACGAGGAACTCCCCTTCGGAACCAACCCGATTCCGCCGCAACCGGCCTGGGTGGAAGCAGATCGCAATTATCGCGGAGGCTGGTGATCCTCCGATTTTCGGCGGATTCGGTCTCTGTGGCGCCAAATTGCGCAACGGAGGCCGGTCGCGTCGACGGCGGCTCGGTGGCGTTCCCTCTGAGCATATGAAGACCAAATTGATCGCAAATGGATTGGCCGCGACGTCGCAAATCGGCGATGTGGCGCGGTTCATTCGATCTGAGACGACCTTTTATTTGACAAACACAGTAACTGCTGTGTAAATACAATGTATTCACATTGCGTATGCGTTGACAATATGTGTGCCACCCTGCGGCGATTTGTCTCTTCATTTGGGGCAAGCCGATCCAAAAGCATGATTTCCAAACCGCTTACATGTATGAAATCGCCGCGTTTTCAGCGGGGCAATGTGAACCGGGAAGGGTGGTTTGCCCGTTTTCTCCCGGCAGGCGGCCCCTCTCGGACCTTGGGAGCCCTCATGGTTTCGAGTTGCCTGGCTGGAATGGCCATGGAGGCCTCGGCGCAATCCGTCTTCAACTCCCTCGGTCAGGACGCCGCGCTGATTCCCGCCTTGGCGGGAGACCAGGTTCATCCTGATCTCGCCGTTTCTCCCGCCGGGGGATTTGTCGTCTGGCAGGACAGCCTCGGCGATGGCGACGGCTTCGGCATTCGCGCTCAAGCCCTCGACGCCCAATTGCTCCCCGGATTCTCAGCCTTCTCCGTCAACGATCAGGTCGCCGGCGATCAGGAGTTGCCTCGCGTGGAACTCTTCCCGGACGGAGGCGCCATTTTCGTCTGGCAGAGCCGCGTCGGGGGCGACCGCAACGTGCAGGCCCGTTTCATGGCACCGGATGGAACCTTTCGCGGCGCCGAAATCCGGGTCAACCACTTCACCTCGGACGACCAGCAGGACGCCGACATCGCCATCCTGAAGAATGGCAACGCGATCGTGGTCTGGTCCAGCATGGGGCAGGATGGCAGTATGCAGGGCGTCTTCGCGCAGCTGTTCTCGCCTGAAGGCGTCCGTATCGGCGGCGTCTTCCAAGCCAATCAAACAACGCAATACAATCAACAGAACCCCGCGGTTGCGGCGCTGGCAAACGGGGGCTTCGTCATCACCTGGATCAGCGAGGATCTTCCCCTCGTCAAATCGATCGCCGGTGTGACCGACGCCAATTTTGGCGACGGCGTTGAGAACCGCATTCATGTCTTTGCCCGTCTTTTTGGCGCGAGCGGATCCGGGATGGGCGGTGAATTCCGGGTCAGCCAAAGCGCGGCCGTCGCTTCCAACCCTGCTGTCGCCGGGCTCAACAATGGCGGTTTCTCGATTGCCTGGACCCAACGCCATGTCAGCGACGCCTCCCTCAGCTACGACATCTTCCTCCGCCGCTTCAACGAAGCTGCGGCGCCGCTCGGAAACGAATTCCGGTTGAACGGCCACAACGCGGCGCCGCAATACGACGTCAGCCTGGAAACACTGGGGAACGATCACCTCGCGACCTGGACCTCCTTCGGTCAGGATGGCTCCGCCGAGGGAGTTTACGGACGGTTCGTTGGCGTTGCTGGCGGATTCCTCAGCCCCGACACCCAGATCAACACCGCGCATACCGTCAGCGCCCAGATGCATGCCGCGGTCGCCGCGGACGGCATCGGCCGCATGTTGGCGGTCTGGACCTCATTCAATGCCGGCTCCAGTTTCGATATCTTCGTCAAACGATTTGACGCCGTCCGCGAGATGCCCACACCCAGCGCGCCATTCGTCAACGCCCTCGACAGCGCTTCGCTCGCAGTCACCTGGCCGGCGCTCCACGGCTACCCGGGCGTCGAATACCGCGTTTACCTCGACGGAGCGCAGACGCCCGCGATTGTCACGACGTCCAACCGCGGCGTGGTCGACAGCCTGGCCGCCGATTCGGCGCATTCCTTCCGGCTCCAATATCGCCTGGCCGACGGCCGGGTATCGACCCTGTCCGCTGCAGCGACCGGCCGCACCTGGGGCGGGGACAGCAATCAGGACGGCATCCCGGACAACTGGCAAGCCGCCCATTTTGGCGCGTCTCCGGCCGCCTGGCCGACCGACGCCAAGGCCGACTCCGATGGCGACGGCGCGAGCGACCTCCAGGAGTTCCTCGCCGGCACCGATCCAACCGACCCCTCCAGCGCCCTCAAGAGCGGCCTGCAGATGAACGGCGGCCAAATCCAGCTCAACTGGAACGCGCGCGCCGGACAGTCCTACATCATCGAAACCTCCACGGATCTCATCACTTGGACGGCCGTAGGCCAGCAGTTCGCCAACGACGGCACGGCCTCGATTAATCTCAATAATTTCAACGCGGCGGCGTTCTATCGCGTCGTGCTCCAGCGCTAACACGACAGGCATATGGTTCGAGGATTGAAAAAAGTTTGGCTGGCCCTGCTCATTGTCGGCACTGCGCAGTCGGCTTCCGCGTTTTCACTGCTGGGGCCGTCCCCGGCCGCAGGCGGAAGCAACGCCGCGCTGGCGTGGCAGAACGCCACCCCGATCGGCGTCGGCTCTCCCGCCTACACCGGCGACATTGGCGGCCCCCTGAATCTGGGCGAGGAGTTCCGGTGGAATGTGCCGACCCTGACCTACGGCTACGATCAGTCCTTCCTGCAATATTTCGGGCTCGACGGCGTCCGGGCCATCGAGGAGGCCTTCAAAATCCTCAACAACCTCGGACCGGTTTCCGGATTCTCTGAAAACCTCGCCGAATTCCCGCTCGACGCCACTCGCCGCAATTTCCAGGCGCAGGCCCTGAACCTGATTGACGTCAAATCGATCGCCTTGGGCGTCTTGGTCGAACAATTGGGCTTGGCCGATCCCGTGCGCTTTACCTGGGTCATTCGTGAGCGGCGCGACTTCAATCTGCCCACGACGCCCCCGCAGCCGATCACCGCCTTCTGGGTCATCAACCGGAATTTTGACCCGATCACCCTGAATCCATCCGCCCACGTCAACAACGTGCTTTACACCTACCGGGTGGAACAGTTCACCAACCCGACCTGGGACGAGGCGCTCGAAGTGCGCGTCGATCCCGCCGGCCGCAACAACTTTCCCATTGCCAGCGCCTTCAACGCCAACTTCGGCGTCGGCACCTTTTTCACGGGCCTGACCCGGGATGACGCCGGCGCGCTGCGCTACCTCTACCGCACCAATAACTACAATGTGGAAACCTTCCCGACCGGCATCGACGTGTTGCAGACCAACACCGAGGCCCCCGAGGTGCTCCAGACCTTCGATCTCGCCTCCTTCATTGAGGACACCAGTTCCACCACCAATCAGCCGGGAACTGTCGCGGCGCTCTATCCAGGCGTCAGCATCGTCAATGTCCGCACGAACATCGTGCTTCAGGCCACCACCAACCACACCCTCACCTACCCGGGATTCCCCTCCGACATCACCCCGGCGACCAATGTCACGGTGACCTTCAACAGCGTCACCAATTTCGACTACACGATCGACAACGCCAAGGTCCTGCGCCTGTTCGGATCGACAACCAATTTCGTCGACCAGTTGTCCATCGTTGCGGCCACCAACTTTGTGCCGCCTTTCGGCAACCTGGCGACCAATCGCACACGCGTAACCCAGGAGTTGACCGTCGCCACCAACCTCGTCAATTGCACGACCAACATGGTCCTTGAGACCTTCGGCACCCTGTCCACCAATGACGATGTCATGGTCGAGGTCGTCGTCTGTGAAACCAACTACACGCACACTGTGATCACCGACGACGGAACGACCCGGAGCACCAATGTGGTCGCGAGCATGGTCGACAGCAACTTCGTCAGCGGCGAAATCTACTTCCTGCCGGCCAACATTCACGATTACCAGCTCAACGTCACCAGCGGATTGGACGGCCGATTCACCAACACCCTCACGATCAACCGCACCAACATCGCCGGTCAGATCCGGCAGGACTTCTTCCACTTCACCAACGATGTCGGCGGCGAGATCGCCCTCAACACCCTGGATCTGGAGCTCCTGACCACCAACACCTTCCAGACCACCAACGATCCGGCCGCCATGCTGGCCCTGGTGCCCGACCTGATCATCACCCGCACCAACATCACCCAGGAACGCTTCACCTCGGTGACCCTCTCCAACAACATCATCGTCACCAACGATTTCGTCACCAACGCCTACACCTACAGCTTCGGCAACATCCTCACCAACACCTTCGTCGAACGTCAGTGGGTCACCAACCGCATTGTCGAAATCGTCGCCAATCCCCTCGGCGGCATCACTGGCGAAACCAA
>JAYPGD010000306.1:5745-7227 GCA_038126655.1 Verrucomicrobiales bacterium
CTCGATCCCCTCGGCGTGCAGAACGACATCAATTTCGAAGCCGTGTTCAATGGCGACGACTACACCGATGTGGAAATTCGCTTCATCGACGATGGGACCGTGACCGGCAACACGGCGGTGGCCGCCTATACCAACGCGGCCAAGATGATCGTGATCAACATCGATCAGGAGAACACCGACGCGGCCGCGGTGGTTGACGCATTTGCGATCCCGGTCACCGCCGGCGGCTCCGCCGGAACCAAGGCGCAGGCATTCAGCCGCTTCGGTCTCGCCAACAGCCACATGCTCTTTGAGTCGGACCTGGACGGAACCGCGGGCAACGGGCTCACCGTCCGCTTTATTCCGGCGTTGGCTGTTTCGGGAACGGCTCCGGCCCTGACCTTCCGGACGGAACGCGGAAACCTGGCGGTTGACTCCAGCCTGCCTGTCGTTGGTTTCTACGACGCCGGAACCACGACCTTGGACCTCTACATTCAGGAGAGCGTCACCACCGCCAAGAATGTGATCGATTACCTGGCCGACGGCACGGCGATCGCGACCAACAGCATTCCCGGCTTTCAGGCCGCCTTCAACGCCGCGCTCGACGTCACGGTCAATCCCGCCAACGACGGCTCCGATGTCCTGACCTTCAGCGGCGGTTTCGCCCAGAATTTCAATCTCACAACCGTCGGAGGAACCGCAGGGGCGACCGCCGGGGTCGAAGTCCGTTACCCCGGTCCGAACAATGACCTTACCTTCACTGCCAAGGCCGGCGGAACGGCAGGAAACGACCTGATCGTCAATATCGTTGATTTCGGAGGCGTCACCGCCGACCGCGCCGTTCCGATTTACAACGAGGCTCTCAACGTCCTTACGGTCCATGTCCTCAGTGAGACGACGACGGCGACCACCCTCAAGACGGCCATCGAAACATCGACCGAGACGGACATGGTCGCCTTCAATGCCAAATATGCCGTCGGGCTTGCCACCGCAAACGAAACCGGCGCAGTCAACGACGGCTCCGGTGTCGTCAACAGCGTCCCCTTCACAGCCGCTCTCGATGGCACCAGCGAGGCCGGTCTGGCCATTGCGGGCGCCAACAACGACCTTTTCGTGGAGACCGTGGCCGGGGGAGGGGTGGGAACCAACCTCTTCATAGCGCTCTTCGACATCGGCGCCGCGGTCGGTTCCTCGCCGACGGTCAGCTACGACCCCGAGGTTAATGACCTTCTCGTCGAGGTCGAGACCGGCGTCACCACGGCCGCCGAGGTCGTCGCAGCCATCGCGGGCGAGGATACGGGCAATGACGGCTCCGGGACCTTCGCCGCTCCGCCGGTCGAATTCGAACTCGCCATTCTGGACACCGTGGGTAATGCGGGCATCGGCAAACTTGGCGCGAACGTGAATGTCGCGGTCCTCGAGGAGCGGGCCGGGGGCGACTTCGTGGCCGTGCCGGTCAGCTCCACCAATGCCATCGTCGGCTACCACATCATCGAGACCCTG
>JAYPGD010000307.1:0-516 GCA_038126655.1 Verrucomicrobiales bacterium
GGTTTGCCCAGTCAGACTAACTTTACAAACACTCCAGTTTCTGGGGGCAGTGCCAGGGGGATTTCCTCGGCGGTGTGGCATGCCGGACGGTTCTGTGCCGGCTTCGCCGACAGGGCGACAGGAATGTCGCCCCTCCTTGGGCGTCCTTGCGGGACTTTGATCAACTGCGCCCGGCATGCTCTGGACGCCGGTGGTTGGCTTTGTTGCTGCGGCTGGTCTTCGACACAGTCGCGCTCCGTTCCCGTTGCCTGATTCCAGTTTCACCCGCGCCAATCCTTCCCCGCCACCCAGATCACAGTTGACCCGGACGCGAGTGATCCGCAGGCTTCCGCGCGATCAACACAACCCGTTCTTCCTTTTTCTGCCATGGAAAACTCAGGTCCTTTGCTGTCCACGCTGGATGTCGTCATCTTCTTCGGATCCCTTTTCGCCATCATGGTTGTCGGCCTTTGGGTCGGGCGGAAGGAGGAGTCCTCGGCCGATTACTACCTCGCCGGCAAGTCGTCGCGTTGGTGG
>JAYPGD010000307.1:526-5581 GCA_038126655.1 Verrucomicrobiales bacterium
GGTGGGGCGTGGCGGGGTCGATCTTTGGCTCCAATGTGTCGGCGAATCACATCGTCGGGATGATGGGCGTGGGGTTCAGCGTGGGGTTTGCCCAGAGTCATTTTGAGATCAGCGCGATCTTCGGGCTGCTGCTGATGTGCTACGGCTTCCTGCCGGTCTATCGGAAGCTGAACGTCTACACGCTCAGCGAGTACATGAGCAAACGCTACGACGACCGCAGCCGCGTTGCCTACGCGATCATCATGGTGGCGGTCATCCTGGTGATCCAGATGGTGCCGGGATTCTACATCGGTTCGCGCTCGCTCAACATTCTGCTGCAGGACGGGCAGACCGCCGCGGTGGTCGCGACGGTGAACGACTCGGGCGGCATTGAATCCGTCACCGTGAACAGCGGCGGCGCGGGCTACGTGAACCCGGCGACGGTTGAATTCACCTCCGTGGCCGGTTCCGGCGCGGCGGCGGAACTGGTCGTCACGGACGGCGTGATCTCGGCCGTGAATGTGACGTCGCCGGGATCGGGCTACGACGCCAACGATCCGCCGGTCGTTTCCATCCTCTGCGGCGCGGATTTCGACGCGAATCTGAAACCCGGCGATGTGAATCCGAAATACTACGTCATCGGCATCCTGTTGATGGCGGTGGTGACCGGGGCCTATACGATTCTCGGCGGCTTGAAGGCGGTCATCGTGACGGACGTGATCCAGTCTGTGCTGATGTTGGTCGGCGGGCTGATCGTGGCGTTCCTGACCTTCAGCCAACCGGAGATCGGCGGCTGGTCCGGCATGTTGGCCCTGGACGCCATGGCGGATGAAAGCAAGATGTCGCTCTACAAGCCGTCCAACCACGCCCAACTCCCCTGGACCGGCGTGCTATCCGGATTGATGGTCCTGCACTTCTACTATTGGGGGACGAACCAGTTCATCGTGCAGCGCGCGTTGGCGGCCCGGAGCGACCAGGAGGCGCGCCTGGGCGTGATCGTGGCCGGCTTTTTCAAGCTGTTGATTCCGTTCATGTCGATCGGCGGCGGCATCGCGGCGTTCTACCTGTTCAAGGAGCGCGGCATGAACGTGGATCAGGACGCGGCCTTCACGGAACTGATGAAGCTGCTGGTCGCGCCGGTCGGCTTCGGCCTGGTCGGCATCGTGTCGGCCGGCCTGGTTGGGGCGATCCTTTCGAGCCTGGACTCGATGATGAACTCGGGCGCCACGATCATCACCTTCGATTTCTACAAGCGTTACATCAACCCGGACGCCTCGGAGCAGAAGCTGATCTTCCTGGGGCGGGTCTTCATCGCGGTGTTCCTCTTCGCCTCGGCGGGCCTGTGCATCTTCACGATGGATCCCAATTCCTCGGACAGCTTCTTCCTGCACATCGCAAGCCACCAATCGAAGCTCGTGGCCGGCGTGGTCGTGGCCTTTGCGTTCGGCATGTTCTGGAAGCGCGCGACCGCGGCGGGCGCGATCACCGCGATCGTGGCGGGCGTGGTCTGCTCCTACGGTCTGCCGCATGTCTACGAATCCATGGTCGGCGAGGCGGGTTTCCTGTTCGAGACCTTCGGAGCGAGCCTGAATTTCATGCACGCAGTCTTCCTGTCGGCGATCATTGCGGCGATCCTCCATGTGGTCGTCAGCCTCAAGACGCAGCCGGATCCGGAGAAGGCGAAATACATGTGGACGGAACTGGGCGGCCACGATCCGCGCGCCCTGGGCAGGGCGGTCAAGGCGATCGGCGTGTCGATCGGATTGTTCGTGGTCCTGGCCCTGGCGATGACGCTGGGTCCCTTGCCGCCCTTGGTCGCGGCCTTGATCGCGGGCGGTTGGACCTTTGCCGCGTTCCTGAAGTGCGCCCGACTCGCGCGCGCGGAGGCGGGCAACGAAGCGGAAGCCGGAGCCCTGTGGAAGGAGGACCGCTTCTGGGCGGGGCTGCTCTGCGCGACCGCGGTCTTCATGTTGTTCTACTTCATCTGATCGGGGCGGGCGCAAGAACATGGCGACGAAGATCAAACGGTTGAACCTGAAGTCGAAGCGCCCCCTGTTGATTGGCGTGATCCACCTCGCGCCCCTGCCTGGATCGCCGCGTTGGTCCGGCGACATGGCTTTGGTGGTGAAGGGCGCGGTCCGCGATGCGGAAGCCTACGCCAAAGGCGGCGCGGATGCGGTGGTCGTGGAGAACTTCGGCGATGTGCCCTTCACCAAGGGCGCGTTGCCGCCGGAGACCGTTGCCGCCATGGCGCGGGCCGGCGCCGCGGTGCGGGAGGCGGTTGATCTTCCTCTTGGTTTTAACGCGTTGCGGAACGACGCCGGCGCCGGGCTCGCCCTGTGCGCGGCTTGTGATGGCGGCTTCATCCGGGTGAATGTGCATTCCGGCTCCATGCTGACGGACCAGGGATTGATTGAAGGGAAGGCCTTCGACACCCTGCGCTCGCGGGCGCGGCTTTGCCCGGACGCTCAGATCCTCGCCGATGTCCACGTCAAGCACGCCACGCCACTGGGCGGCGAAACGCTGGAGGACGCGGCTCGCGACACGGTCGATCGCGGATTGGCGGATGGCCTGATCGTCTCCGGCAGCGGGACGGGCATGGCGACCGATCCGGAGACCGCCCATCGTGTGCATGAAGCCTGCCCGACAACGCCGGTCTTCATCGGCAGCGGGGCCAACCTGAGGAACGTGGCGGCCTTTCTGCCCAGCGTCAGGGGCGTGATCGTCGGCAGTTCGTTGAAGCGCGGGGGGAGGCTGGAGAATCCGGTGGATGCGAAACGGGTGGAGAAACTGAGGCAGGCTCTGGGAGGCTGAGTCCAGAAACTCCCCGCAGCCTTTCAGTCAAAGCGCTCTCCGGCGAGATAACGTCGTTCGACGTCCTTCCAAGACTTTTCATCCCTGCGTCGGGGAGCCTTGAAATACCGGCCAAGACGCGTCATGGGGCATCGGCATTCCGGGCACGGAAAGGGGCGTTTCGGCACATTTTCATACCAGTTGGACGAACCAGGTTGTTTGAAGGAGACACGGCAGGAAAAGCAGGCGAAATGCGTCTTGTTCGTCGCTGAAGGAACACCTGAGCCATTTGTGAATCCCGCCATTCCGCATTCCCCAATCCGAACTCCGCATTCGACTTACCGGAATCCGCCTCGGCCGCCGCCCATGAGTCCGCCGAGGCCTCCGCCGCCTCCGCCGAGGCGACCGAGCATCTTGGACATCTTGCCCATATTCTTCATCATCTTCTGCATCTGGCCGAAGCGCTTGAGCATGCTGTTCAGCTCGGCAACCGTGACGCCGGCGCCCTTGGAGATGCGGATGCGACGCTTGGCGTTGAGGATGCGCGGATGCCGGCGCTCCTGCAACGTCATGGAGCAGATCATGCCCTCCATGCGGCGGAACTCCTTTTCGCCTTTTTCGAGGTCGGCGCCCTGCAACTGGCCCGACACGCCCGGGAGCATGTTGATCATGCTCTCCAACGGACCGAACTTCTTAATCATCCGCAACTGCTCCAGAAAGTCCTCCAGGTCGAAGGAGCCCTTGCGCATCTTCTCCTCGAGCCGCTTCGCCTCGTCCTCATCGACCGCCTCGGCGGCCTTTTCAACCAGGGTGACCACGTCGCCCATGCCGAGGATGCGCGAGGCCATGCGCTCGGGGTGAAAGGGTTCGAAGTCGTCCAACTTTTCGCCGACGCCGGCAAACTTGATCGGCTTCCCGGTGACCTCCTTCATGCTCAAGGCCGCGCCGCCGCGGGCGTCGCCGTCCAGCTTGGTCAGGATCGCGCCGGAGATGTCGAGGGCCTCGTCAAAGTGTTTGGCCACATTGACGGCCTCCTGGCCGATCGCGGCGTCGAGGACCAGCAGGGTTTCCGAGGGCTTCACCTCCGCCTTGAGGTCGATCAACTCCTTGACCAGTTCCTCGTCGATCTGGAAGCGGCCGGCGGTGTCGAAGAGCAGGGTGTCGCACTCCGAGTCTTTGGCGTGCTTCAGGGCCTCGCGGGCGATCTTGAGGACGCTTTTCTCCTCCTTGCGCACGAAGGCCGGCATCTCCAGCTGGTCGGCCAGGGTCTGAAGCTGGTCCATGGCCGCGGGGCGGTAGACGTCGCAGGCGACCAGCATCGGCTTGCGGCCCTGTTTGTGGAGGAGCCTGGCCAGTTTGCCGGTGGAGGTCGTCTTGCCCGAGCCGTGCAGCCCGACCATCATGATGCAGGCCGGCTTGCCGGCGAGCTCGATGCCGGCGTTGGTCGACCCCAGCAGTTCGACCAGCTCGTCGTTGATGATTTTGACGATCTGCTGGCCGGGTTGAATGCTCTGGATGACCTCGACGCCGAGCGATTGTTCCTTCACCCGCTTGATGAAATCGCGGGCAACCTGGAAATTGACGTCGGCGTCCAGCAACGCCATGCGCACCTCGCGCAAGGCCTCCGTGACATTGGCCTCGGAGATTTTTCCGAGCCCGCGGAGGTTCTTGAACGTCTTCTGCAGTTTCTGGCCTAGGGAATCAAACATGGGCCGCGGAATTTACGCGCGCGGCGACGGCTTGACAAGTGTCCGCGCCTCTGGTTGATTCCCCGCTCTCCCGGGACTCCGGCGCTGACCTGAGTCTCCCTTGTGGTGGGATACCGAAGCGGTCAAACGGGGCAGACTGTAAATCTGCTGGCTATGCCTTCACAGGTTCGAATCCTGTTCCCACCACCACTTTCCACCCCAAAAACATTGATGTTTCGGAAAGTCGGTCTTCTGTTTACACACTTCGTACACAGAAAACGATGAAGTTTCCGATCCTAGTCGAGTTCAAGGGGCTACGCGCCAAGATCTACGGCAAGGGCACGCAGGGGCGCTACTACCGCCTCGTCCACCTGCTGCCTGGGCACAAGCGTGAGCAGCGCTATTTCAAGCTCCTCAAGGACGCCAGAGCAGCCGCCATTGACACCCTCAAGCGGTTCCACAAGACGGGACACCTGCCAGTGCGCGACTCCGAAGTCATTGAGCTGCGTGAGATCAAAAAAAGGCTCGCAGCCTCCGATCTCAAGCTCTCAAGTCTCATCGATGATGCGCTTGCCGCCCACAAGGCGTGCCCAGG
>JAYPGD010000307.1:5591-7208 GCA_038126655.1 Verrucomicrobiales bacterium
TCGATCTTGTTGGTGCGGCGCGAGCCTGGGCGATGAGTAATTCGAGCCTGCGCGACATTGCCTTCAGCGATGCTGCCAGCGAGTTCCTGCTCGAGAAGCGGGACAAGGTCGGCAAGCGATACCTTGAGGAGCTTGGACGCAATATCAGACGCCTGCAGGAGTCCTTCAAGTGCGACGTGTCCCACCTCACCAAGGACGACATCAGCCTGTTCTTCAATGCGGAGCTCAAAGACATCTCGGATGCCAGAAGGAAACACTTCCAGGCACTCCTTGGCGAGCTCCTCGACTTCGCCGTCCGCAAGGACTGGCTGCCGCCCACGCATCGCCTCAAGGAGGCGTTCCCCCGTTTCAGGAAGAAGGCAACCAAGGATAAACCCTCGAACCTCACGCCGGAGGCGTTCCGTGCCCTTCTTGAGGCTGCAAACCATGCTCTGCTGCCCGTCATCGCCATCGGCGGCTTTGCAGGTGTCAGGATCGCCGAAATCGGCAGACTGGAATGGCGGCACGTTTGGGAGAAGGAGGGTTACATCGAGGTGCCTGAGGAGATCAGCAAGACCAGTCGCTCACGAACGGTCCCGATTTGCGAGGCTCTTGCGGCATGGCTTGCGCCCTACAGGGAGACAGAAGGAAGAGTCTGGAAGCTCTCTGAGAAATACTTGAACAACTGTCTTTCAAACATTCGCGCTACCGTAGGCATCAAGGGGAAAAATCAGCTGCGTCACTCTTTCTGCTCCTACCGCCTTGCTGTCACGGAATCCGCAGAGAAGACGGCGCTCGAAGCGGGTCACACGACAGAGGTGCTTCTTGGCAGATACAACAAGGCGTCGACCCCCACCGAGGCGGCTGAATACTTCGCCATCAAGCCGTTAAAAGGATGTAAATAGCTTCCCCTTGTCACATGTAGCCTTGGCTAAGGCACAATGAGGGATGAATCAAAGCCCCATCCATAGCCCCATTTCACGAAGTGCATCTGAAATCCAGACCCTCAAACGGCGGCTTTTGAATGCCGATACGCTCGACTCTCTCAAGTCATTCAACGACGAAGAGATCGGTTTGCTTTTGGAAGATTTTGAGTGTCTCGGAATGATTGACAGCTTCTTTGGCGATTCCAATAACGACAGCAAGAATAAGCTTACGCGACTGATCGCAATACGGTTTGGATTGATGCAGCTACAACATGAATGGCTTCGTGAAAGACTACACCCACGATGGCAAATGATGCGGGACGAAGCAATTTCAGCGAACGACCCCGTGCTGCTCGCCAAAGCCGAGGATATTCGATTGGAAGGTGAGCGCTTGGAATGGCTCCGCTACGCGCACGACTTCCCTGAGACCTGCAGGAAGACAACCGCTAGGAGGAGCAAGTCCACATGGACTCACTCTACATGGAGCAAAACCATGTCAGCAGAGTGCTTTCAACGTGCGACGAGCATGGGGCGCAAAACAGTCACCAAGTATCTTCAGGAAGTGTCCGCAAAGCCCCTCAAGACGCAGCATCACAATGAAAAGCGCTTTTACCCAGCTGAGGTAAACGTCCTCGTCCTCGAGCGTTTTCTTGAGAATCTCGGTTCCCAGCGGCGCGCCCACTTCCTTGCCTCCTTTTCATACAAGGGCTGT
>JAYPGD010000308.1:0-864 GCA_038126655.1 Verrucomicrobiales bacterium
AGCCGAAGAATCCCGCCGGTGTTCGAAATCGCCTCTTTTTCAACAGCCTGCTAGAACTTGGCGACTGCAGCGGCGTCTCAAACATTGATTCGCTGAGTTCTCGAGGAACGACCCGCTGCGCTGAGTTGGAAATCACAAAACCCGGCAGCCGACTGGTCATTTACGTGCCTCCCGGCGATCAGGTCACCTTCGGACTTGCCCGCACCTACCAGGCCTTTGCCGAGGATAAACGCGAAGCCGTGAAGGTCTGCTCCTCGGTGGAGGAAGCCCTGTTCTGGTTGACCCAGGGAAACGAAGAACTGATGGCGGCGATCGCGCGATTCATGGAGGATTCCCGGGACGTCCCTGCCTGACAGTCCACCCAGCGACAAAGCGCTCCGCCCACTATAATGGCCGGCGGATAATTGAGGTGTTTTCCTTGGTTCCAACACCATGAAAGACACCGCCATCGACCTCTTCTTCGCGATCATCTGCGCCTGGCTCTCCTACGCCTTTTGGAATTACGCCGCGCACACGGCTCTTCGTTTGTTCGGCGTTTCAGGCGACCACGGTCTCCTTGTGCTGCTGGCCATCCTGGCAATCAACGCCGCGGACTTCTCCCACGGTCTGTTTCACACGCCTGACGACATCGGAGCGGTCGCCCCGGACCGCGTCGGCCTCATGCAGGAGCCCTACGATTCGGATCGGGTCTGGATCCTGGTCATTGCGTTTCTGACCATCGGGCTCTCGCAGTATACCCGCAGCGCCGTGACCGCCTGGCAATCCTCGCGTCGCAGTCCTAATTGAAGACCGCCGCGCCACGCTGCGGCGGGCATTTCTCCGTGACAACCGGGCGTCCTTGCGAAAGATTGCACGCTTTGGGGG
>JAYPGD010000308.1:874-7150 GCA_038126655.1 Verrucomicrobiales bacterium
CGCCAGAAAACCAGCCATGATACAATGCAACCATTGCGAAAACGGGCTTCCCTTCGCCGTCTACGCCCGCGCCACCCGTTGCCCCAACTGTAGCGCTGAATTCAATGGCGGCTACTACGCTGCGGCGCTCGTGCTCGGGGGATTCCTTCCCGTGATGGCGTTTCTTCAGAAAGCAAACTCGCCCGGCGCGTCCGAACATTTACAACCCGCCTGGGTGGGAGCGACAGTCTTGGGCGTCTTTCCCCTCAGCGCGATCACGATCGATATCCTGCTGAATCGAAGCTTCAAGCTGCGGAGGTCGCTTCGCCAACGGATGGCCGGTTTCCTCGGAGGAGCGATTGCCTTGGGGCTCCACCTGACACTGCGCAGCATCGCCGGAAAGTAGCAGCCTTCTGGACAACAAAAACGCCGCTACGCAAACCGCACACGCGTCGTGGTCTCCTTGTCGCTCCAACCGCGCGGACGCTCCACGCTGAGCTTACTGATCTTCTTGATGGAGACCTGGTTGCCGCGGGACTTGTGCGTCTTCACCTCCAGGTCTCCCGGCTTGATCATCTGTTGATTGATCTTCTGGTGCGGCGCCGGCTTGTACTTCACGTAAATCTCCTCCGGCGTGCCTTCGACAAAGAGCACAATCTTGGAACCCTCGGGCGCGCACTGATACTTCTTCTCCATGATGAAGCCCGGAAACGAAAAGCGCTTGATGTAGGTCGCGCCCTTGCGTTCGTAGGCCATGGTGAAGACGCGCTCGTCCTTCTTCTGATCGTTCTTCTCGATGATCTCGCAGTGGACCAGCCCCTTGCCGACGAAGATCTTCTCATCCGGCTTGGTCACCTTCCAGGCCCCGTCGTCGAAGACCAGCAGGATCTTGTCGAATTTGGAGCACTCAAACTGGTATTCGCTGCCGGAGATATTGGTGCCGATGTAGCCCTTCTCGCGATCGTAAGCCATCTTGAAGGCCCGGATCGCCACCTGCCTCGCCACCACGGCGTCAAACTTCGTGATCTCCGTCCGCCGCGCGTATTCCTCCTTGTACTCGCGGATCAACCGCTGCAGGTGTTTCACCGCGTAGCGGGTGAGCTGTTTGAGGTTCTTGCGCACCTCGGCCAACTCCTTCAGCACGCGCTCAATGTCGTCGCGGTGCTTGTTGATGTCGAAGAGCGAGATCCGGCGGATCGGCACGCCGAGCAGCATTTCCACATCCTTGTCCACAATCTTGCGGATGAGCTGTTTCTTGAACGGGACAAAGCCGTCATAGACCGCCTTGAACACCTCCTCGCGGGTCTTGCATTTCTCGATGGCCTTGTAGATCCGGTTCTCGATGAAGATCTGCACCAGGGTCTTGAAGTGCAGTTCCTGCATGAGCTTCTTCTCCGCCAGGTCCAGTTCCGCCTTCAGATTGGCGACGAGGCTCTTCGTGTTGTGCCGCAGAACCTGAGTCACTGTCATCTCGACCGGCCGCTGATCCTTGATGATCACGATCCGGCTCGCCAACGAGGTTTCGCAGTCCGTGAAGGCGTACAAAGCCTGCATGGTCTGGTCCGGATCCACGCCGGCCGGCAGCTTGATCTCGATCTCGATCTTCTCCGCCGTGAAGTCGTTCATTGAACGGATCTTCAGCTTGCCCTTCTTGGCCGCGTCCTCGATGGACGCCATCAAGGACTCGGTCGTCGAAGTCGGCGGAATCTCACGGATGATCAGCGTGGTGGAAGTCTTGTTCTTGCGCTCGATCTTGGCGCGGAGGCGGATACTGCCGCGACCGTCGTCATATTCGGTCGCGTCCATCAGGCAGCCGGTCGCGAAGTCGGGCAGGATCTTGAAGGGACTCTTGCGCAGGATCGCAATCTGCGCCTCCAGCAACTCGATGAAGTTGTGCGGCAGGATCCTCGCCGACATGCCGACCGCAATCCCCTCCGTGCCCAGCATCAACAACAAGGGAATCTTCGCCGGATAAGTCACCGGTTCCTTGTTGCGCCCGTCGTAACTGGGCACGAACTCGGTCAACTCGTCATTGAAGATCTCCTCCCGCGCCAGCTTGGTCAGGCGACACTCGATATATCGGGGCGCGGCCGCACGATCGCCGGTGAAGATGTTCCCGAAGTTCCCCTGCCCTTCGATCAGGTAACGCTTATTGGTCAGGACCACCAATGCGTCGCCGATTGAGGCGTCGCCATGCGGATGAAACTGCATGCAATGCCCGACCACGTTGGCGACCTTGATGAAACGGCCGTCGTCCTTGTCGTGCAGCGCCCACAGAATGCGTCGCTGCACCGGCTTGAGGCCGTCCTCGACATTCGGAATGGCCCGATCGCGGATGACATAGGACGCGTATTCCAGGAAGCCCGTGTCGACTCGGCGAAAAAGCGGCTCCGCCTCCTGGGACAGCCGCTTGCGCCGCTTGCTGCCCTTGACCGGGATCAGCGCGCCGTCCTGCGGCTCCTCCGGCTCTTCTTCCTGCTTCGGCTTCGCGTTCGCCCGCGCCTTGGCCGAGGCCTGCTTCGCCGCCGACGCGCTCAGTTCCATCTGACCGCCGTCATCCTTCGTCTGTTTCCTTCTCGCCGCCATGGATCAGTTCGTCCGTTCCAGATTCGAGTTTTGAGTTTTGGAGCTTCTTTGGGATTTGGAGCTTGGAGTTTGGAGCTTTCCGACTACTCCTCCACCGGAACCACCAGGTTCTCCATGATGTATTGCCGCCGCTCCGGCGTGTTACGTCCCATGTAGAATGTCAGGATATCCGCCGCCTCGGACTTGGGCGCATATTCCACCTGGCTCAGCCGCATCTCCTCGCCGATGAACGCCTTGAACTCGTGAGGCGAGATTTCCCCCAGCCCCTTGAATCGCGTGATCTCCGGATTGCGCCCCAGCTTCTTGATGGCCGCATCCCGTTCGACTTCCGAATAGCAATAAATCGTCTCCTGCTTGTTGCGCACGCGGAACAAGGGCGTTTCCAGCACATAAAGGTGCCCCTCGCGCACCACCGAATCGAAAAACCTGTAAAAATAGGTGATCATCAGGTTGCGGATGTGCAGGCCGTCGACGTCCGCGTCCGTCGCAAGAATCACCTTGTAGTAGCGCAGCCCCTCGATCGACTCCTCGATGTTCAGCGCGCACATGAGATTGTACATCTCGTCGTTCTTGTAGACCGTGTCGCGCTTGAGGTCCCAGACATTGAGCGGCTTGCCCTTGAGCGTGAAGATCGCCTGCGAGTTGACATCGCGGCAGCTCACGATGGAGCCGGCCGCCGACTGTCCCTCGGTGATGAAGATCATCGAGTCGTCGCCCGCGCCCTTCTCGCGATTGAAGTGATGCTTGCAGTCCTTCAACTGCGGCACGCGAATCGACACGGCCTTGGCCCGTTCCCGTGCCGCCTTCTTCACCTGCTGCAGTTCCTTGCGCAACGCCCGCGCGTCCTCGATCCGCTGGATCATGGCGTTCGCCGCCTCGCGGTTGCGGTGCAGCCAGTGCCCGACCGCGTCCTTCACCTTGGCCATCAACTCGCCCCGGATCTCGGTGTTGCCCAGCTTGTTCTTGGTCTGCGATTCGAACATCGGATCCTTCAACCGGATCGCAATCGCGCCCACCACGCCTTCGCGCACATCGTCGCCCTCGAACTTCTTCTTCGAAAACTCGTTCACCGCCTTGAGCAGCCCTTCGCGAAAGGCGCTCAGATGCGTGCCGCCATCGGCCGTGTATTGCCCGTTCACAAAGGAGAAGAAGGTCTCGCCTGTGTGCCGCTCGCTGTGGGTGAAGGCGATGTCCAATGTCTTGTCGAGGTGCCGCATCGGCGCATAGAGGGCATTGTCCTTCACCTCCTCGGCAATCAGGTCCTGCAGGCCGTTCTTGGACACGAAGGTCTTGCCGTTGTAGATCAACCGCAGGCCCGGATTCAGATAGGAGTAATGCCGCAACCGACGCTCGATCAGCTCCTCCTTCCACTCCACCGACTTGAAAATCTTCGGATCCGGGCTGAATTCAATCAGGGTCCCGTTGGGCTCCTTGAGCTTGCCTTCCTTCTTCTGCTTCAGCCGCCCCTGTTGAAAGCGGCCCTCGGCGTATTTCCCAGCGCGGTGGCTGCGGACCAGGAAATTGTCGGCCAATGCATTCACGGCCTTCGTGCCCACGCCATTCAGGCCCACGCTGAACTGAAAGACATCGTCGTTGTACTTCGCGCCGGTGTTGATCTTGGAGACGCAATCGACCACCTTGCCCAGGGGAATGCCCCGACCAAAATCCCGCACCGTCACCTTGTTGTCCTTGAGCGTGATGTGGACCTCCTTGCCGTAGCCCATGATGAATTCATCGATCGCGTTGTCGATGACCTCCTTCAGCAGGATGTAGCAGCCGTCGTCGTAATGAGAGCCGTCGCCGAGCCGCCCGATATACATGCCCGTCCGCAGCCGGATATGCTGGATCGACGACAGGGTTTTGACCTTGCTCTCGTCGTATGTCGCTTTCTTGCTCTTGCTCGCCATGGGATCGAAGCGCGGGAGCTTAGGAACGAGGGGAAGCCTTGCCAATCCCGAAGCTTCAATCCGCAGAAAAAAATACGGAGGATCGCGCTTGCTTCCATCGCCCGTTCTGAAGTCACGCCTCCCACCCCTCCCGGAAGAGAGAATCTCCCCACGGATGATCTTACTATATCCGTGGGTCGGCTTTGCCATCCGTGGGGAAATCGGGAATTCGGGCAGCTTCGGCGCCGGAGACGAGAATTGGACTTGAATCAGTCCCGGTCAGATTCGCGTCAGATCCGGGTCGCCGGGCGGCAAATTGCCGCCGCAACCTGCCCACACATCCGGTGTTTCAAATCGCGCGAGACCGAATCTGAGAACAACTGCGTCAACCTTGGAGGAGTCGCCATGAGCCCAAACAGCCGAAAAACCAATTTTCTCACCGCAATCGTCGCTTGTCTGGCCTGCGCCTCAGCCGCTCAGGCAGCCTGGCTGGGCCCCAAGCGATCCTACGGATTCAAATCGACGCCCGTCAGAAGCGCCCCGATCCCGACCTCCCTCCACGTCCATGTTTCCCACCCGGCCAACTGCGGCATCGCCTATCGCCAACGACCCGTCAGTCGGATTCATACGACCTATGCGCCTTCCCGCCGAATCGGGCTTCGATCCTCAAGCTGGCGCAGCTCGCTCGGCTCTGTTTCCCGGCTGAGCTACCGGTCGCCATGGCGGTTCAGCAACGTCCGGACAAGCCGCCTTGGATCCCGAAACCTCACCAGCGGCTACCGGACTTTGAATCGGGTTTCCCGTCCGATCTACAACACGCGACGCGACTATCTCTACCTTCCCGAGATCCAGCCCGCCTACCATTCACCGCAGATCGTCGTGAACAACCACTACTACGGCCGACGCCCCTTCACCAACCGGGGGAATTACAATCCCTGGGCAGCGCGGGCCCGCCAGACATGGCATGACCGCATCTCCCGAGATCCTCGGTTCGACAACATGCCCAGACAACACATCGTCCAGATCCTCGGGGTCATCGACAACGAGATCTCCTCGTCTTTCGATCTCCCGCCCGCCAGCCTCGAGCGCAACGCCGAAATCCTCGATCTGCCCGCCTGGAAACAACTCCGCGCCGGGCAGAGCTCGAAAGCGTATGCCGGCTTCATATCCTTGGCTCCCGACGCCGCCAACAGCAGCGCCGCCATGATTGGCTACGCCATCGCCGCTGCGGAAGAGAAGAAGTTTCACGTCGCCGGATTCGCCATGCGGCAGTCGTATGTGAACGATCCCGAGGGAACGGCCTCCATGAATCTCACCTTCGACCTCCTGGATCGCGTCAGGAATCTCGCCCGGCGCGCCGCCATCATCGCCCGGCAATACGGCGACGACTACGCGGATTCGCGCTTCCTGCATGCCGCCTTCAGCGCCCTCGCGAAGGACGACCTCGCCGCGCGCAAGTCCATTGAGAAGGCCATCGCCGCCGGCGACCGCTCCCCCAGCGCAAGGAACCTCTCCGAATCCGTGGCGCCGGAATTGGACGGTCCGTTTTTGGCGGGTGGGACGCGCTTTAGGGGACGAAGCCCAAGCCCTCAAGATCGGATCTGGGGCATCGGCTTGCCTCAAAATGACAGGAACGCAGCTCAAGCGACCGGATGAAGAGGTCTGAATCTCTTAGGTTTCACCCTGGGCTTTGTTGTCCCGCCCCGATGGGGCCGTAGAATGATTTCCCCAAAGAGGACACGAATAGCCCGTTCGCGTCCGGAGCGCCGCGGCATGCGCGGCCGGTAAAGGCAACCCCACCCGGTCTGGCGCGCCAAGCGCGGCG
>JAYPGD010000309.1:0-7135 GCA_038126655.1 Verrucomicrobiales bacterium
CCAACAACAGGGATGCAGCGAAATCTCCTGCAGAACCGTAAACGGCATGTAACCCTGCCGATTCTCCGCGAAATACCATTGATCAACCGGCACGTCATACTGCGCCTCGATCACCCCGCCGGAATCCAGCTTCCACTGCTCGCAGTTCGAGATCTCAACCACGCGATCCAGGAACTGGTAGGGCGGCCCCGGCAGGCGCGCAATCCGTCGCTCGTTGTCAAAGACCTTGTAGCGTTCGCCGAAGGCCTCCGAGGGATTCCCGATCGCAAACGCGCGAATGCTCTCGAAATCGAAGATGGGAGGCTTGGCGAGTTGAGAGTCGGTTTGAGGCGAGAGTTGAGAGTCGGAATCCAGGACGCCCGCGGCACCCTGTCCTTTCCCATCCCACGTCGCCTGAATGCTCTCCTTCGTCGCGCCGGTGAAGCGGATCGACATGTTGGTGATCTCGACCGTCGCCTTGTCGTCGGAATACATCAACGCATCGACAATCGCATACGGCTCCGGCCGATAGCCCAGCTCCTTGATCGAGATGACATAGGTGACCTTCTTCGTCGATTGGATCACCTGGCCGCGGCACTTGAGCTGGCTTTTAACCTCGGTGACCGGCTCCGGCGCCACCGTTGCCTTCTCAAACACCCAGCCCAGTCGCAACAGGAACACGCGCAAGGTATGCAGGCAGCATTCGAACATCAGCGTGCCCGGCATCACCATGTCGTCGCAGAAATGGCAGGTCAGAAACCAGTCGTCCGGATGAATGTCGGCCTCGCCCGTGATTCGCCCGACGCCGAAGCGACCGCCGGTCGGATCCAGCTCCGTGATCCGATGCACCAGACGCATGCGCCCATCCGGCAGGGTCAGCGGATCGCCCAGCTTCAAACCGGAGAATGCCTCCCCAAAACAACCCGCCAGATCGCCCCGCCGCAGCGCGTTCAACTGTTCGTCCGAATACGACTCGATCCCATTCCACGGCACAAAGGGCGACCAGTCCTCCGGCAGTTTCCCGGGCATGGGCCGCAGATCCAACTTGGTGTGAATGATGCCCTTGCCGGCGTCGAGTTCCTCCTGAGTGAAGAAGCCGGCGCAGCCATCGCGCATGGTCAGCAACTTCTCGCCGTTCACCGTGCCGTCGAAGCCGAAGCGGAACAACCAGGTGTCGCCCTGCCGGAAGAAGTGATCGATATAGATGTCGTAGCGGATGGTGTCGCCCTCGACAGGCAATCCTCGATGAAAGGTCACCACAGCGTCGAGCAGGCGATAGACCGCCCTGCCCTTCGTCTGGAAATCGATGCCGAGAAAACCGGACAGGAACAGGTCCGCCTGTCCCGCCTCGACCGCAATGCAGGTCGGAATGCGACCCGCGTCGAGATACCAGGACCCGGGATGGATGTCGTGCTCGGTCACAACACGCCCGGAGGTCATCGACAAGGGCTCGCCCTCGATGTCGAGAATCCGATGCGCGAGCATCAGGGGATCGTCCGGCAAGCGCACGCGGGTCGGATGCCCGTCCACTTCGATGAACTTCTTGCCGAGAACCTTGCCGATCTTCCCGATGGCAAATTCCATGCATTGAGCGAAATTCAACGCGCGCGGAACTTCATCGGGGTAGGCCTCATAGGATTCACCCGCCGCGTCGGAATCGGAGCCGGTCGGCAAAGAAGACTGATCCACGTTCACGCCCGGCAAAGGCTCCGCAACCGGCGCCTGCACACCCGCTCCTTCCATCGCTGACAACAGACGGCTCTCCCGCTCGACGCCCGCCGCCATGGTCTGAAACAGATTCTCTGAAAACCTCAGATATGCCTCGTGCGCTTCAACCCGCGCGGCCTCAGCGGCGGTCCACTGATCGATCAAGGCCGCGTTGACATCCGCGATTCCAGCTCCGGCCGACGCCGCCACAGCCGGGGCCGGCACCGGGGCCGCAGCGACAGCCGCGACCGGCTTGGGCATCGGTTTCGGCAACGCCGGCGCTCCGCCCTCAGGCCTCTCCGCCACGAAACCTTTCGGCCCGGGCGGATCAAACGCCTTGCCGCCCAATGGAATGACCACTGTCGGAACACTGTCCTGCGCGTCCGACTGCCGATGTCCGACAACCCTCGACTCGCCGCCATACAGGAACTCCAGATCCGCCTGCGCGCCCTCGGCGATCAACCGCCCCAAGACGCGCAAGGCGACGCCCGCCGGATCCCTGCCGGGAACCGAAACCGACCTCGCCACGTGCGGCCGATCACCGAGGATCCGGTCAATCATCCGACAGCAGGTCGCCCCCGGCCCCATTTCAATGAAGATCCGCGCGCCATTGGCGTAGGCCGTTTCGATCGTCTTCGGATAATCCACGCCCAGCAGCGCGTTGCCGATGATCGAATCCGCCGCGGCGTCCGAAGTCAGTTCATAATCGCCGCCCTGGTTGCCGCTGTAGTAGCGCACGCCTTCCGGCCCGTTCGTTTCAAACACGTGCAGATCGCGATAGGCCTTGGCAACCGGCTCCGCGACCTCGCAGTGCACCGTGGTCACGCCTTCAATGGGAAACAGATTGCAGCCCAGGTCCGCCACCAGGGAATCCACCGCCCCGCGCTGGCCGCCAACGATGCATTCATTCGGCGTATTGACAATCAGCAGGTAGACGCGGTCGCGTCCTTTCAAAGCCTTGCGTGTCTTTTCGGCGTTCCGATCAATCACGCCCATCTTCCAGTCGACCTCCTCGCCCTTCCGCAGCTTCCAGACCTTGCGGACGGATTCGCAGGGACCGGCCAGCTGTTTGGTGAACAGATCGCCCTCGACCATGCGGCGATACATCTCATCGCGGGCCGTCCAAGCCCGGGTGGAAAACAGACCGGCCGACTCGCCCAGGCTGTAGCCGATCACCTCGTCGGGCTTGACGCCGCAGGCCTGCATCAGGTCGCTGACGATCGCGCCGTGCGCGACCTGCCCGAATATCATCGCATGGTGATCTGCATTGATCTCGGCCATCGAGGCTCCATTCCAGAACATCTCGGAAACGACCTGGCTGGCCAGACGCTCATTCTCGGCGTCCTGGCGCCGCATGAGTTCGGGCCACTGCGCCCCGATCACACGCCCCATGTCGAGATAGTGATTGCCTGAGCCTGGATAGACAAAAGCGACTCCGCCCTCCTTCGCTAGGGGCGCGGAGGAAAAGAAAATCGATTCCTCGCCCCCATTCGGTCGCGCGCCATTGCCATTGCCCGCCGCAGGAGAACCCGCGTCGATCAAACCCTCGGCCTTTCGCGCCAATTGAACGAGTTCATCCGGGTCGCCCGTGACAATCGTCAACGCGCGTTCGCCGGTTGCTGCGCGCTTCCCGGCAAACCAGGCGCGGGCCAACGCCTCAATGCCGCGGCCGGAATTCGAGGCCGCCAACTCCCGCAACTCCTCCAAACCGGACTTCAATGTCGTTTCATCCGCCCCGCGCACCACGAACAGGGCCTCGGCGCGGGCGCCGAGAGGCTGGCGTCGCTCCGCAGACACGCGCTCTGAATCCTGCCCTTCCAGCGCCTCAAGCACGACGTGCGCGCAGGTTCCGCCAACGCCTGTCGAAGTCACTCCCGCTCGTCGCGGACCGTCGACGCGGTCACGCAGCCAGCACTGCGGCTGCTCCGGCGCGCTGAACCGCCGATCATCACGCTGAAAACCCGCGTCCAACGCCGACGCCGCCGGCAACATCTCCTGGTATACGGCCAGACTGGCCTTCACGACGGACGCTAAGGCCGATGCCGCGCCGGCGTGTCCGATCTGCGCCGCCGCAGAGCCCAGTTTCAACGACCGCTTCCTCCGACCTTCCTCAAAAATGGCGACTTCGCCATTCGCTGCAGCCGCCTCGGCTCCAGACCATTCGAGAAGTTCAACCGATGCCGGATCCACGTTCGAATCTTCATAAGCCCGTCGCAAGGCGGCTTCACCTGCACGATCGCCCGCCGCGGCGCCCATGCCGCGAATCACCGAATATACCCGGTCCCCATCGCGCTCCGCGTCGTCCAACCGCTTCAACACCCATGCCGCCGCCCCTTCGCCCTGAAGCGCATCGCCCTCAGGATTCGTCGACAATACCGCCCGCACATCGCCGGCCAGGTCCACCGCGCCGACCAGGGCGTGATCCAGTTCGCCCTGCTGCAACGCGCGCACCGCGGCTTCCAGCGCCCGCATCCCGGACGCCTCCTCGCTGGAAATCGTATGACACGGACCGCCGATCCTGAACTCGCGCGCCAACCGACTGGCCACAATGCCGCCCAAGGCGCCCATGGTCCGATTGGCATTCAGGGCGGGGCCGGAACTTTCACGCAAGGCTCCCGTCCACTGGGCCAACTCTTCATCCGACAGGGAAAGCCCCTGCGCCTTCGCCCAGTCCCGCGCCCGGTTCAACAGCGACCATCGGAAGTGGAAACGGTTCGTCTCCATGTCCAACTCAATGCCGATGAAAGCACCGGTCTTGAGGCCGTCCATCTTTTCGCAGGCCGCGTCATCCAGGGCGCCGGCCGCCACCTGAAGCATCAGCAACTGCTGCGGCAGCATCTCCTCCAATTCCTTTGGCGGAATGCGGTACCGGTTCAGCGCAATCTTGAGATCATCCAGGTAATGGCCCTTGAATCGATCCGCGCCCAGTCCGCGCCGCCTCAACCAATCGCTGCCTTCAACGCCGAACCAATCACGCTTAAAGCCGGGTTCGACCGCCTCCCCGCCGCCGAAGACGCGCTCCTGGAACTGCCGGAGGTCCGTCCACGGACCAAAGCAGGCGTCCATGCCGACAATGGCGATGGGAATGGGTTCCCGATTCCGGGTTCTCAGTTCGCTGTTCTTTGCCTGCGGCCTCGCCGGGGTTTGAGATTTGAGATCTGAAATCTGAGATTTTGCGCCCGTCCATTCCTCGATGAGGACGTGGGCGTTGATGCCGCCGAAGCCGAAGGCGCTGACGCCCGCCCGCCGCGGCGTCCTGGCATTGCGGACCTCCCAAGGCTGCGCCCCGGTCAAGGCGGTGAAGGGACTGTCCGACAAATCGATCTTGTCGCCGGCTTTTTCGAAATTCGCGAGCGGCGGCAGGGTCTGGTTCTTCATCGCCAGGAGCGCGCGGATCAGCCCCGCCGCGCCGGCGCCGGTAAGCAGATGCCCGACATTCGCCTTCGCGGCGCCGAGGGCGCACTTCCGACCGTCGATGCGCCGATCGCCCCACAGTTCCTTCAGGCTGTTGAATTCCACGGCGTCGCCGATCGGCGTCCCGGTGGCATGGCACTCGACCAGGTCCACCATGTCCGGCGTCCAACCGGCTTCCTCATACGCCGCGCGCATGGCGCGGAGTTGGCCCTCTGACGCCGGCGCCAGGAGATTGCCCTCGATGTCATTTGAAAGCCCGACGCCCTTGATCACAGCGTGGATCTCATCGCCCGCGCCCAGGGCGTCCTTCAGGCGTTTCAAAACGACGATTCCGGAACCTTCGCCGACCACCAATCCATCGCCTTTTGAATCGAAGGGCGAGCAACGGCCGGTCCGGGACAGCGCGGTCAACTGGGAGAACCCCATCTGCGTGTATTGGCAATCCGGGCGCGAAAGCCCCCCGGTCAGCATGGCGTCGGCCCGCCCGGCAAGCAGTTCGTCACAGGCCAGCTTGACCGCATAGAGCGAGGAGGCGCAGGCCGCATCGAGTGTGTAGGCTCCGCCGCCCAGTCCGAGCGCCTCCGCCAAAATGTTCCCGGGCAGACCGGCCACCCAGCGGTTGAGCGGCGCTACGCCCTCCCCGGCAGACGACGGAACGCCCAGCGCTTCCTCAAAAACCGGCGCCAGGATCTCGTCGTTCAACGCCGAGGAAGCATCGGTCGGCAGCGCGATGTTGCCGATGATCACGCCGACCCTGGAGCGATCAACGGCGTCCATCCGCGCGCTTTCAAAAGCCTGCCGTCCGGCGTGCAGGGCCAGATGAAACATGGGGTCCAGCGACTGCAGGAAGGCCTCCTCCAACGCCAGTCCCGTTGGATCCAGTTCGAAGCCTTCGATGAAACAGGCGCGGGTGGAATAGACCTTGTCCGGAGCCCCAGGCGTCGGGTCATAGGCGTCTCCGGCCGAGACCGTCCACCGTCCATCGGGGACCTCGCGAGCGGCGTCCACGCCCCGGGCGACGTTTTCCCAATAGTCATCCAGCGTCGGCGAACCCGGGAAGATGCCGCCCAGCCCGACGATGGCGATGGGCTCCGAAAACTTCATCGCCTACGCGCGCATCGAATCCGGATCGATCCCGTTCTCCCTGCACCAGTCGACATAGGCCAGGGGCGAAATCTCCGAGGGCTTGATCTCGCTGCGGCCGCCCCAGAAGACATTGGTGTAGGCGACCGGCATCCCCATCTCCTCCAAGTGCGCGTCGATCGCCGCCTTGTGTTCCAGGACGGTCTCCTTGTTCGTGCCATGGATCACGCCCATGATGTTGACGTCGCGGAATTCCGGACCGCCCTCGCGCCAGTAGGCGTGCGTCATGATGTGATGACGTCCCACCTCGCCGCCGGCCTCGATCTCGCGGCCCTTCGGCACCGCCCAGTGAAACAGCGCGTTGAACTTCGTAACGCGCTCGCCCGTGGCCAGGCGTTTGACATGCTCAAGAAAGGTCGAGAAACGACCGATCACCTTGCGCTTGTTCAGGTCTTCCGCGACCTCGCAGAATTCATCCAGCGGCACGCCGGCTTCCTCGGCCCGCGCCGCCCAGATATCCGGAACCAGTTCCTCCGGCTCGAATTCGCGCTTCAGGGCGGTCAGGATGCGCCACTCGGCGTCGGTCAACTTCGCGATTGAAACCTCGACCGCCTCGGCGGGTCCGTCCGTCCGGCTGCCCGGCGGCATTCCCCGACGCCGCATGTGACCGACCCCCAACGCAAACAACCGCTTCGCCGGCATCAAGCGGAAATGCTTCGCTCCGATCCGCTCGCGCCAATACTCCCCATGCTTCTCCATCGAATACCCCTGCGGCACCTTCAGCGTGGTCCAAAGCTTGTAGGTCGATCCCGGCGAGGCCGCGTCCGTGGAACGCGTCACCACATGCCCGGAAAAGGGATCGTCCTCAAACAGCGTGTTGAAGGCGGCGTCCATTTTTTCCTGGTCGATCTCCCAGGCCACCAACGCGCCTTCGGCCAGGTTCGTCGCCAGC
>JAYPGD010000310.1:0-7108 GCA_038126655.1 Verrucomicrobiales bacterium
CTTCCACGTTCCTGCGAACGCGGCTACTTCCACGTTCTTGCGAACGCGGCTACTTGAAATCGCCGCCCCGGTTCAATACTCGAACCGGTCGATCTCCCGGACCACGCCGCGCCGGTTCTTTTCGGGTTCGCGGGCGCGCGATCCGTCACGCGGCGTCAACAGCGCCGTGCCCGGGCTACGCGGCGTTTCATGGGGTTCGGTCATCCAACCGAAGAATCCTGAGGAGCCCGCCCTGCCCCGGCCTCGATAAAGCAGAAACTTCCAGACGATCAAGGCGATCAGGGCGCATCCCCCAGCCATGCCCCAGCCAACATTCCGCTCATGCGAAGATTCGCCCTGCAAGGCGGCGTCGACAAACGTGATGGTCAACCAACAGAGCCCCAGGAACAGCGTTCCGCCAAACAACACTCGCAGACTTGTCAGCAACGATTTCATGCAACCCGATCGTCCGACGTCCCGCACAGCGGGCACTGAGGATCCGCGCCTATCTTCATCGTGCGAAAACGCATGGTCCGGAGATCACAGCACAACAACCTATTGAAAAGCGGCTCGCCCAGTCCAGCCAGTATCTTGATCGCCTCGGTCGCCGCCAGGCAGGCCACGCTCCCCGACACGGCCCCAAACACCGGAAACTGCCGCTTCCAATACGGCGGTTTCTCCGGATACAGGCAACGCAGACACCCCGTCTTCCCCGGCATGAAGGAGGTGATCTGCGTCTCCATGTCGAACATGGCGCATTCGACCACAGGCTTGGCCCGCCGCACCGCCGCGTCGTTCATCGCATAACGCTCCTCAAACAAGGGCGCCGCATCGACCACCAGGTCGACCACGCCGACAAGCCGGTCCGCATTCTCGTCGGAGACATTCTCCGGGACGGTCTCGATCTCGATCCGCGGATTCAGATCGCGCAATCGTTGACCGGCCCGCTCGACACGGCTCTTTCCAATCCAGTCGTGCGTCATGAGGAGTTGCCGATTCAGATCGCTGGGTTTCACATCGCCCGCATGCGCCAGAACCAGCCGCCCCACACCCGCGGCAGCCAGTTCATAGGCGACCAGGCCGCCCAGGCCGCCGACCCGCGAAATCAGAACCGAAGAGCCTTTCAGGCGCTTCTGCCCCTCCTCGCCGAACCCGGGGACCCACATCTGCCATTCGTGAACGGCGAGCTCCTCGGGCGTCAATGTCGTGTCCGGATCCATCTCGTCTTCATCAAACTCCCACAAGTGAAATCGCGCCAGCTGAAACCGAATGCCTGCGCATGAGTTGCTCAAGCGATTCCAAAAGACATGTTGTAGCGTGCGCTGTGTCAGCGCAGCCGACAGCGGTCGCAAGATGGCGCCGCATTTCGGCTGACACAACCGACGCTACATCCGTGAAGCTGTTGCGAATGCTTTTCATGCGTAAGCCCCGGCCGAGTCCGCGCGGCTGAAGCGGATCATTCCGGCGCGCCCTCCTCCAGGATCCTGCCATCCGCCATCCGAAAGACAATCCCCGCCAATTGACGGGCCTCCGATGGACTGTGCGTGATATGCAGCACGGTCACCCGGGTCTGTCGATGCACCTCAGCCAGCAGTTCGCAGATCTCGTGGTGCAGTTCCTCATCCAACGCGTTCAGGGGTTCGTCGAGGCAAAGCGCCTTGGGCCGGAACGCCAAGGCGCGAGCCAGCGCGATCCGCTGCGATTCGCCGCCGCTCAACCCGGCCGGCATGCGATCCAGCAGATGGGTGACGCCAAGCAGCTCCGCCAACTCGTCCACCCGGCGACCGATCTCCGCCGGACTCCATTTCCGAATGACCAGGGAGAAGGCGATCTGGTCCCGGATCCGCATCGTGGGAAAAAGGGCCCGGTCCTGCGGGACGTATCCGATCCCCCGCTCCGCCGGTTTGAGACGACCAACGTTCCGCCCGGACACTTCGATACGCCCCGTTTCGAAGCCCCTCAATCCGCAGACAACCTCCAGCGCAGTCGTCTTGCCGCAACCGCTGCGCCCCATCAAGGCGGCGTATTCTCCGGTCGGAACGGTGAAACTCACGTCCCGCAACCGGAAGTCGCCCTGGGTCAGGCATAGATCGGCGACGCGTATCATGCGTTGAGCCTTTTCATTCCGAACAGGCGCGCGGTCACCAACACGACCGCCGCAGCCGCGACCATGATCAACTCCACGGCCAGCATGCCTTTCGTGTTGCCCGCCTGCATCTCCAGATACACCGACGTCGGCAACACCTCCGTGCGCATTCGCGTCGATCCGGCAAAAACCAGAATCGGCCCAAACTCCCCCAACGACCGAGCCCAGGCCAGGGTCGCCGCAGCCAGTACGCCGTGCCGCGCCTGCGGCAGGATCACCTTCCAGAACGCCTGACTCCGATTGCAACCCAGCGTCATCGCCACATCCTCAAACCGCGCTGGGATCTGATCGAAAGTCACGCGCATGGTTCTCACCGCAAAGGCGCAGGCCACCATGAACTGCGCCAGAATCACCGCGGGAATCTCAAACACCACTTGGTCGCTGATCCATTCGAAGGGAGGATAATTGAACAGGATCAACAGGCTGATCCCGATGACCAGCGGCGGCAACACAATCGGAATGTCCAGAATCGCGTCCACCGCGTTCTTGCCTCCGAATTGAAACCGCGACATCAGGTAGCCGATCGGCACAGCCACCCAGACGGAAAGCACGGTCGAAATCGTGCAACTGATCAGGCTCAGCTTGATCGAGTATCGAATCTCCGGCTCCCGCAAGGCGCCGAGTATCGACTCCGAATCGGTGAACGCCAGGTCCGCCAGGAACATCAGGACAATGATCGCCACGTAGGTCCCGCCCAGCACGATCAACCCGGTCAAGAACGGGGCGTCCGACGGCGCGCGGAATTCATCCACGTCATCGACGGCGTCAGGTTGGCCGGGCGGTTTCATCATCGAGAAACGGAAGGAACCGCCCGTTACCGCGCCTCCCACGAAAAACCATTTTGAAGAAAACGCTCCTTCGATTGCGCGGAAAGCACGGCCTCCATCAACCGCCCGGTGAGATGAGGAAACCTTGATCCCTTGCTGACGGCGATGTTCTGCACCGCCTTGGCCAGCGGCAGGTCGATCGGAATCAGCTCAAAATTGTCGGTCAGTCGCTGGCAGTTCGCCTCGTAGACCAGCGCCACGTCGAGCTTGGTGTGCCCTTCCATCTGCAGGATGAGTTCGTGCGCGGTCGGCGTGGTCACCACCACGGATTTCTTCTTCTCGAGGGTCGCCTTGATGCCGGTCTCCTCAAACATCTTCCAGCTCAACGCGCCCAGCGTGCTGTGCCTCGGTTCGGTGGTCCCGATCGAGACCCCCTCCTTGGTCAAATCTCCGAGCTCTTTGATTCCCTTGGGATTCCCCTTGCGGACCAACATCACGATCTTCGTGCTGGAGACATCCTCCGCCCCAAGGAAATCGTCCTGCACCATCGTCATGTAGGAGGCGTCACAGGTCATGAAGGTGTCCGGCATGGTGAACCGGCCGGCTTCGATGTTGCCGACGATCGTGCCGCACCCGGCGTAGGTCGTCTTGATCGTGCAGCCCTCGCGCTCCTCGAACTCCGCGATCGTTTTCTCCATGGCGTTGCGATTCACCCCGCCGCAATAGGCGACAATCTCCGGCCGCTCCGCCCAGGAGTCGCCCGAAACCGGAGCGAAGAAATGCTTTTCGAACGCCGGATTGCCTTTCTCCGGAGCCGAAAGATATCGCGCGAAATGCAGCGCCTGGGTCGCCTTGTCCGTGCCCGCGGTCACATTGGCGGTGATCTGCGCCTTGCCGTCCGCCAATTCAGGCATCTCCGCCTGTTCCAGGCCGAACTGCCGGGCGGTGGAGTCCCACAAGAACGCCGCCGCGATCGTTTCCGACGACTTCACCGCGTTGGCCGCCTCGGGCACTCGAGGAAAACTCGCCTTCGCCGCCGCCTTGACCGCCTCCCATTTCCCGTGCTTCGAAAGGACCTCCTTGGTCTTCTTGCCCACGCCGGCCAGTTCATCGCAGATGGCAAACCTCACCCCGCTTGCCAACAGTTCGTCGACCGTCGTGAAATCATGTTTCGATCCCGCCCCAACGGCGAGCGTCAACCGGAAGCTCGCCAGCGGCACCGACTCGACGGTGAGCCCCTTGTCCCTGGCCCGGTCGGAAAACGACTGATCCGCCGGGATGTAGAGATCCGCCCGGGTGGCGCCATTTTGCAGATCCAATGCCAGTTTCCCCTCCATCTCGCCGCTGGAGCCATAATCCAGCCGGACGATCACGCCGTGTTCCTGTTCGTAGCGTTTCGCCAACTCCTCAACCGGTTTCCGGATTCCCGCCGCGCAATAGACAGTCAGAGTCTCCCCCTGCGTCTCCACGACCTGCACGTCGCGCTTCAACGCCACGAACAGAATCGCGACCAACGCCAAGGAAACCGCCGCCGCGATGAGCCAGCCGTTGCTCGCGCGTCCATATTGATATTCGCCCTTACTCATGCGCACGCGATCATCCCGAGCGCGTCGCATTATTCAACCCCTTTATGTCGGCGGGATCGGGGCATTCGCCCGTTGCCGGCCTCCATTGGCATTGCCTCCCGCCCTGCCCGCTGGTTCAATCCTCCCGTGCCGCCAGTCCCACAACGCCGCCGCCTTCTCCAGCGCGCCGCCCACGCCCTCCTCGCGACAACGATGATCCTCGCGGGCGCCGCCCCGGCCCTGGCCGCGCCAAGCCCTCCCGCGCCATCGCGCGAATTCCGCGGCGCCTGGATTGCCACCGTCTCCAACATCGACTGGCCTTCAGCGCCCGGACTCACCGCCAAGGACCAGCAGGCCGAACTCATCGCCATTCTGGATCGCGTCAAGCTTCTCAAACTCAACGCCGTCATCCTGCAGGTCCGCCCCGCCTGCGACGCCTTCTACGCCTCCGCCCTGGAGCCTTGGTCGGAATACCTGACCGGCGTCATGGGACGCCCGCCATCGCCCCGTTACGATCCTCTGGCCTTCGCGGTCCAGGAAGCGCACAAGCGCGGGCTTGAGCTCCACGCCTGGTTCAACCCCTTTCGCGTCCGCCATTCGTCCGGCAAATCCACCCCCGCCCTCAATCACATCAGCCGCCTGCAACCGCACCTGGTCAAATCCTACGGAGCCTACCAGTGGCTCGATCCCGGCGAACGGAAATCACAGTCCCACACCATGAATGTCATCTTGGACGTCGTCCGGCGCTACGACATCGATGGGGTCCATCTGGACGACTATTTCTACCCCTATCAGAAGAAGGATTCCCGCGGGGAGATCCTCGACTTTCCCGACGATGCCAGTTGGCGGGCCTACCGGAAGGCCGGCGGGAAGCTGGACCGCAACGAACGACGACGCCAGACCATCAACTATTTCATCCGCTCGCTCTACGCCAACGTGAAGCAGGCGAAGCCCTGGGTCCGTGTGGGAATCAGCCCCTTCGGTATCTGGCGCCCCGGCAACCCGACGCCAATCCAGGGCATGGACACCTACGAGCAGATCTACACCGACTCGCGCCTTTGGCTCCGCGAAGGCTGGCTGGATTACTGCGCCCCGCAGCTCTACTGGCCCATCAAACCGGCTGCGCAAAGCTACCGGTTGCTGCTGGATTGGTGGTCGCAACAGAATGTCGCCGGCCGCCACCTGTGGCCGGGACTCGCCTCCCACAAGGCGGGAACGCAATTCACCGCCTCCGAAATCCCCGATCAGATCGCCCTCGCCCGCGCCAACCTCGGCGTCAGCGGTCATCTCCACTACAACATGAGCGGCCTCATGGAGAATCGAACGCTCATTTCCTCCATCCACAACCGCGTCTACACGAGCCCCGCCCTTCCGCCGGCCGCCCCATGGCTGGACAGCTCCCCCCCCGACAAGCCCGCCCTGCAACGTTCCCGATCCAGACACCCGGGCTCCATTGAACTCACCTGGTCCGAACGGCGGGGATCCGAACGCGCCGCCAAATGGTTGCTCCAAACCCGCTCTGGTTCCACCTGGACGACCGAAATCCTGCCCGGCTCCGTCCGCAGCCATACCTTGTCCGGCCAGAACCTGGACGGCGTCGATCACGTCGCCGTCACCGCGATTGACCGTTGTTCCAATCTCGGCCCCCCGGCGGTCCTGCCGCTGCGACGCTGAATCCGCCGCGCAGATCGAACGCCACGCGTCATTCCCGGGTCTCAAAGTCCCGGATGCGTTGAATTTTCCGACAAATAAAGTATTCCAATGGCGCAAATCATGCTAATTGCAACTCCAGTGAAATCGAAGTCAGCCCTTCTCTCTCTCGCCTTTCTGCTCGCTTTGACCGTATCGCAGCTTTGTGCGGCGACGGATGACAAGGGAGCGGACCGCGCCCCCGGCAAATATGACGGCCTGATCGCCTCCAAGGTGGTAGGCATCATGCAGAACTACCACTTCGACAAACAACACCGCGAGTTCACCCCCGAGAAAGCCCAGTTCTTTCTGGATACCTACCTCAAGCGGCTCGACAACCAGAAGCTCTTCTTCCTCAAGTCCGATATCGCCCAGTTTCAGGCCTTTGTCCCCAAACTCAATCAGCAGGTCGCCCGCGGCGACATCTCCCTGGCTCACCGTATTTTCGACAAATTCATCCAACGCCTCGAAGCCAATTACCAGTTCGCCAACGAGGCTCTCGACAACAAGTCCTTCGATTTCAGCGGCGACGACCGTTACCTCGTCAACCGCAAGGACGCCGAGCATCCGAAGAACAAGTCCGAACAGCTGAAACTCTGGGAACAACGCCTGCGCTACGAATACCTCCAGGAGAAACTCGGCGACAAGGATCACAAGGAAACCGTCGAGACCCTGAAGCGGCGCTATTCCCGCATCCGCCGCCACTTTACCGAACTGGACGGCGACGATGTGCTGGAACTCTACCTCGCCAGCCTCACCCGCGCCTACGACCCGCATTCCGATTACATGGCGCAACACTCCCTGGACAACTTCGCCATCTCCATGAAGCTCTCGCTGCAGGGCATCGGCGCCCTGCTCAGCTCCCCGGACGGCGCCTGCGAGATCGTTCGCGTCATTCCCGGCGGCCCCGCCGCCCGCAGCAAGAAGATCAAGGCCAAGGACAAGATCGTCGCCGTCGCCCA
>JAYPGD010000311.1:0-7100 GCA_038126655.1 Verrucomicrobiales bacterium
GATTTCATTTCGTTTACTCGCAAGGGGACCGCGGCGGTCGTCTCCACCGAGGACGACAGAATTCACATTCTCCCCTTGATCACGATGACCGGTATTTCGTAGGGCAGTTCCGTCGATGCTCGGTGATCGAGTTGTTGAAATGCGCGTGATTCTGAGGCCTGAAGGGCCGTGACAACAAAGCCTGGGGCAACGCCCCAAGAACAGGACTGTTCAACTCTACCCGGGGCTTCACCCTGGGCTTTGTTGTCTTGCCCCGGTGGGGCTGTCAGTCGGAGCAGCCTACGGTCTCCGCGCTGTTGCAACCTCATGCGACGTGTGCTTCGCCTTATCCACCAAACACCCCTTCAGATTCTCCCCATAAGGCGCGGTCACGATTCCCTTTTCCGTGATCAAACCCGCGACCAGCTCGTTCGGGGTCACGTCGAAGGCCGGGTTGCGGGTCTTGATGTCTTCGGGCGCGGTGCGGCGATGGCCGAAGTGGCAGACCTCCTCGCCGTCGCGTTCTTCAATTGGAATCGCGCTGCCGGTCGGGGTGTTGAAGTCGATGGTCGAGGAAGGGCAGGCGACGTAGAAGGGGATGTTGAAGTGTTTTGCCAGGATGGCGACGCCGAGCGTGCCGATCTTGTTGGCGACATCGCCATTGGCGGCCACGCGATCGGTTCCGGTGATGACAAGGTTGATGAGGCCTTCGGACATGAGGTGCGCGGCCATGTTGTCGGTGATCAGGGTGACGTCGATGCCGGATTGTTGGAGTTCCCAGGCGGTGAGGCGCGCGCCTTGGAGCAGGGGACGGGTCTCGTCGGCATAGACGCGGAAGTTTACGCCGCGGCTTTGGGCGACATACATGGGGGCGAGGGCGGTGCCGAGTTCGGAGGTGGCCAGTCCGCCGGCATTGCAATGCGTCAGGACGCCCATGCCCTCCTCGATCAACGGCGCGCCGTGCTTGCCCATGCCGAGGCAGAGTTGCCGATCCTCCTCATGAATGGCTTCGGCCTCGGCGGACAGGGCGGCGTAGATTTCCGTGGTCGGTTGGTCGGCGATGGTTTCCGCCTTGGCGGTCATGCGGCGCACGGCCCAGCCGAGATTGACCGCGGTCGGTCGCGAGCTGTCGAGGTAGTCGGCCTGCTTCTTCAGTTCGACGATGAAGTTGCCCGGCGAGAGTTCCTGTTTGTCCCGCATGGCCACGAGCAAGCCGTAAGCGGCGGCGACACCGATGGCCGGGGCGCCTCGGACCTTGAGCTGCTTGATGGAATCCCAGACCTGTTCGACGGTCTCCTGCTTTTCCTCGATGGTTTCCAGCGGGAGCCGGGTCTGGTCGAGCAGGAACAGTTCGCCGTCCGTCCAACGGATGGCGCGTGGGAGGTTGTTGGCGGTGAGTTGTTTGATTTCGGACATGGGGTGGGGGATCAGGCTTGCGACAGCGATTACCCCCAGAAGCTCCAAATCCCAAGCTCCAAATCCCAGATCCCGATTGTCGGTCAATTCGCTCGACGGTAAAATGACTCCATGGGCGGGTTCGGTTCGATTTGGAGCTTGGGATTTTCGCCTCTGTCCCCTTGCTTGGCAATTGGCGCCCAACCTTGTTTTGCTGAATTGCGGCATTGACCCGCGAGGCGATCAATGAGATTTCCATGCGTTCCATTTGGATTACCGTTTTCAGAAACCATGAAAAAGCAGCTCCATTCCTTCTTGCACCGCCTCATCATCCTTTTCACCACCGTCGGGTTGTTGGCGTCGGCCGCCCTGGCCAATCCGGTCAAGTATCCCGCCGGGAAGCCGGCCAAGGGCAGGAAACTCGTGTTGATCGCCAGCGACCACGAGTATCGCTCCGAGGAAACGATCCCGGCTTTGGCGCGGATCCTGGCCAAACATCATGGCTTCGACTGCACCGTGTTGTTCGGTTTGAACGCGAATGGCGAAATCGAGGCCGGCGCTTCCAATGTCCCCGGGCTTGAAGCCCTCAAGGACGCCGACGGCATGGTGATCTTCACCCGCTTCCTGGAGCTGCCGCCCGAGCAGATGAAGCACATCGACGACTACCTGAACCGCGCCGGGCCGGTGGTCGGGTTGCGCACGGCAACGCATGGTTTCAATTACAAGGCGGGCGCGGAGAAGGATCCCTACTACAAGTATCACTTCCGTTATGACGGCAAGGATTACAATGCGGGCTTCGGGCATCAGGTCCTCGGCCAGAGTTGGGTCGGGCACTACGGCAAGAATCACCAGCAGAGCACGCGCATCTCCGTCCTTCCGAAGCAGGCCAAGCATCCGATCCTGCGCGGCGTGAAGGACGTGCACGTGCAGGCCGGCGGCTACAACGCCGAACCCCAGAAGGACTGGAACATCCTCACCATGGCCCAGCCGCTGATGTCCATGGACTTCAACGGCAAGCCCGACGAAACCAAGCCTCCGATGGCCAGCGAATGGACGCGGGAATACACCGGCAAGAACGGGAGGAAAGGTCGGGTGTTCACCTCCCTTTACGGCGCGTCCGAGGACATCCTGAACGCTGGCTACCGCCGGATGATCATCAACGGCGTCTACTGGAGTGTCGGCTTGGAGAATCAGATCAAGGCGGATTCCAACATCGCCTTTGTCGGCCCCTACAAACCGAACGCCTTCCGCGGCCGCGGCGAAGCCAAGGGGATCAAACCGGTTGCCTACAACGGTTTCACCAGCCCGATTCCGGCGAACAACAACACCGCCGCTCCGGCGAAACCCAAGCGCGTCGCCAAGTCGAAGGGCAAGGCCAAGAAGAACAACATCAAGAAAGCCGCCAAGGCCGCTCCGGCGAAACCTGCAGGCAAGCCGGCCAAGGGCGCCAAGACGGCCCGCTTCGTCCGCATTCAACTGCCGGGTAAAAAACGCATCCTGACGCTGGCTGAAGTCGAGGTTGTCAGCGGCGGCGCGAATGTCGCCCGCGGCGGCAAGGCGACGCAATCCAGCACGCACGGCGGCGCCGGCGCCAGTCGCGCCATCGACGGCAACAAGAGCTCCGATTGGGGCAAGGGCGGCCAGACCCACACCGTCAACGCCGGCGAGAAGGAGCCTTGGTGGGAACTGGATCTCGGCAAGGAAGTCGCCGTCGAGAAGGTCCAGGTCTGGAACCGGCAGGGATTCGAAAGCCGTCTGGACGAATTCTCCGTCACGCTGCTGGACGCCAAACGGAAGGCGGTCTTTGAGAAGAAGAAAATTGCGGCCGGCGAATCGGTCGTCGTGGATGTCGCGGATGGCGGCAAGACCGCCTACCTGACCTTTGCCGGCACGCCGGGCAGCGCCATCAGCCGCGGCCGGGTGCAGCCGACCGACGTGGATCCGGATGTCGCCGAAGTTCCGGCCAATCATCGCGATCCGTTGCCCTTCAAGTTCAACAAGGGCGACACCATTGCCATCCTCGGCAACGGTCTTGCCGATCGCATGCAGCACGATGGCTGGATGGAGACGCTGATCCAGAGCGAATTGACGAAGCATCGCCTCGTCTTCCGAAACATGAGCCTCACCGGCGACCGTCCGAACAATTACCCCCGCAGCAAGGGCTTCACCCCGATGACGCGCTACCTGCAGGACGTGAAGGCCGACGTGGTCTTCGCCATGTTCGGCTACAACGAATCTTGGGACGGCGTCGACAAGGCGGACGGCTACAAGAACCTGCTGATCGACTTCGTGAAGAAGACCCGCGGCTCGAAGGCCAATGGCAAGTCCTTTCCGCGCATTGTCCTCTTCAGCCCGATCGCGTTCGAGAACCTGAATGATCCGAACCTTCCGGACGGCAAGGAGCACAATAAGCGTCTCGCCGCCTACGCCAAGGCCACCGAGCAGGCCGCCAAGGAAGCCGGCGTCGCCTATGTGGATCTCTTCACGCCCACGAAGAAGCTGTTCGACGCGCAGGGCGGTCCGTTGACCATCAACGGCATCCACCTCAACGAACGGGGCAATCGTCGCGTGGGCGAGATGATCGCTTCCTCCCTCCTGCGCCGCGAGGTCAGCGCCTCGGCCGAACATGAGAAGCTGCGCCAGGCCGTTCTGGACAAGAACAATCACTGGCACAACCGTTATCGCGCCACTGACGGCAATGATGTCTGGGGCGGACGCTCGACGCTGAAATTCGTCAATGACCAGACCAACGCCGAGGTGTTGCAGCACGAGTTGAAGATGTGGGACACGCTGACCGCCAACCGCGATCAGCGCATCTGGGCCCGCGCCAATCACACCGACATCAGGATCACGGACGAGAATGTGCCCGCCCCGATCAAGGTCATCTCGAATGTCGGCGGCGGCAGCAAGAGCTCCAACGCCATGAAGGAGGGCAATCTGAACTACATCAGCGGCGATAAGGGCATTGAATTGATGGCGCTGCGCAAGGGGTTCGAAGTGAACCTCTTTGCCGACGAGAAGCGCTTCCCCGGCCTGGTCAATCCGGTGCAGATGCAGGTCGACACCAAGGGCCGCCTCTGGGCCGCCGCCTGGCCGACCTATCCCAAATGGGAGCCGCTCAAGGAAATGAATGACGCGTTGATCATCCTGCCGGACGACGACAAGGATGGCGTGGCCGATCGCGCGATCGAGTTCGCCCGGGTGCATAACCCCCTCGGCTTCGAGTTCTGGAACGGCGGCGTCATCGTCACCTCGATGCCCGACATCCTGTTCCTCAAGGACACCGACGGCGACGACAAGGCCGATGTCCGCGAGGTCCTGTTTCAGGGCATCGGCTCCTCGGACACGCACCATGCCGCCAACAACATGATCTACGGTCCGGATGGCGGCATCTACTGGCAGAGCGGCATCTTCCTGCAGCACAACCACGAGCATCCGTGGGGCCCGAACCTGAACGCCACGCAATCCGGCATGTATCGCTTCGATCCGCGCCGTTACACCATCGCCCTGCATGGCGCCAACAGCCCGAACCCGCACGGCATCTCCTTCGATCGCTGGGGCTACCACTACGCCACCGACGGCACCGGCGGCCGCGCCTATCAGGTCCGTCCCGAGGGCGCCGGCTGGAAGATGCATCAGCTGTTGGTGAAGGAGGTTCGTCCGGTCTGCGCCGACGAAATCATCTCCAGCGCCAACTTCCCCGAGGAACTGCAACAGGACTTCATCCTCTGCAACGCCATCGGCTTCCTCGGCATCAAGGAATACAAACTGCACCGCGACGGCGGCTACAAGGTCACGACGACCGAAGGCCGCGGCAAGAACGCCAAGCAGGTCACCAGAACCACCAAGCTCGGCGAGGCCTGGGGTACGCCCAATGGCGGCGACCTCAAGGTCGACAAGGTCCTGCCCGACGGCTCAAAGCAGACCGAGGAATCCAAGGGCCTCATGATGAGCGGCGACAAGAACTTCCGCCCGACCGACGCGATCTTCGGCGAGGACGGCGCCCTCTACATCTCCGACTGGCACAACGCCATCATCGGTCACATGCAGCACAACGTCCGCGACCCCAATCGCGACCACAAGCACGGCCGCGTCTACCGCATGGTCGCCAAGGGACGTCCCCTGCAGAAGCCGGTCAAGATCGACGGCCAGCCCGTCATGGCGTTGTTGGACAACCTCAAGCACCCGGTCGACAGCGTCCGCCATCGCACCCGCGTCGAATTGAGCGAACGCGATCCGAAGGAGGTCATCTCCGCGACCAAGAGCTGGATGAAACAGTTCGATCCGAAGAAGAAGGAGGACGCGCATCACCTGCTGGAGGCGCTCTGGGTGCACCAGGCCTTCAACTCCCGCGATGGCAAGCTGTTGAACGCGTTGCTCACCTCCCCCGAGCCGCACGCCCGCCAGGCGGCGCAGACCGTGCAGCATCATTGGTACAACGCCGATCCCGCCGCGGGCGCCGGCCAGACGCAGGAGAAGGTCGTCGAGGTCGTGCAGAAATCCGGCATCCTCAAGGACACCGCCGAACTGACCGAGATCCGCATCGCGACCGTGGTCGAGAAGATGCAATACGACATCAAGGAACTCACCGTGAAGGCGGGCAAGAAGATCAAGCTGACCTTCGCGAACCCCGACTTCATGCCGCATAACATGGTGCTCACCCAGCCCGGCAAGCGCGACGTCGTCGCCATGGCCGCGTTGACCCTGGGCGCGAAGGGCTTCGAACTCGGCTTCGTGCCGCCCAGCAAGGACATCATCTGGGCCAGCAAGCTCCTCGACCACGGCAAGGAAGAGGTCATCGAGTTCACTGCCCCGACCAAGCCCGGCGACTACCCCTACGTCTGCACCTTCCCTGGCCACCACATCCTCATGCGCGGGATGTTGCATGTGAAGTAGGCGTGAGTTCGGAAGCCAAGTCGTTCAAGATGCCCCTTGATTGTGTCGATTTCCCCATTGACGGGGTAATGTCCGAGACTGATATTCTCACGTCCGCGTCCATGCTTGCAAGAAACACGCTACTTCAACGACGGTCCTGGCCATGAAGACTGTAGGATTGATCCACAACGAATTGCCGAGGAAACCTGGTGTCAGCGTAAAGCGTGCCTTGCAAGATGTTCGCCACCGATATGGAGGGCTTTCGAATTTCTTCACGCATTTGAGCAATGCCAATGAAGTTTCACGTAACACAGAGCGATTTGACATTAGACGAATGAAAGCAAGATCGACTCGCTCTTGACGCCTATCTGAGGAGTTTGAATGGGGGAGACCGGAAACGGCGATTTGTATCGGCCAAACCATGCCCGATCAATCCATGTGATCGGAGTGATGGATGACTCACTGGCGCAGCGGGTTCTCATTGATACTGAACGATTGCGGGCTGAGTCGAGAGATCCTATTACGGTCTACATCCATAGCAGTGGAGGTTCGATACGAGTGCTTGATCTGATTCATGGGGCACTGAAATCGGCTGATGCTGATGAGGAGAATTGCCGAATCATTACAGTGACGCTTGGCGATGCAGCGAGTGCGGCGGCTTTTCTCCTATGCTTGGGTGATTATGCGATAGCTCGCCCCCATTCGACTGTGCACTTCCATGGAATTCGGTTGAGCGATCTCGACGTGGTAACGATGGAGCGTGCGTCGAATTTGTCGGAATTCCTCACGGAAAGAAACTGATTGGACCCCACGTTTCGGCCCATTCCTTATGAGACAGTTTCCGGTGGTTT
>JAYPGD010000312.1:0-7099 GCA_038126655.1 Verrucomicrobiales bacterium
GAGAAAGGCATTTCCTCTCCGTGGTCCTCTGTGTTCTCCGTGCCCTCTGTGTTGATAATGAGAGGCTCCCGCCCCCGACCTCAACCCTGACGCCACAAGCGCGCCGCGCGCCAGCGCCTTGGACTGCGGCGGCTCGACGCCGCCTTTCGTTCGACGTGTCACCACACCAGGAAACTGCGGAGGCGAACAACCTGGCCATTCCCAGGCAACCCGACACGCCAAGACGCAACGTATCCGGAAGCGCTGCAAGGCGGCGTCAAGCCGCCGCACTCCATGGCGCTTCGCGCGGCGTCCTCATCCGAACTTGGGGGCAATGGATAGGCTCACACCTTTTCTCAAACACAGAGCGCACGGAGGGAAGGAGAACCACAGAGAAAGGCATTTCCTCTCCGTGGTCCTCTGTGTTCTCCGTGCCCTCTGTGTTGAAAAGAGAGGCTCCAAAAAACACCCTTAAAGAATCCCATCCAACTCCGTCTGCCAATCGGCCAGGGCGTTCATCAACGCCACCACGTCCCCACCGCGCGCGAGCAGTTGTCCCCCCTGACTTCTCCGCTGTTTCATCGCGTCCGCTGAACCGGCCGGACATCCCCAGGCCTTGCCATGTTTCTTCGCCGCCTCGGCGACGCGTTCGATGCATTCCTCCAAGTCCGGCGCGCCCTCCGCCAGTTTCAACCGGAATCCCAGATCCCCCGTCCCGACAAACATGCCATCCACGCCTTCGATCGACGCGATATCATCCACGTTGTTCACGGCTTCGGGCGTCTCGATCTGCACGACCAGGAAGGTCTCGGCATTGGTTCGCGCGGCGTAATCCTCGTCGTAGAGCATGAAGTCGTTGTCCATGCCGGCGCCGTCGAGGCCGCGATCGCCGATTGGCGGAAACTTCGTGGCGTCCACCAGCGCCTTCGCCTTCTCCGGCGTGGAGACATGAGGAATCATCAATCCGCTCGCGCCGTCCTCCAAGTAGCGATACAGCCGCGCCTTCTCCAGGGTCGGCAGACGCAACATGCAATCGATGTCGAACTTATGGAAGAACGCCAGCAGGGCCTGCACCTCGCGGTCGTCCATGGCCCGGTGTTCCAGGTCGAGCCAGATGCAATCGAAGCCATGCTGCGCGGCATGCTTGATGTAGGACGGAATGAAATGCCCCATTGAACAGACGCGCACGGCTTCACCGTTGCGGATGCGGGCGAGTGTCTTGCTTTTTCTCATTGGGTTGGGAGTTGAAAGGATGCGTGAGTTGAGCCGTCGTCGCCTTGCGGCTATGACGCGCCAAGGAGTTGAGAGATCAAGTTTGTCGCGTGTCACGGCGCGAAGCAAATCCTAACCCCAAAGGGGTGAGACAACAAAGCCCAGGGTAATACCCTGGGTAATGGGCCGGGACGGCACCAGCCCTGAAAGGGCGGGACAATCGGCCGATCGCGTCATGGTTTGTCCCGCCCTTTCAGGGCTCAATCGTTTTCGTGTTCATAACCCAGGGTTTCACCCTGGGCTTTGTTGTCACGGCCATTCAGGCCTGAAGAACGGCGCCTCATCCGGCGATTGTTTTGGTTGGGGCGAACGCGTTGCAAAGCGGCGCACAGCGCCGCAGTCCAAGACGCTGGCGCGGATTCTAAGACGCCTTCCACCCCCATCTACTCATAAAACCACCCCACCGGAACCGACCTGGCCTTCGCCGACCAATTCCGTTTGCTGCGGTCTCCGACCCAATAGGTCATCACCGCGCGATCGCGCACGAAGGTGAGGCTCGTGTAGGAGTAGGTCAGTTTTGGATCCGTCTCGAGATTGCGAACGTTCTTCCAAGTCTTGCCTTCGTCCGACGAAACCGCCGCGGTCAAGGGCGTGCGCTTGCCCCCGTGGCCGGCTCCGGGTTCGTGGTTGTTGTTCCAGATCAACAACAAGTCGCCGGTTGACGGAATCCGCCGCAGGGTCGCCGGCGCTTCCGGAGCAGTGACGCCGAGGTCGCCCGGCTCGCCCCAGGTCTCGCCGCCGTCCTTGGAGTAACTCTTCGAGATCGTGCCCAACTGATTGCGCATGATCATCAGCAGGCGCCCATCGTTCAACTCCACCACCTCGGGCTCCATGGCGCCGCGCTTGGGCAGATCCACCGCGCCTTTGCCCGCGCGCCAGGTCAGGCCGTCGTCATCCGAGATGAAGCAGCGGCTCGTGAAGTGGTTCACCTTGCCGACATCGGAGGTCGAGGCCGCCGGCGCCAGCAATCGGCCACTCGAAAGGCGCGTCACCCGGTCGTTGTTCACCACGTGATAGCCGGGCGTCGGCGTGACCAGGATTCGCTCCCCGAAGGTCTTCGCCTCGTCGGTCGAAAAACGCACAAACATGTCGAGGTCGCTGTGACTGTTCTTCTGCAGGTAGAACATCGCGATGCGTTGCGGCTGCTTCTTCGTCGGCAACCGCCTCAAGGTCACGCTCATCACATTCAATCCGCCGGTGTTCTTCTGCAATTCGCGCTTCTTCCCCCAGGTCCGACCGCCGTCCTTCGATTCCCTGGCTACAATGTGCGCCTTGGAGAAATCACTGCCCGTCCCAAAGAACTCCGTAACCGCGAACAGCAACGTCCCGTCGTTCAACTCAATCACCGAGCCCTCGGTGTAGCGCGGATTGTTCTTTGTCGCCGGATAGACCATCGCCGACACATCCTCGTTCCGCTCCGCCGGCGGTTCGGCAGCCAGGACCAACAACGACTGCGCCGCGCGCAAACGCGCATCGAGATAGGGATCATCGAGCAACCGGACCAACTGCTTCTTCGTCTGCACTGCCCGGGCGTCACCGGCGAAGGTCGCCCCGTAGGTGCGCACGGCGGCGTCAAAGGAAACCAGGTGATTCTCCAGCGCGCGCATCCCCGTCTTGTCTCCAAGCGCCGCCAGGGAATTCAAGATGAACACGCGCTGAATGACGGTGGCGGCATCCGCGTGTCTGGAATTCAGCCCATCCAAGTCCCGCTTGTCGCCGATGCGCCCCAACACCCAGGCCGCAATCCGCGCCAACTCCGGTTCGGCCGTCTTCAACTGCTCGCGCAGGAAGGCCATCGCCTCCGGATTGCCCGCGCGTCCCAGGGCCGCCGCGGCCATCATCTGCAGGCGGATGTTCTCCTTGTTCGCAAAGGCCTTCCGCATCGCGACGCCATCCCCGATCTCCGCCAACTTGTAGAGACTCTCCGCCGCATGCACGTGCCCATGCGGATCGTCCCCGGCCAGGATGGCCAGCATCACCCGCTTGTATTCCCGCTTCCCCGCACGCATCAACTCCCGCGCAATGCCGCAGCGCCGCTGATCGTCCTTCTCCGAGGAAAGCTTCGGTTCGAGAAAGGCAACCACCTCCGCTCCGTGCCCGCCCAGGGTCAGCCCCTCCGCCGCATGAATCGACGGCCAGAACTCCTCCGACTTCAGCCCCTCGCGCAGGACACCGACGCACTTCGCGCGAACCTCGTCGGCGAGTTCGATTTGATCGGCGCAGATGCCCGTATCGCAGACGATGCCCGCGACCAATAATCCGATTGCCAAAGTCCTGACAGTGATTCGGTGAAACCTGCAAGGCGTCATGATCGTGGTGATTCCTCTTCGCTGTCGACTTTTGACTTTGGCGTGATTGCCAGAAAGACGAGAGACCCAATAATCAAGGCGCCCGCAAACGGCAACGGTTTGATCTCGAGACTCAACACCTTGTAGCCGACCACTGCAACCAACGCGCTGAAAACCAAGGCTCCGTGGGTCGATGAATTCAGGTTGAAGAACTTCGAGGCCGCCATCCCCACACTCACCCCGACCGCCAAGGCGCAGGGCGAGATCCACTGAAAACTGATTGGATCCAATCCAGTCACGGGGTCCATGCCGAACAACGGCCCGGAAAACGCGATCAGCGTCGCCACAGTCACACTGCTCAAGACCCCGGTCCAAACGCCCTTTGCATTCGCCGTCGGCACAAACAACGCGAAGAAGAACAACAGGAAGATCGGCACGGTCAACAGGTTGACCGTCTTGTTCGTCACGGCGGTGATGTTCCCCGGCACGTGCTCCATCAGAGCGCTGCACAAAACGACCACCACGCCAATGCCCACCGCAAGGAACCGCGCATACAGAAAATGCTTCCTCTCCGTTTCCGGCTTCCTGCCAAACCGATCCAGCACATCCGTCATCACCACGGCGGTGATCGAGTTCACCCCCGAGTCAATGCTCGACATGGCGGCCGCGAACAAGCCGGCGACCACCAGACCGGACACCACCGGCGGAAGATGAAACGCGATGAAGTGCGGGAAGATCTTGTCGGCGTTCTCCTTCAAGGTCATTCCCTCGGGCAGCAACTGAGGGTTGGCCTGAAAATACCCGAGCAAGGCGAAGCCGACAAAACCCAGCGTAATGCCCACGACCGCGCCCACGATCAGCTGCATGCCAATCGCTTTGCGCGCCGTCATCGCGTCCTTGGTCGCCATGAAACGCTGAATGGAAACCTGATCCCCGCCCGAGGTGCAGGTGTACCAGATCAGCACGGAAAGGATCGAACCGACCACGGTGACGCGAGTGGATGGATCGAGGCTGAAGATCGGCTGTTTGTCCCAGATGTCGGCCTGCCATTCGGTGGGAAACCAGCCAAAGCCTCCCATCTTGTAGGTGACCGTCCCGATCACCAGACAGGCCCCGCCATACAGCAGGATCGTCTGCATCAGGTCGGTGATGACGACAGCCTTCAAACCGCCCAATGACGTATAGGTGATCGCAAAGGCCCCGGTGATCAACACGATCAGCGGAATGAACTTCTCATCCACGCCGATCATGATCGCGATCGCCTTGGCGGTGAGATAGACGAGCAGCGACATCCAGAACAGACGCAGGATCAGAAACATCCCGGCGCCCAGCAACCGCGCGCTGACGCCGAGCTTGTCCTCCAACAGTTCATAGGCGCTGGTGACCTTCTGCTTCATGTAGACCGGCAGCAACACATAGCCCACCAGGAAGAAGATGATCGGATAGGCCAGCATGTTGGTCATGTAGACCGGCCCCTTGCCCAGCGTCTCGCCGGGAAAGGACATGTAGGAGATCGTGCTCAGCAACGTGGCAAACAGGGACACGCCGATCAGCAGCGGATTCATCGCGCCGGAACCGATGAAATACTCGCTCGTGTCCTTCTGCTTCCGACCGAACCACCAACCCAGGAAGATCGTGGAACCGGCGTACAGCGCGACAATGATCCAGTCGATCGCCGTCAACCCCTTGGCGGCCGGCGCGGTCGCCGTGGGGGCATCAGCCGCCATGGCGGCGACGGGAACAAGGAAGACAAACGGCAGAAATCGCCGAAGGAAGTGAAACAACCGGTTTGATCGGACAAGGGCAGCCATCGGGAGTGCCGGGATCGTGGCGACGACCGGCCTGCCTGTCGAGCTTGAGTTTGGATGCGAGGACCGCCAGAGGCCCGGGCGCTCAGAAGGCAGCCGGTCATTGCTCCCCGAGCATGCTCCCCGGCGCCCGATCTCGCGAAAGCGTCTTGGACTGCGGCGCTGCGCGCCGCTTTGCAGCGCGCAACTCCACAACCAAGGCGACGGTCAACAGCAACGCTCACAAGCCGCCCAAGCCCCGCGCCAGGCTGCGATACGCGCCATCATCACCTCCATCGCCCAACAAAACGGCGCACGGCGCCGCAGTCCAAGACGCTGCCGCAGCTGCCGGCCGCCCTTCCGGCCACAACGCCTGCGAACGGCTCCAAACTGGTTCAACTACGGAACACACTGAAGACACGGAATCTCAGGCGGCAGCGGAATGTAGGCAAAGAAATGGGCTGTGGAGCAAAAACTACAGTTTCGATTCGTCCAGACACTTCGGTTTCCTGCAACAACAATCCCGTCGCATATTCCTCTGCCCCAATTCCTTTGCCTGCTTCCGGGTTGCGGCTCTCTTGCTCCGGGTCTTCCGCGTTTTCCGTAGTTTCCCCCCTCAAAACCCGAACACCGGGTAAGCGCCTTCAAACCCCTTCATCTCATATTCGCCAATCGGCGCGGCTTCGCGTTTCATGGCGAGGAGGCGCATGGCGGCCTCGCTCATGAGTCTCGGCTGCTGCAATTCGCCGGCAAGTTTCTCCAATCGGAAGGCAAAGTGCACCTCGATTCCGGACAGACACCCCTCGTAGGCGGCTCCGCCGGAATGGATGACCGGGCCGTGATGCAGGACGCAGCGGAATTCGGGATCGGCGCGATCCTGCAACCCGCGGAACTCCGAGAGAAACGCGTTCACCTGCGATGCGGAGTCCGGCGGCTCCTGCCAGTAGGCAAAGAAGCCGTCGCCCAACAGGGTGTTCATGGAACCGCCGTGGCGGTGGATCAATTCCGAGCACTCGTCAATCCAGGCCCTTGTCATCCCGCGCATTTCAGCCTCGGAGGTGGTTTTCAACAGCCCGGTTGAATCGGCGATGTCCGCCAACAACATCCAACAGTTGATCGCGCGAATCTGATCCCGGGTCTTCTTGAAGATGTGCGCCGTCGATTCATCGGAAAGCTGCTCCTCATCGATGAAGGTCAATACGCAGGACCCCACCGAGATCAGGTCGCCGTGGGAGAGCGTGGTGGGCTGGGTGATTCGCCTCGCGTTCACGAAAGTGCCATTGCGGCTGCCATAGTCCGCAATCCAGCACTTGTCGTACTCCTCACGGTGAATGACAGCGTGGCGGCGGCTGACCATTTCCTCCTCGACAACATGGTCGTTATTCGGCGTCCGGCCGATACTCAACGCGGCGCCCAGTTCAATCGTGGCTCCGTCCGCGGTCTTGAGGCAGACTGTTCTTTCCAATTCGTTCCCCATTCGGCTTCGAAATAGCGGCTCCGCTTGAAAATGGGAATTCCAATTTTCGATATGCAACCCGCCCCCTGTCTTTGTCGCCGATATGACAACGGCACGACGACTGCTGTGTTTCTACTTCATGATCGTGTGGACCGGCAACGGGATCCGCATCCCACGGGCGATTGTCAACGGCTTGATCGAAGCGCTTTCAGGCGCCTCCAGACCCGGAAAAGCCAACTTGGCCTGCCTCCTGCATCGGCAGCCAACGATCTCCAGGGAACATGTTACGAAACTGTCCCATTTCACCACGCACTCCC
>JAYPGD010000313.1:0-7097 GCA_038126655.1 Verrucomicrobiales bacterium
GCTCGGGGCTCGGGGCTCGGGGCTCGGGGCTCGGGGCTCGGGGCTCGGGGCTCGGATCTAGGATCTAGGATCCCTGATTCAATCGAACTTCAAGAGCGTCTGGCCTTCGGCCGGCATGCGATCCAGCGCCTGCTGCAGGATTCCGCGGAGGGTCTTTGATTTCCCGGCCGGAACCGGGTTTTTCTCGAGGACATCGTTCTTCACATCAAACAAACGGCCATCGCCATAGAGCTTCCAACGACGGTTGCGGACGAAGCGTGTGGGCTCGCCCTTCTCCGGCCGCGGCCAGTAGTAGATGAAGATCGACTCGCGCCCCGCCGCCTTCCGCCCCTGCAACTGCGGCAAAAAACTGACGCCATCTGTCGGTGAAAGGGCCTCGGCTCCGGTCGCCTCCGCAATGGTCGGGACGAAGTCTGAGAACTCGATCAACGCATTGCTGACCTTACCCGCGGGAAAGGTCCCGGGCTGATAGCCGAACAACGCCACGCGCGTGCCCGCGTCCGTCGGGCTCCCCTTCCCTCCCACGATCAGTTTGTCGCCCATGTAGGATTTGAGCGACTTGTGCGTGCCGTTGTCGCCGGTCACCAGGATCAGGGTCTTCCTGGCGATGCCGAGCGCCTCGCTCTTGTCCACAATGCGCCCGATCAACTTGTCCATGTAGGCGACCATGTCGGCAAAGTTCCGCTGCTTGTTGCGGCTTTTCTTGTCGACGCTGTCCGGGGTGGGAACGAAGGGGCTGTGCACGAGGACCATCGGGTAGTAGAGAAAGAACGGCTCGTCCTTGTATTCCTCCATGCGATCGAGCAGGAACTGGCAGTAGACGTCCGGGCCGTAGACCTCTTTGGGGAACTGCTTGATCTCGCCGTCGATCGTCACCTTCGGCCCCCAGAAGCGCTCGCCCAGCTTGTCGACCTGCCAGAGACAATGCCGTTCGAAGCCCGCGTCCTTGGGCCGGGTTCCGGCGCCCTTGATCGGGGCCTTGTAATGCTCCGCGCCCAGCAACTGCCACTTGCCGGCGATGGCCGTCCGATAGCCCGCCTCCGACATCATGTGGCCGAAGGTGCGCTCGGTCTTCTTCAAGGTGGAGAAGGAGGCGTAATTCCGCACATTGCTGAGACCGGTCATGATCTTGACCCGGCTGGGCGTGCAGAGCGGCTGGGAATAGGCGTGATTGAAGCGCGTCCCCTTCTCGGCCAACCGGTCCAGAACCGGCGTCTTGTAGGAAGTTCCGCCGTAGGCGCCATAGCATTCATAACCGATGTCGTCGGCCATGATCAGGATGACGTTGGTCTTGTCGGCGGCCAGCGCGCTTTCCGCGACCAGGCAGGCCAACACGCCGACAAACAGGGCGATTCGATTTCCGTGTTTCATCGCCGGAACCCTACGACGCCCGGCGCCGGCGATGCGATGCGAATCTTCACCTGCGCCGGCAAGGGAATGCATTCTCCGCGGGCCGGCTCCGCCATTCGCGGGAACGATTCAGAAGTGAGTCCGTGGCCGCGCGAGGCGTCATTCGGCTTCCGTCCCGCTGACAATGCTGCTTACATCGGCGTCATGCCGTTTCGCGCCATTCTTGCCGGGACCATTCTGTTCGCGCTCCTTCCCTGTCGGGCGGCCGCCCCGCCCAACCTCCTCCTGTTCCTGGCCGACGACATGACCTGGACGGATCTGGGTTGTTACGGAAATCCGGACGCCAAGACGCCGAACATTGATCGTCTGGCGAGCGAGGGCGTGCGGTTCACGCGCTGCTACAACGCCGCGCCGACCTGCTCGCCCTTGCGGCAGAGCCTCTACACGGGGCTGTATCCGGTCCGAAACGGCGCGCATCCGAATCACAGCCGCGTTCGTGAGGGTGTGCGGTCCCTCCCCCACCACCTCAAGCCGCTGGGCTACCGGACGGCGATCGTCGGCAAACGGCACGAGGCGCCGGCCAAAGCCTTCCCCTTCGAGTATCTCGGCGGCAGCCATGGCGACATGGGCCGGACGCCGGACGGAGCGGACCTCCCCTTGGGCAAGGCCCGGGAATTCATGGCGCGCGACGCCGCCCAACCCTGGTGCCTCGTCATCGCCTCCAACCAGCCGCACACCCCCTGGAATCGCGGCGACGCGTCCGCCTATCCGCCGGCCAGTCTCAGCGTGCCGCCCTTCCTTGTGGACACGCCGGAACTGCGCGAGGGACTGTCGAAGTATTACGCGGAGATCACCTACATGGACGGCCAGGTCGGCCGGGTGATGCGGGATCTCAAGGAACTGGATGCCGAGAAAAACACCGTCGTGCTCTGGCTCAGCGAACAGGGCTCGCAACTGCCCTTCGGCAAGTGGACCTGTTACGACATGGGCGTCCACGCGGCGGCCGCGCTTCGCTGGCCCGGAACGGTCGGCAAGGGGACGCAATCCGACGCCCTGATCAGCTATGTGGATGTCGTCCCCACCTTTGTCGAACTGGCGGGCGGCGATCCAGCCGGGCTGGGCCTGGACGGAAAGTCCTTCGCGCCATTGCTGAAGGGCGAGACGACAACGCACAACGAAGTCGTGTTCAGCATGAACACGACCCGCGGCATCTACCACGGCTCGGAAGCCTATGGCATCCGCTCGGCGACGGATGGACGCTGGCTCTACATCCGGAATCTGCATTCGGAATCAAGGTTTCAAAACTTGGTCACGCAACGGGGGGCCATCTTCGACTCCTGGCGAAAGGTTGATTCCGACTTCGCCCGCGCCCGGGTGAAGGCCTACCAGGCGCGGGCGGCGGAGGAATTGTTCGACCTGAGCAAGGACCCCTGGTGCATGGACAATCTTGCGGGCAGGCGGGAATCCGCGACGAGGCAGGCCGCGCTTTCCCGCCGCCTGGATGCGTGGATGCGCCAGCAAGGCGATGAAGGCGACGCCACCGAACGCGCGGCCAGCCAACGCCAACCAAAGGACAGACCATGGACAAGGAATGGCGCGTATGCGAGGCAGGTCCGCTGAAAGACGCCGCAAGATCCGCACGACCGGGCGGAGACGCCCGGCGAACCCACCAACGAGAATCTGAATCACCGCTCATGACCCCGAACCAATCCCCATCGCTCCGGCGACTCTCCAACCGGGCCAGGCCCGGCGCTCCGATGAGGCTGGCGTGCCTGCTGACGATCCTGGTCGCCCCCGCGCTGAACGCGGCGCATTGGAACCAGTTCCGCGGGCCGAACGGTTCCGGCGTCGCGAACGAGTTTCGTCCGCCGATCCGGATTGATCCGGCCAATCCGGCTTGGAAGACCCCCGTCCCCCCGAGCCATTCCTCGCCCGTCCTGTGGGGCGATCGGCTTTTCGTGACGGGCGTCGATGGCGACCGGTTGATCCTCGCCGCCTTGAACACAACGGATGGCAGACACCAATGGAAGACCGCGGCGCCAGAAGTCGCATTGGCCAAGGTTCACAAGGCCGCCAGCAACGCGGCCTCCTCTCCTTGCGCCGATGCCGAGCGCGTCTACGCCTACTTCGGCTCCTACGGACTCATGTGCTGCGACCACGACGGGAACGTCGTCTGGAAGCGCTCCATCCCGACGCCGAAAAGCCTGTACGGCATGTCCACCTCCCCGATCCTGCATGACGGAAAACTGATCCTCGTGCTGGACGACGACAACAACATTGAGGGCGGCAGGCTGAGCCGATCACGAATCGCGGCCTTCGACCGCAAGACCGGCGAAATCGCATGGGAGACTGCCCGCCCCTACAACCGCAGCGGTTGGTCCACGCCGGCAATCTGGAAGCGCGAGCACGGCGCGGAGGTCGCGGTGTTGGGCAACGGAAGGGCCTATGGCTACGACGCCGCGACCGGCGCGGAGAAGTGGTTTGTCAACGGGTTCTCCCGCGAGACGATCGCCACTCCCGTGATCGGCGGCGGCAGGCTCTTCCTTTCCGCCTCGCGCCAGGGCGGCGTCGGCGACGCGACGATCGACCCCGAGCCCTTCTGGAATGCGGCGCTGCAGTTCGACAAGAACGGCGACCGGCGCGTGAGCGTCAATGAAATCACGGAGAACTTCACCCTACCCCTTCGCCCCGAACTGCCGCTGGACCATCCCGGCTTCGGCATTCCCCTGCCGTCGGATCCGAAGAAACGGCGGCAACGGCAACTGGGCTTCTTTGCCTGGCGCGACGCCAACAAGGACGGCGTCTGGACGCACGACGAATTCGTGAAGGACATGGTGATCGGTCGCGGACGTCCCAACCTGAGCGCCATCAAACCCGGCGGTCGCGGCGACATCACCGGTTCCCACACGGCATGGACGCTGCGCAGCGGCATTCCGGAAGTGCCTTCGCCGATCTTTCACGCCGGGAGGCTCTACCTGGCGCGCAAGGGAGGCATGCTGAGCTGCATCGATGCTGACAGCGGCAAGCAGGTCTACCGGGAGCGTTTGAAAGCAGGCGGACAATACAGCGCCTCCCCCGTTATCGCCAACGACCGCCTTTACCTGGTGTCGGACCGCGGCGTCATCTCGGTCGTAAAGACCGGCGACCAGTTCGAAGTCGAACACCAAGCCGATTTGAAGACCGCCGTGCCGGCGACCCCGGCATTGGATTCAACGACGATCTACTTTCGCACGGCCGAAGGCATTGTCGCCTTCCGTTGACCGCCCGACGGGATTGTGACAACGCTGAAACAAGCCCTCGCGCCTTCAAGAATACCCCACGGATAAAACTTCTTCATCCGTGGGTCGGCTTTGCCATCCGTGGGGTTGTTGAAGCCTTCCAGGTTGGAACGCGAAAAACCACGCCCTCGCCCCCTGGCGGCCCCTACTTCGACACCTTTTCCATCAGCCGCCGCACGGCGAATCCGATCCGGTCCTCGACATCGTCCGCCCAACGATTGGCGGGCATGCCATAGACGGCCATGGAAGTGTTGCCTTCGTAGCCCCAGCGGCTGGAAGCGCGCGGCGGGATGTCTTCGATCAGCACGCGACGCGACGGGATGTAGGCCATGACGTCGTTGCAGTAACCGGCCACCCAGGTCTGCGGTCCGTACTCCCCCTTGAAGCGCAGCGAATAATCCACCACCACCTCGCCGCCCATGGTGATCCATTTCTGGCCGTCGAGATTCCATGCCTGCAGGGGATAGTCGTACTCGCGGATGAAGGGCTCGCCGGCGTCGAGCTGTTTGAGAAGCCGCGCCGCCCAGCGACCACGATAGTTGTTGGACTTGGCGGTCGCTGCGAGTTCCTCGCGCGCCAGCGGTTCCCCCAGTTTGAGGGACGCGAACTCAAACGCCGTGCGCAATTCGGGTTTCAGTTCCCGTGGGTCGGAAAGCAGCGTCTCCTCGACGGCCGAGGCGAGCATGGAGCCGTAACGTTGGGCCAATTCGACCGTCCGCCGGGGAATCGGATTCTGATCCGCCCCGCAGCCGGCGAAAAACATCGCCACCGCGCCGGGATGGTGTTTCTCCAGCGCGATCTGGGCAAAGCCCGCGTAATCGCCGCACCAGTTGTAGAAGCTCAGGGTCGTGTTGTGGCAGGCGTAACCGAAAAGCAGCGCCTTCAGTTCGTGCTTCATCGAACGCACGACCAACACCGGCACGGAATGATCGACCGGGCCTTTCAGTCTGCCCTCCCGTCTGAGGCGGGGCACATCCCCCTCGATGTTGTTGCGGCGGTTCACCGCGAAACGCGTCACGCCCTGCCCCGCGTAGATCCGGGCTGGTTCGCGCGATTCCAAGGCCTTGCCGACGACCTCCACGATCTTGCGCTCCAACTTCTCGGAGTAGGCGTTGATCCGCTTCAACTGCTCCTCATCCAGCGGATAGATGTCGAGCAACGCGCCGCGCAGGACCGGCCCGCAGTGCGTGTGCGAGGCGTGCAGCATGATCTGCGAACGCTCCAAGCCGTGCTTCTCCTTCAGCGCCGCGCAGGTCGCCTCATAGATCGTCTTGGGAATGCCCAGGGTGTCGCTCGACAGCACGACGCCGACGTGTCCCGACGCGTCCTCGATCGCGAGGGCCTTGATCCACAGGGGATGCAGCGTCCCTTCAGCGGGATTCTTTCGCCCGCCGTAACCCGCCATCCACAGCGGCTTTTCGGGGGTGATCAATTCGGAGGCGACGCCGGCCTTCCAGGCGGGTTCGGCCGCGGAAAGGACGCCGGCAACGGTGAACAGGAGGATGCGCAGGATCGTTTTCATGGAATGAACCGGACTTTAGCCATCCTGCCGACCTCGCCCAAGAACTCATTTCCGGCGAACGCTGCGGGATTGCGGCGACCGAAGGAGCCCTCTATGTTCTGTCCCATGTTGAAGCGCGCCCGCCTCTCCGCCCTCCAAGGCATCGCCCCAATTCTGGTTCTTTCCTTTGCCATCCCCCTGATTGCCGCCGACAAGAAGGAAGCCTCAGCCAAGGATCCCAATCACCCCGGCTACACGCAACTGCCGCAGAAATCCCGCGACGGGATCGGCAAGGAATACATGGGGCGCGAAATCTCCTTTGTCATGGGCCACCGCGGCGCCGGATGGCTGGAGCGCAAGTCCCGTGAAGAAGAGGAGAAACCGGCGCTGCTGATCAAGGCGCTCAAGTTGAAGCCCGGCGACAATGTGGCCGACATCGGCTGCGGCTCCGGCTACTTCACCCGTCGCCTCGCCAAGGAGATCGGCCCGAAAGGGACCGTTTACGCGGTCGATATCCAACCCGAGATGCTGACCATCCTGAAGGCCAAGATGGCCGAGGCCGGACAGGACAACTACCAGCCCGTGCTCGGCACGATCGAGGATCCGAAGCTCCCCGAGAGCGCCATCGACCTCGCGCTCTTTGTCGACGTCTACCATGAGTTCTCGCACCCCTACGAGATGATCAAGAACATCTGCAAGGGAATGAAGAAAGGCGGACGCATCGTGTGGGTGGAGTATCGCAAGGAGGACCCCAAGGTGAAGATCCTGCCGCTGCACAAGATGTCCGAAGAGCAGGTAAAAAAGGAGGCCGCCCTCCATCCGCTGGAATACGTCGAAACCATCGGCGTCCTCCCGCAACAACACATCATCATCTTCAAGAAGAAATGAGGTCGAACGATGGAACGGACTGAAAAAACAACAGCGGGAGCGCCGAGCATTGCTCGGCAGGGTCTGGCATCGGGCAACGT
>JAYPGD010000314.1:0-7086 GCA_038126655.1 Verrucomicrobiales bacterium
GAGTGGGAGTTGCCGGAAGAGCGCCGCGCGGCCGTGCTATGCGCGGCGTCCACGCGTCTCGCATTTTGTCGCGACCATCCGGAAGAGGCGCGGCGCGTCAATGTGGAGAACACCTTGAAGCTCGCGCGTGAAATGTCTGAGCGCGGCGCGTTTGTGGTCTTCCTTTCGACCAATCTCGTATTCTCGGGCGAGACGCCGCAGACGCCGGCGGATGCGCCGCTTGATCCGCGCACGGTCTACGGGGAAATGAAGGCCGAGGCGGAGCGAGGACTTGCCGGTCAGGTTGAACGATTTGCCATCATTCGACTGTCCAAGGTGTTCAGCCCGGACATGCCTTTGCTGGCGGATTGGCGGAAGGCGTTGCGGGCCGGCGAACGAATTGACGTCTTTACGGACTACCGTTGTGCGCCGGTCGATCTTGCAACCACGATTCACGCGATTGCCGAGGTGGTTGTCGGGGAACGGGAGGGCGTTTGGCAGTTGTCGCCGGAGGAGGATGTAAGCTATGCGGAGATTGGCGCGGAGGTTGCGCGCCGGTTGGATGCAGACCCGGGGTTGGTTCAGGCGATTCCGAGTTCCGACAAGACGACGTTGGAGAGTATTCCGCGGCATACGACGCTTGATGCGGCCCGCGCGCGGGAGGAACTCGGCCTGGAATTCCCGTCAATGTCCGTGGTTCTTGACCGGGTGTTGGAAACATGAGAACCAATCGGCCCGTGCCTGATTCTCAATCCCATACCTGCCACGCCTGCCGATCCGGGAACCTGGAGACGGTTTCCGATTCAACGTCGTTTCATCGGGTGACGTCCGATGCCAAGGCCTGGTCGCCGGGAAGTCTGATCGGACGTTGCCGGGATTGCGGTCTCGTCCAGACAGCAGTCACGCCGGAATGGCTTGCGGATATCAGGCGGATCTATGAGGGATACACGATCTATCACCAGGGAGGGGGGACGGAGCAGAGCGTGTTCAGGCAGCAGGACGGCAAGGGAAGCCCGCGCTCGGAGGCGTTGGTCGAGGCGTTGAAAACGCGCCACAAGCTTCCGGAGACAGGGCGGTTGCTGGATGTGGGCTGCGGCAACGGCTCAATTCTTCGCGCCTGGGGAAGGACGTTGCCCGGGTGGGAATTGCAAGGCACGGAATTTGACGAGAAATACAAGGCGGAGGTGGAGGCAATTCCCGGAGTCACCGCCATGCATGGCGGCAGATTGGAGGATGTCCCAGGGACATTTGATGTGGTTTCGATGGTTCATGTGTTGGAGCACATCCCGGATCCCATTCCCGTGTTGAACGGGATTCAGGAACGTCTGGCACCGGGCGGGTTGTTGTTTGTGGAGGTGCCGGATTGCCTGGCAAATCCCGTCATGATGCTGGTGGCGGATCATTGCTCGCATTTTGCGACGGTGTCGTTGGCGGGATTGGCGGCTGACGCCGGCTATGTGGATGTCGCCGTTTCGGACGACTGGACGCCGCGGGAGTTGTCGTTGACCGCCAGGCGGGATGAAACGGGGAATGCCCCCGACCGGAGCGCCGGGCGTCACTCGGCATCGGTTGCCGGATCAAACGCGGGCGGGGCAATGTCCGACTCATCGGATGAGCCTGATGTCCTGGGCGGACTCGACTGGCTGGGAGCCTGTGCGGTTGAAGCGGAACGGCTTGCCAATGAGGGCGAGTTTGGAATTTTTGGAGCCTCGATCGCCGCGACCTGGTTGGAGTCGCAGATTGGGAACCGGGCTTCATTTTTTGTCGATGAAGATCCGGCGCGGCGGGGGCGGGAGCATCTGGGCAAGCCCATTCTGGCTCCGGCGGATGTTGAGGACGGGGCCGTCATTTATGTGGCCCTGCCGCATCCCCTGGCGGGTGCCGTCGCGGAACGGCTCAATGGCATGGGGAAGAACTTCAAGGCGATTGCGCCGCCGGAACGCTCATGACCGAAGCGGTTCGCAGAGCGGTGTTTCTCGACCGGGACGGTGTGTTGAACGAGGATGTTCATTTGATCACGACCGTGGAGCAATTGCGCGTCTTGGACGGTGTTCCGCGGGCGTTGAGAGAACTCAAGGAAGCGGGATTTCAATTGGTAGTGATTTCAAATCAACCGGTGGTGGCGCGGGGACTGGTTAATGTTGTCGGAGTGGCGCGGTTGAACCAGGCGTTGGGCGACATGATCCGGGAGTCGGGCGGGCCGGGGCTCGACGGGTTCTACTTCTGTCCGCATCACCCCACTGCGGACGTGGAGGCGTTTCGCATGGAATGCGACTGCCGGAAGCCTAGACCTGGATTGATCGAGCGGGCCTGCGCCGATCACGGCCTGGATGCGTCTCAAAGCTACATGGTGGGAGACCGTATCACCGACATCGCCGCCGGACGCCATGCGGGTTGTCGGACGATTTTGGTAACGACCGGTCGGGAGAATGACGCGCCAATCGAAGGAGCGAGCGACGCCGATCTCGCCGTCCGGCCGGATCATCTCTGCCCCGGTCTGCCTGAGGCGGCACGTTGGATTATGTCACGATGAAGGCGATGATACTCAGCGCGGGGTTGGGCACGCGGTTGGGCGGGCTGACCTCCGAGACGCCGAAGGGCATGTTGCTGATTGATGGATACCCGATCCTGGCCTGGGTGGTCGCGAACCTGGTTCGCCAGGGGATCTCCGATCTGGTGATGAACCTGCATTACTTTCCGGAAGCGATCGTCGACCATTTCGGCGACGGCTCAAGGTACGGGGCGCGGATTGATTACTCGCGGGAAGCGCAGTTACAGGGGACGGCGGGAGGGGTGCGGGACGCGCGCGCCTTTCTGTCCGGAAGCCCTGAGATGCTGGTTCACTATGGCGACATTGTGACCGACCAGGACTTTGGGCTCATGCTGGCGTCGCAACGGCGGACCGGCGCCCTGGCGACGCTGCTGTTGCACGAACGCGCCTCGTCCAACAGCATCGTGGCCATGAATGCGGACCAGCAGATTGTCGGTTTCCTGGAGCGGCCGTCGGAAGCGGAGCGGAAGGGGCAGGCTTCGCCCTGGGTGAACTCGGGTGTCTGCATCTGCGCCGAGGAGATCTTTGAATACATTCCGGCGGCGGGGTTGGCCGATCTGCCTCGGGATGTGTTTGCGAAGCAGGTGGAATCCAGGCGGCTGTATGGATTTCCGTTGGGCGGTTTTCGATGCGCCATCGATTCGCCGGAACGGTTGGAGGCGACGCGGGCCGCGGTTGTGGAGGGGAAACTTGCCTTCCATCCGTCGCAGGTCGATCGGAAGGGAGGGGCGTGATGTTTGGGGGCGTGGGTGAAACTGGGATGAGACGCCGTGAATGGAGCGCAGCTGTGTCGCCGACCAGTCGCTGCAGCGCAGCAATGCTCCGGCGTCCGAGCCCGAAGCTCGGAGGTCTGGCGCGACTCACGATGCGCGGACCTGTCGGCGCCGCCGGGAAGGGGACATTGAAATGAGCGCAAGCCCGCGCAGGAAAGGCGAACGACCGACGCTCTCGGTCGTGTTGCCGCATTATAATCACGCGAAACTGATCACCCGCGCGCTTGACGCCTTCCTGGAACAGTCGGTTCAGGCGGATGAGATCCTGATACTGGATGACTGCTCCACCGACAACAGCGTCGAGGTGATCCGGGAATACGCGGACAAGCATCCGCACATCCGCCTGTATGAGGCGCCGGAGAATGGCGGCGTCTGCGTCAATGCGAACCGGGGCTTGGAGATGGTGTCGGGGGAATTTGTCTACTGGGCGGCGTCGGACGATTTCATCCTGCCGGGGTTCTTCGAGAAATCCTTGGATCTGCTGGCGGAGCATCCCGAGGCGAAGATGAGCTGCACGATCGGGGATTGGCGCGACGAGGAGAGCGGCATGACGTCCCATGTCGGCGGGGCGATGGGCGACCAGCCGGCCTGGTATCCGCCGGCGGACGCGCTTCAGTTGGAAAAGCAGGGGCGCCTTTTGATTCCCAGCAATACGATTCTCTGGCATCGCGAGACATTGATTGCCTTGGGCGGATTGGACGCCGAGCTCAAGTGGCACAGCGACTGGTTCCTGTACATGACATTCGCTTACCGACATGGATTTTGTTTTGTCCCGGAGCCCCTGGCGGTTTTCTCATTGCACCCCGGCGGCTTGTCGGCTCGGACTCCGGACAAGGAGGAGGAGCACCGCGAGGTGTTGGACGGCATTTTGCGGCGGTTGGATTCCGATGAGTTCAGGGACATACGTCAGCCGATCCAGGAGAGCGGGGCCTTGTTCGTCTTTGGCTCGCCGATGCGTAAACTGTTGGAGAGCGATCCGGAGTATCGCGGCTTTTTGACGCCGCTGTTTCTCAGGAAATGTCGCTGGCACGCCTTCAAGATGTGGCTCAAACCGCGGTTGCCGAAGTGGTTGGGCGAGGCGCTGCTGCGGTTGGTCGGCTCCAAGCGGGGGTGATCGCGACCGGGCGCGTCTTCGGTCGCCCGGACGCGAAACTGCGGCGGCGCGCCGCGTTTCCCGGCATCCGGTCTTGCCCCGGCGCGGTGACCGACCAATGATTGCCCGCGCATGGAAGACAGGAACTTGAAGGTCACAATCAACGGAACGGGTTTCGCCGCGGATTATTCCGCGCAGTGCTACGGGATGATCCCGCACAAGAACGGCGTCGCCATCGAGTTGGCCGGCGTCACCTCGGGCAGGGTCGCCAATGCGGAGTCCTTTGCGGAGAAGCACGGGGTCGGCCAGGCCTTCGCGAGTCACGCCGAGATGATCGAGACCGTCCAGCCGGACATCGACAACATCGCCTGCGCCAATTTTGCCCATGGCCCCTACGCCATGGAGTCGGCGCGGGCGGGCGTCCCGGTGATTGTCCTGGAAAAGCCGCCGGTGATCTGGCCCGGCTATCCCGAGGGGCGGGAGGCGGACGCCGAAACGAAGAAAAACGAATCCATGGAGTTCCTGCGCGAGGTTCTCGACGCCGTCCGCGAGAATGGCTCCAAGCTGCTCTACGCCGAGGATTTCGTCTACTTCGACGGCGTCAAGGCGCTTGTTGAACTATTGGCCGAGGCGCAGAAGACGGACAAGGGCAGGGTGCTGCACCAGTTCGGCGTCTGCGCGCATCAGGGATCGCATGCCCCGGCCTATGACACGCCTTCGCTGTCTGGAGGCGGGGCCCTGTTCAACAAGGGCTGCCATCCGTTGGGACCGTGCCTCTTCCTCAAACAGGTGGAGGGGATCCTGCGCGACGGGCGGCCGATCCGGCCCGCGAAGGTCTCGGCGATTTCGCTGCAGATTCTGAAGCATCTTCCGGCGGCGTCGGGCGAGCATTTCAGGGTCATGCAGAATGTCGATGATTTTGCGCGGATCACGGTCGTGTTTGAGGATCAGACCGTGGCCGAGGCCATGGGACACGATCTGAGCATCACCGGCATTCGCAATGAACTTTCGGTCATCACCGACTTCGCGAAGTATGACATCCGGGTCAATCCGAACAACGAGAACGAGCTGTTCCTTCCTTCCGCCGAGCCGGCCGGGAATCTCCTGTTCCGCGAGAAGCTGCCGACGCCGGTCGGCACGAGCTTCCCGCGACCGAACCAGTTTCATTCGCACGGCTATGTCAGCGAGATGAACGACGCGGTGGATTGCGCATTGGATCCGGATCGGCATCCGCAGTCCGGACCGTTGATGGCCTGGGATACAATGGCTGCCCTGATGGCGGGTTATGAATCGGCGGAAAAGGGCGGGCAGTTCGTGGACGTGAGCGAATTGATCGGCAGTCGTGAATTCACCAGGAATGAAATGCCGGACCCCGAGCGGTTCGGGCGGGTGTTGCAGCGGAAATGATTTCGATTCAAGTTGTTGTCTCCCTTCTTGAATATTCCGACGACGCTCAGGAAACAGACCTGACCTTGGCTTCACTCCTATTGTGCGGCGGCTCGCGATTGCCAAACGCGCATTGTCCTGAAATCCTCCCGCGTCATGTCGGACACACCTTTTCGCTACGTTATTGTTGGTTCGGGCAACATCAGCCGCACTTATCTGAAGGCCATTGATCGTTCGCCGGGTTTGGAGTTGGTCGGCGTGGTTTCCCGCAGTGGCCGGCGCATTGAGGATTCGCCGGAAGCGTTGCCGGTCTTTGCCTCGCTGGCCGAGGTGGACGTCGAGTTCGACGCGGTCATTCTCTGCACGCCGAATGGCCTGCATCATGTCGGCGCGCGGGAGGCCGCGAAACTGGGCAAGCACGTGCTGACCGAGAAGGTCCTGGAGATCAATCGCGCGAACATGGACGCCATGATCGCGGATTGTGAGGTGGCCGGCGTGAAGTTGGCGGTGAGCTACCAACGCCGGATGAGCCCGGAGAACCAATTGTTGAAGACGTTGTTGAACGACGGGGAGCTGGGGCGGGTCTTCGCGGCGGACATGCGGGTGAAGTTCTGGCGCGACGAGGCCTACTACAACTCAGGAGCCTATCGCGGCGGTTACGAGATCGACGGGGGCGGGCCGTTCATTCAACAGGCGGCGCACAATGTGGACCTGTTCTGCTGGTTCTTCGGCATGCCTGAGAAGGTCGTCAGCATGCTGGGCACGCAGGTGCACGATATCGAGGTCGAGGACCACGGCACGGCGCTGCTGCGTTATGCGGATGGCATGCTCGGCAGTATCACCGCTTCATCCGCGGCCAAGCCGGGCTTCTCGCCCGTTCTGGAGATCCACACCGACAAGGGAACCGTTGTCCTGATCAATGATGAGATTTCGACCTGGGAGATCGAGGGTGTCGGAAACCCTTCGGAGAAGAAGGATTTCGAAGTGCACAGCGGCGCAGACAGCGCGGCGGTCGAGGATACGGCGGGGCATGAGGCGATTCTTCAGGACTTCGCCGCCGCCGTTCGGGAAGATCGCGAGCCCGCAGTGCCCGCAAGCTCGGGCAGACTCGCGACAGACCTGGTGTTGGAAATCTATGCGGCCAATGTGGAGTAGAGTGGAGTCGTTACGCACCGCTTGTAACGATCGCTAGCACAGATCGCCTTTTCGAATTCCTCCAAACAGGCGTTTGCGGCGCTTCAAGGATTCAACTCCGATAAGCATGTCTTCGTCTAAGCTGTAAATCGGCGTTCCGAAGATTCTAC
>JAYPGD010000315.1:0-3296 GCA_038126655.1 Verrucomicrobiales bacterium
GAACTCGACGAACACCGCCGCTTCGGCCGCGAAATCTGGCGCCCCATCTTCTGGGCCGTCCTCATTCTCGTCTTCCTCGAAATCTGGCTCCAACAACGCATCGGCGACCGGAAATGAACCGCCCATGAAAGCCTCAACGAAACCTCCGGCAATGCGCGCCCGCTGAATGGACCACGACCTGAGATTCCTCGGCGACTGGAGCCTGATGACGGCCGTCCCCTTCGGGCTGGCCCTGTCAGTGTTTGCGTGGCGTTACTATCGCCGCGAGACCCGGTTGCGCGTGGACTCGCTTTCCTGGCTGTTGCCCACCCTCCGCGCCATCGTGGTCTTCCTCCTCTTCATGATCCTCACCGGCCCTGTCCTGCATCGGCGGGAGGTCGTCGGCGATCTGGCCCGCCTGCTCCTGCTTGCCGACGCCTCCAGGAGCATGAGCGTCACCGACGAACAGATGGATCTACGCCGCAAACTGCTCATCGCCGCGCAACTGGGCTGGCTGGACGACAGCTCGGTCGACCCCGCCTTCCGCGCCGTCTCCAACGAATCCGGGCGCATGTCCCGGGCCGCCGCACAGGCAAAGGCCAACCTCGTCGCCGTCGACGCACAGAACGTCGCCGTGGAATTGGCCGACGCCTCGGAGGCCGCCCTGGAAGCGCTGGAGAAACTGAGGGATTCGAACAGCCCCGGTCTCGCCGACCTGAAGCGCAGCCTGCGCAGCGACGTTGTCGCGCCCGCGCGAAAACTCGCCGACGCGCCGCCCGGAAGGGACACCGCCCGACTGTTGCAGGAACTCCGCAGGATCGCCCGCGAGTCCGACAACTGGAACGCCCGCATGACGGCCTCCTTCGATCAACACGTGGCGACCCTGATTGAGAACGGCGACACCCGGCTTCGCGACGCCTTGAAGAAGTTCGACGAGGAACCCCGCTGGAATCGCGTCCGTTCCCACCTCCTGGAGGGCGATGAAAGCCTGTTCTCCCGGCTGATCGCCACCCACGAGGTGGAACTCACACGCATGATCGGCGGCGAAAGCGAGACGCTCTGGATTTCCGGAGCCGACCAGTCCGACGACATGGACGCCCTGTTCGAGGCGTTCCAGGTCGGCACGAACAACATCAGCACCGACCTGAGCTCCACGCTGCGCGAACGCACCGCCGAAGTGGAGGCCGGCGACAACATGGCCGCGGTGTTGATCTCGGACGGACGCCACAATATGGGCGACTCGCCCGAAAACCTCGCCAAGATTCTCGGCAACCGCGGCGTCAAGGTGTTCACCCTCAGCGTGGGAACCGCCGCCCCGCCCGAGGACCTCGCCATTGTCGAGGTCGACGCCCCCGCATCCGTCTTTCATGAATCGCGGGCCAAGGGCTACATCCGAATCGCCGACAACATGGAATCCGGACAGCGGTTCTCCGTCTCCATCGAAAAAGACGGCCTGATCGTCTGGGAAAAGGAACTGCTGACCGAACGCAACCCGTCACGCACCGTTCCCTACGATTTCCCGATCAAGAACCTGGTCGGCTCCGAACTCGAATCACGGGACAGCGATCTGAAGCTCGCCGCCGTCCCGCTCGATTTCCAGGTCCGCATCAGCGAGGTCGCCGGCGAAAAGGACGCCTCCAACAACCAACGCCCCCTGCGCTTCGCCGCCATCACCGAAAAACCCCGCATGCTGATCCTTGAAGGTCGCCCGCGCTGGGAATTCCGCTACCTGCGCAACGCCCTGGAACGCGATGACTCCTGGGACGTCAACGCCCTGCTGGCCGGCGGCGGCGGCGAGGAACGCCCCTGGCGAAGGGGCAAGGCGCCGGGAACGTTTCCCGATGATCTCGAGACACTTTACAGCTACCACCTGATCGTGTTCGGCGATGTGCCCATGACCATGTTCAAGACCGAGGAACTCCAATGGCTTCACAGCTACGTCGAAAATCGCGGCGGCGGCGTCATTTTCCTCGACGGCCGCCGAACCCCGCTCGCCTTCTACCGCCGGACGCCCCTGGGCAACCTCTTCCCCGTCGAGTGGCAGACCGGCTCGCTCAGCGGCCGCGACATCAAGCTGGAATTCACCGCCAGCGACAGCTCCGCCGGCCCCATCAGCCTCGTCGCCGGCGCCGAACAGAACAAACGCATCTGGGCCAGCCTTCGACCTCCCCGCTTCGTGCCTCCCGCCCGGGCCCTCCCCGGCTCCGAAGTCCTCATGAAGGCCCGGCTTGGCGAACGCGAAGCCGACGCGATGGTCTTCCGCCGACAGGGCGCCGGAAAGGTCCTCTACATCGGCCACGACGAATCCTGGCGTTGGCGCTATGGCATCGGCGACCTCTATCACCAGAAGTTCTGGAACCAGGCGGCGCGCTGGATCATGGAGCCCTCCTTTCCGGTCGAGGACAAATACGTCGCCCTGGACACCGGGCCGCTCATGTACAAGCCCGGCGAACAGGCCCGTATCCGCGTCCGCCTGCGCGACGCCGAAGGCCGCCTGATCCTCAACGCCAACGCCGAGGCCCAGATCTTTCGCAACGGCGAAAAGGTCGCCTCCGTCGCCCTCGAAGCCGATGTCAATTCCGGCGGCGTCTTCCGCGGCCAAACCGCGCCCCTCTACGAGGGTGACTACGAGGTGAAAATCCGCGTCGACGGCCTTCCCGAGGACCAGATGAAGGCCCGGACCTTCTTCACCGTGCAGGCCGACAGCGGCGGCGAGATGGCCGTCCTTTCCGCCAACGAAGAACTGCTCCGCAACGTCGCCGCCAACTCCGGAGGCCGCTTCTTCCGCGAGGAGGAGATCGATCAACTCGCCGAACAACTCAAACCGCTCAGCAAGGGACAGATCGAAGAATTCGACATGCTCCTCTGGCAGAGCTACTGGTGGTTCGTCCCCATCGTCCTCCTGCTCACCCTCGAATGGGCTCTCCGCAAACGCGCGGGAATGCTCTGAGACACACGATCTCAAATCTCTGATCTCAGATCTCAGATCTCAGATTTGAAATCTGAATTTTCAAAGCCAGTTGGCACACGACCTGCATTAGCGCCAGGAATGACGTACAAACAGTTCGAGGACCTGCCAGTCTGGCAAACAGCCGCGGAACTATACGAGGGGATTGAAGATCTGCTGGAGGAAAAGACTTTTTCAGCAACCCGCGGCTTCCGCGATCAAATCGACCGGGCATCGCTCTCGGTCTCCAACAACATCGCCGAGGGATTCGAACGCGGCACGACCAACGAATTGCTACAGTTCATCTACATCGCGCGAGGCTCCGCCGGCGAGGTCCGCTCCATGCTCAGGTTGAAGGAGCGTCGAGCCA
>JAYPGD010000315.1:3396-7076 GCA_038126655.1 Verrucomicrobiales bacterium
ATCTCAAATCTCAGATCTCAGATCTCAGATCTCAAATCCGCGCCCGGCCCCTGAAATCAGGATTCCCCTTTCCGGCGAAAAGGCGCTACATTCCGCGACAGTTTTCAGACGCCGTTTTCCAAGCCTGTCATGTCATCATCACTCAACCCGCTGATTGCCGAAAAGCTCGAGGAATTCAGCGAACGCTGGCGTTCGTTGATCCTGATGCGCGGAGTCGCCGAAGGACTCGTCGCCCTGCTGGGCAGCGTGACCCTGGTCGCCATCGTCGACCGCCTCTTCCTCCTGCCCGACTGGGCGCGCTATCTCATGAGCGCCGCCGCCTATCTCGCCACCGCCATCGTCGTCTGGCGCGGTTTCCTGCGCTTCCTCATCAAGGCCCCCGACCCCCGCGAAATGGCGCGCATCCTCGAGAAGACCCGCCCCGACCTCCGCGAGGACCTCATCTCGGCCGTCGAACTCGGCGAATCCCCCGACGAAGCCCAATGGGATTCCGAAGTCTTCCGCGAGGTCCTGCAACGCAGCGTCGCGTCGCGAATGGAAGGCGTCGACGCCAACCAACTCCTCCCCAGCCGCCTCATCTCCCGCTGGCTCTACACCGCCGTCAGCGTCGTCGCCGTGTTCGGCTTTCTCTTCGTGCTGCCCGGACTCCGCTTCGGCCAACTCGTGGCCCGCGCGATCGCCCCCATGGCCAATGTCGACCGCGTCTCCAATGTCATCATCACCCTGCTTGAACCAACCAGGACCGACACGCTCGTGCCGCTCGGTGACGACATCCCCGTCCTGGTCGAAATCTCCGGAAAATCCCCCTCGCGCGTCGAGATCGAAACCTTCTACGAGGGCGAACGCGACGACAAAGGCCGGGTCGAGATGAACCTCGTCGGCGATCGCCAATACTCCGCCTCCATCTCCGCGGACACCAAAGCTGTGGAATTCCGCATCCGCGCCGGAAACGCCATCACCCGGCGCTACCGCGTCGAAACCCGCCGCCGCCCCCATGTGGCCAACTTCCGGAAAAACTATGCGTTCCCCGAATACGCCGGGCTGCCCCCCCGGGTGGAGAACGACGAAAACGGCGACCTCGAAGCCCTGACAGGCACAACCGTCAACCTCGAGATCGAGACCGACCAACCCGTCTCCGGAGGCGAACTCCGGATGGAATTCAAGGGGCGCAAATCCACCAACATCCTCATCTCCGCCTCCGCCGAAAAACGCGCGTTCAAGGTCGCCGTCCCCATGCACAGCCCCGGAACCTACCAGGTGCACCTCGTCTCCGAGGAAACCGGCTTCAACAACGAGTTCAGCCCCTTCTACGAGATCAATCCCCTGGCCGACCTGATCCCCACAGTCCGCATCGACGCGCCCAAGACCGACACCATCGTCCAACCCGACGATGTCATCCGGATCCTTGGCTCCGCAACCGACGACCTCGGCCTCACCAATGTGAGTCTCACCGTCACCCAACCCCGCCGCGCGACCAAGACCCTCCCGTTGAGCCTCGAACGCACAAAGGAAATCGCCGTGGATTACCGGCTCGACCTGCTCGAAATGCAGGCCGCACCGGGCGACCAACTCGTGCTCAAACTCGTCGCCTGGGACCTGCGCGGCAGCCGCGGCCAATCCTCCAAGATCACCCTGCAGGTCAGTTCACCGGGCTTCGACGCCAAGCGCATCGCCGCCCTGAAGGCGCGACGCAACCTGCACGACTCGCTGGAAAAACTCTCCGAAGAGACCGAAGTCCTCCGCAAGACCCTGCAGGACGAGACCCGGCCCGCCTTCGCCGGGAACGACGACAACCGGAAGAAGCAGTCCGCCATCAACGCCCAGGCCGCCGCCGCCAAGGTCGAGGAACAACTTAAACTCGTCCGCGCCAAACTCGGCGAGTCCCTCCAGGCAGCCGGCGCCGGACGCGAAGCCGAGGACCTGATGCTCGCCGCCCGCGCCCTCAGCGAACTCCAACACGAGGATTTCGAACGCTCCCAAAAGGCCATCGACAAACTTCAACTCGGCGCCTCCGCAACGAAGAGCGCGGCGGACGAAGCCGCCGAACAGGGCAAGAAGACCGCCGCCAAGGCGCGCGCGCTCGAACAACGCTTCAACGATATCCTCACCGCCGACGAAGCCTCCAATCTGGCCAACAATCTCAACTACCTCAGCCGCGAACAGGAGCGCATGAACGAGGCCGCCAAACAGGAGGCGGCGGAAAGCGACCTCGCCTGGGAACGGCTCGCCCGCCGCGAAAGCTCCGCCGTCAACGAGACACGCATGGTCGAGGACGCGATGAAGGACCTGGCCTCCAATCTCACCGGCTCCAACGCGAACCGTTTGAAACGCCCCCAGGAGAGCCTCGCGGAACACCGGACCGAACTCGAGAAGGCGCTCGAAGACGACACCCCGGATCGCAGCCTCGCCAAAAGCGCCGACCGCATGCGCAACGCCACCCGCTCCGCTCACTCCACCCTGCGCGGACTCGAACGCGACCTCGGCAAACGCGCGGACAATGCCCGCAGCGCCCTCGCCCGCTCCGCCGGCGCCGCCTCCGAGAAACTCGCCCAGGCCCGCAAGGCCGCCGAGACCCTCGCCCGCGACAACAGCCGCGACGACGCCCGGGAAACCGCAGCCCGCGATTGGCGGGCCGCCGTGGAACAACTCAAGGACGAGGCCGATTTCGAGGAAAAACGCCCCGACGCCGATTCCCAACACGTCGCCGACACCGCCAAGGCCGCCCAGGCCCTCGGCGCGCTGCGCTCAGCCAAGGCCGACGCAAAGGACGCCGTCGAACCGCTCAAACAGTTGGAGCGCGCCTACCGGACCCTGGAAAGCGGCCACGAAATCCGCAGCCTCGCGCAGGGCGCCAAGCAACTCGGCGAGCAGGAGCGCTGGAACGCCAACGACCACGAAGCCTCCACCGCCCGCCCCAAGGAATGGAGCCGCCTCGCCGGCAATCTCAACCGGACGGCCCAACAAATGAAGAGCGCCGGACTGCCCAAGGAGGCCGTCGACGTCATGAACGAGGCGAACCGCCGCGACAGCCGCAAGGAAATCGACCGCGAGATGGCCAACCGCGCCACCTCGCAGCGAAATGCCTCCGCCGAACGCGCTCCCCAACCGCTGACAGACGGCTTCACCGACCTGAGACGCGCCCTCCAGGACGTGGAAAAGAAGGCCTCGCCCGCCCTCGCCGAAGCCCGCAAGACCGTGACCGACCTCGCTCCCAAACTCAGCGAGATGATGAACGGACTGGCCAAGGCGACAGACCGGATGCAGGCCGAGACCCTGCGCGAAAAGGAAACCCTCCCCGAATCCGGAACCGCGCCCGAATCCGACAAACCCGCCGAACTGCTCGCCCGCCAACAGGACCTCGGCGACCAGGTCAAGGACGTGCAGGCCGCCCTGCGTCGCGAGGCGAACGTCCAGGACATGGCCGACCAGGAAGGCCGCGCCAGCGCCCGCGACGCCGACGACGCCGTCGCCCTGCTGGCCGACCCGCCCGCCAAGGCCGAGGACGCCCTGCGCGAATCGGCGCAAACCCCCGAGGCGCCCATGCGCCGCCAGGCGCTCGCCGGCGCCGCCAACCACCAGAAGGAACTCGCCGACCGCCTTCGCACCCTGGCCCGCCACTTCGAATCCGTCGAAAAGGGCAGCCAGTCCGAAATCGCCCAGAGCCGCGAGGAATTGCGCGC
>JAYPGD010000316.1:0-7074 GCA_038126655.1 Verrucomicrobiales bacterium
TTCGGCGCGGCTTTCTTTTTGGGAGCTGCTTTCTTTTTAGCTGGCATGAAGTATCACCTCCGTTCCGTAGTGGGCTTAAATTGCCGTAAAAAAATTCATGCGTTCTTTAGCGGACGTTTTTTAAACACATTCAAAAGGGGCGCCTAGTACTTTTGTTAAAAAAATGTGAACTTCTTTTCACGTTTTTGGTTTCGTTCGTCCTTCAATTCAGTTCAAAACAACCGCGCGATGGCCAAAGAAAAAAAGATCACGCCCATGATGCAGCAGTATCGTCGCATTCGCGGCGAGCTGCCGAAGGACGCGTTGCTGCTTTTTCGTCTCGGCGATTTCTACGAGATGTTCTTCGAGGACGCGCAGGATGGCGCAAAGATTTTGAACGTCGCACTGACCAAGCGCGGCACGACGCCGATGTGCGGCATCCCCTTTCACGCGGCCAATGGTTACATCGCGCGCATCCTCAAGGCGGGCCGCAAGGTCGCCATCTGCGATCAGGTGGAGGAGGCGAAGCCGGGGCAGCTCGTCAAGCGCGAGGTCACCCAGATCGTCAGCCCCGGCACGCACTTCGATGAGCGCATGCTCGTCGCGGAACGGAACAACTTCCTCGCCGCGCTTTACCCGACGGGCAAACGCATCGGCGTCGCCATCGTCGATCTCACCACCGGCGACTTCAAGACGACCGAGGTCGAAGGCGACGCGGCGTTGCAGAGCGAGTTGGAGCGCGTGCGTCCCGCGGAAGTCGTGATTCCGGAGGAGGCGGCCGCGCTGCGCGAATTGTTGGGAACGCGCTTCGGCATCATCAACGGATACGACGACTGGGTGTTCGAACCGGAGACCTCCGTCTTCACCGTGCGCGAGCATTTCAAGGTGGCGTCGCTCGACGGCTTCGGATTGAAGGGGCGCGAGGCGGCCGTCGGCGCCGCGGGCGGCGTCCTGCATTACCTCACGCGGCAGTTGCGCCGCGATGTCGCGCATCTGACAAAGCTCTCCTTCTATCAGAGCGCCGACTATCTCGCGCTCGACACGACGTCGTTGCGCAACCTGGAGATTCTGGAGCCGTTGAGCCGCGACGCGCCGAAGTCGGCGTCGTTGTTCGGCGCGTTGAACCGCACGGTCACGCCGATGGGCGCCCGACGCCTGCGCGAGTGGTTGACGCAACCCCTGTCTGAAACGGAGGCCATTCGCGGACGGCAGGAGGTCGTGCAGGCCTGGCTGGACAACGGCCGCCTGCTCGATCAGTTCCGCGAACGCCTTGGCGAGGTGCGGGACCTGGAGCGCACGATCGGCCGCCTCAGCGTCGGCTCGGGCAACGCGCGCGACCTGGTCGCGCTGCGGCAGGCGCTGGAGCAGGTCCCCTTCCTGCGCGGCGCGCTGAAGGAGCTTCGCCCGGACGACCGGCATTTGAATGAGACCTCCGATCTGGAGTTCAAGGAATCGTCTGAAGCGGAGTCGATGGATGACGCGGACGTTCGGCCCGCGCTGTTGCGCCGTCTGGATTCGGAGCTGGCGGAGTTTCCGGAGCTGGTGGATCTGATCCAACGGGCGGTTGTCGAGGAGCCGCCGTTGACCCTGAGGGACGGCGGCATGATCGCCGAGGGTTTCGACGCCGAACTCGATGAACTGAAGAGCGCCTCGCGCGACGGAAAGAACTGGATCGCGCGGATGCAGCAGGAGGAGATCGAGAAGACCGGCATCCCTTCGCTCAAGGTCAAATACAATTCCGTCTTCGGCTATTTCATCGAGGTGACCAGGTCCAATCTCGACAAGGTGCCGGACAATTACGTCCGCAAGCAGACCATCGCCAATGGCGAGCGCTACATAACGCCGGAGTTGAAGGAGATTGAGAACAAGATCCTGGGAGCCGAGGAGCGCGGCGCGAAACTGGAATACGAATTGTTCCTCCGCGTGCGCGAAGCCGTGATCGCGAAACTGCCGGAGATCCAGGATCTCGCGCGCGCCCTGTCGCAGCTCGACACGCTCGGCTCCTTCGCGGAGACCGCGCGGCTGTTCGACTACTGTTGTCCGGATGTGCGCGAGGACAACCTTCTGGACATCCGCGAAGGCCGCCATCCGATCCTGGATCAGAGCATGACCGAGGAGCGGTTCGTGCCGAACGACACGCGTCTCGACGCCGACGAGCAACAGGTCGCCATCATCACCGGTCCCAACATGGCGGGCAAGAGCACCTACATCCGACAGGTCGCGCTGTTGACCCTGCTCGCCCACACCGGCTCCTACGTGCCGGCGACCGAGGCCCGCATCGATCTCACCGACCGCATCTTCACCCGCATCGGCGCCAGCGACGACCTCTCGCGCGGCCAGTCGACCTTCATGGTCGAGATGAGCGAGACCGCGAACATCCTGAACAACGCCACCGCAAAGAGCCTGATCGTGCTCGATGAGATCGGCCGCGGGACGAGCACCTTTGACGGACTCAGCCTCGCGTGGTCCATCGTGGAACACCTGCACAATCAGATCGGCGCCAAGACCCTGTTTGCGACGCACTATCACGAACTTGCCGAACTCGCCGGCCGGCTGGGCCGCGTGCGCAACTTCAACGTCGCCGTGCGCGAATGGAACGAGGAGATCATCTTCCTGCGCAAGATCGTCGAGGGCGGCACGGACAAGAGCTACGGCATCCAGGTCGCGCGTCTGGCCGGCGTGCCGAAGTCCGTGCTGGAGCGCGCGAAGGAGATCCTGGGCAACCTGGAGGAGTCCGAACTCACGCCCGAGGGCAAGCCGCGGCGGACGCAGCGGCATCGCGCGGAGCGGGAAAAGCTGAAGGACCTGCCCCCCTCGCCGCAGATGGACCTGTTCGGATAGGCGGTGTGGCGCAGGCGCCCCCGCCTGATGGAGTGGGTCTTGCGGCGGGACGCCGCCGGGACGGCTGCGCCACGGTAGAAGCCGCGATTGCGAAAGCGTGGCGGCGGCTCAAGAAAGGCGAACGTTCAACGTTCAACTTTAAACGTGAAACGCCCAAGGATCCGCGCCTCCCAGTTTGACGTTCAGCGTTTGACGTTTGTGTTTCCTGCCGTTCGTCATCACCCCTTCCTCCGATCCTCCAAAACCGCGCAGTAGGCGCCATCCACGCGGTCGACGAATGGAAGCAGCTGCCGGTCGGTCGCCGGGGTGAACTGCGGGGCCTTCTTCAGGAATTCAAACAACACGCCCCGGTTTTCCTCCGGTTCCAGGCTGCAGGTGCTGTAGCAGATTCTTCCGCCGGGCCTGAGCCAGGCCGCCGCCTGCCTGAGGAGTTCCAGCTGGGTGGCGCGCAGGTCCTCGATCGCGTTCCCGGCGGATCGCCGGCGCGCGTCCACCCGCCGACGGATGACGCCGGTGTTGGAACAGGGCGCGTCGATCAGAATCCGGTCGAAGGTCGGCTCCGGCTTGCGGGCCTTGAGCGTCTTGTTGAGATTCCAGGTCTCGACGCAGGTTGCTCCGAGGCGCTCCACATTTTCCGCGACCTGTTGGAGCCGTTCGGGATCGATGTCGGTCGCCACGACGCGCCCGTCGTTGTCCAGGCATTGCGCGATGAGCGTGGTCTTGCCGCCGGGGGCGGCGCAGAGGTCCAGGACGGTTTCGCCGGGTTGCGGATCGAGGGCCATGACCGCGAGCAGCGTGCTCGGGTCCTGGATGTAGAACAGCCCCCTGCGAAAACTCTCCAGCGATTCGAGCGGCGGATGCGCGTCGAGCCGCCAGGCGGGGGCCTTTTCCCAACTGAGGGCGGCGGGCGTCGCCTCCACGCCTTCCTCACGCCACAGGCGTTCCAGCTCTCTCGTCGATGCGCGGAGGGTGTTCAAGCGCGCGCAGGTCGGGGGCGGCGTGTTGTTCCATTCCAGAAGCGCATTCAGCGCCTCCTCGCCCCAACGTTCCCGCCAACGGTCGCACAGTTCGTCCGGGTGGGACCAGGCGACCGCCGGTTCCTCTTCTTTCAGGCGGTTCAGCAGTCCGTGCGTCGGGTCCTTTTCGCGGATGTAGCCGCGCAGGACCGCGTTGAGGAAGCCCGACTGCGGGCCGAAGCCGAGTTCCTTGCCCAGTTGCACGGTCTCGTGGACGGCGGCGTGGTCGGGAATGCGGTCGAGCCAGAAGACCTGATACAGTCCCAGTCGCAGCAACGTTCGCAGTCCCTTCTTTTGTTGGCGTCCCTGCGTCCTGCGATCGATCAGCCAATCCAGCGTCCGTTCCCAACGGGCGACGCCGTAGGTCAGTTCCTGCGCCAGGCGCCGGTCTTCCGCGGACGGATGAACGGCGGCGATCTCCTTGCGGAAGAGGTTTTCCGTGTAGTCCCTGCCCTCCTCGCGGCGTTGCAGAACCCGGTAGGCAATTGTTCTTGGTTTTTGACTTGGCACGGCGTAGAAGTAACGCTTTTTGACGCGATTGGGCGAGCAAACAGACACGCATTATGAAAGAAGAACTCGAGAAACTGGTCACTGCGGGGAAGATCAAGTCGACGGATGTCGAGGCGCTGCTCGCATTGACCGAGGCGGGATACTGCATGCACAAGAGCTGGGGATTCGGTCGCATCACGACTGTGGACACCGTGTTTTCCCGCTTCACGATCGATTTTGAAGGGAAGCCCGGCCACTCGATGGACCTGGGGTTCGGGGCGAAGTCGTTGAAGCCCATTCCCAAGGATCACATTCTGGCCCGCAAGGCGTCGGATCTCCCCGGCCTGCAGCAGATGGCGGCCCTGCATCACCTGGACCTCATCAAGCTGGTCCTGCAGAGCTACGGCGGCAAGGCGACACTGGACCAGGTCCAGAGCGTCCTCGTACCGGACGTGATCGCGGACGACTGGAAGAAGTGGTGGGACACCGCCAAACGCGAGATGAAGAAGGACGGGCACTATCAGCTGCCCATCAAGAAATCGAATCCGATCATCTACCATGAGGAGGAGATCTCGCAGCAGACGCGGTTGTTGAAGGAGTTCCACGCGGCCAAGGGATTGAAGGCGCAGATTCCGGTTGTCATTGAGATTGAGAAGAACGTGGGCGATCTGGACGACGCGACGGCCGCGGCGACCGAGGTGATCACGGCCTTCAACGCGGACATCACCAAGCACGAGCAGACCAAGCCGGCCCTGGCGCTGGAGGCCATCTACGCCCGTGACGACCTGGCCAAGGCTGCGGGTCTCAGCCCGCAGGAGGGCGAGGTGACCGTGGCGGCGATCTGGGCGCAGGACGGCCAACTCGACGAGTTGGTGAATCATTTTCCCGCGGCGAAGATCCGCCGCGTGCTGGCCTCCTTCAAGGAGCATCACCCCGAAACCTGGGTGGAGCCGATCCTGCAACTGCTCAACGCCAACGCCACCAAGCTCACCGCCGAGTGCGCGCACCTCCTCATCCAGAACGACAAGCTTGAGCAGCTCAAGGGCACGCTCGCCCAGCTCATCAACCAACACACCGCGACGACCGAGACCCTGCTCTGGCTCGCCAAGGATCGCGACGCCGCCTTTGCCGACATCCTCGGCCCCGAGGTCTTCCGCGCGATGATGGCCGCGATCGAGCACGACCAGTTCCAGGAGAAACGCTCGGCCCGGCTGCCGGATTACATCGTCGACGACCGCACGCTGCTGCTCGATCTGATCGAGTCCGCCGACATCGATGTCATCCGGGACGTCACCCGCGCGTTGAAGATGAGCCCCGCCTTCGGGGAGATGGACAAGAATTCCCTGCTCGCCCGCATCGTGAAGAAGTACCCGGCGGTGCAGTCGATCATCTCCAGCGGCGCGCCCAAGCAGGAGACCTCGCTCATCGTTTCGTGGGAGAGCCTCAACCGCCGCAAGGCCGAATACGACGATCTCGTCCAGAAGCAGATCCCGGACAATGCAAAGGAACTCGCCATCGCCCGCAGCTACGGCGACCTTCGCGAAAATCACGAATACAAGGCGGCCAAGGAGCGACGCGCCTTCCTCAACGCCCGCAAGGCGGAACTGGAGCGCGATCTCGACGCCGCCCAGGCGACCGACTTTGCCAGCGCCGACATCAGCGCGGTGAACATCGGCACGATCGCCACCCTGACCAATCTCGCCCAGGACCGGCAGGAAACCTTCACCATTCTCGGCGCTTGGGACGGCGATCCCGACAAGGGGCTCATCAGCTACCTCACGCCGCTGGGCCAGTCCCTGGTCGGCGCCAAGGTCGGCGAGGAGATCTCCTTCGAGGTCGGCGGCGAGCAGCGCAGCTACCGCGTCGATTCCATCGGAAAATACGTGACCGAAGCCGCTCCTGCTGCGGCCGAAGCGCCCGCTGAAGAGGCGGCTGTCGCCGACTCCGCGCCGACGAGCGCTTCGGAGCCCGAGGCGGCGGAAGGATCCGGAAGCGAAACGGCCGCGTAAGGGGCCGGGGTCAAATCCCGTTCAGGCCAAAGGGATCGTCGGCGTCGATCGTCGCCGGCGTTCCACTGGCGGGCGCGGGGTCCGCGGCCGGGGCGTCCTTGGGTCCGTGCGTCTGCGCCTCGCGTTCGCGCAGTTTGATGTAGGAGCCGCTCATGATGCGGTCCTCCCGTCCGGGGCCGGCCATGATCACGATCGCCGATTCTTGCAGCAGCCCCTTCTCCTTCACGTTGATTCCGTGGCATCGCGTCTGGCAGAGGCCGCAACCGACGCACTTTTCCGCGAGGACAACCGGGGCGACAAATCCGGTTCCTTCAATTGGCGCGCCGTTTTCGTTCGTCCGGGTGTGGACCTGCGTGAACTCGATCGCGTCGTAACCGGCGGCGACGCATTCATCGACGCAAAGCTGGCAGGCCTCGCGATCAGCGTAGGGCAGGCAGGCGGCTTCGTCGACAATCGCCAGGCCCATGCGGGCGGCCTTCTTTTCCTCGAGGGGCAGGGCGCGGATGGCGCCGGTGGGACAGACCTGGCCGCAGGCGTTGCAGCTTGATTCACAGCCGGCCCAATCGGCGACGACCCTTGGCGTCCAGAGCCCTTCGACTCCCTGCTCGAAACCCTGGGATTGAAGCACGTTGTTGGGGCAGGCCTTGAAGCACTCTCCGCAGCGGATGCACATCTGGAGGAATTCCTGTTCCGGCGCGCTGCCCGGCGGCCGCACCGGCAGGAACGCGTCGGGACTGGCC